>NZ_JBVJVK010000013.1:129138-133779 GCF_055603705.1 Actinosynnema sp. NPDC037264 | reverse complement strand
GAGGGAGGGGTGGGTTGCGCCGAGGGGGAGGGGAAAGAGAATGGGCCTGTTGTGGTGCCGCCGACGGGGAGGGAGCAGAAAGGGCGGGGAGCCGGGGGCCCCCCCCCCCCCCCCCCTCTCCCGTGTTCCGAGCGTTGACTTCAGGTGTTCTGGACGCAGGACACGCGCGACGCGAACGCAGGTCGCGCGCGTTCCGGCCGTGGAACACGCGCGACGCGGACGTGGACGCGCGGTGGTCAGCGGGTGCGGGTGACCTTGTTCAGGCCGCGCGGGTTGTCCGGGTCGCCGCCGCGGGCCAGGGCCAGGCCGTGGGCCAGGCGCTGGATCGGCAGGATCTCCAGGATCGGGGCCACCTCCTCGGCCGTCTCCGCGACCGGGACGCGCAGGGCCGCGGAGACCTTGTCGGAAGCCGAACCGACCGCCAGCACGTCCGCCCCGCGCCCGTGCACCGCGTCCAGGACGTCGTGCAGGGCGTCACCGCCCTTGCCCGCACTGGTCACCGCCAGCACGGCCGTCTCCGCGTCCACCGCCGCCACCGGCCCGTGCAGCAGGTCCGCGCCGCTGTACGCCCGCGCCGCCAGGTACGACGTCTCGGCCAGCTTCAACGCCGCCTCCAGCGCCGTCGGCAGCGAGTAGCCGCGCCCGGTGGTCAGCACCCGGTCCACGAACCGGTACCGCTGCACGGCCTCGGCCACCGCGTCCGCCGAGGAGTCCAGCGTCGCCCGCGCCAGGTCGCCCAGACCCGCCGCGGCCGACCCGTCACCGCCCCGGATCCCGTCCACCAGCAGGTACAGCGCCAGCAACGTCGCCGAGTACGTCTTCGTCGCCGCCACCGCCCGCTCCACGCCCGCGCCGACGTCCACCGCCAGCTCGGCCGCGCCGTTCAGCGGCGACGACGAGGTGTTCGTCACCGCCACCGTCAACGCCCCGCGCGCACGGGCCGACTCGGTCACCTCCAGCAGGTCCGGCGACCCGCCGGACTGCGACACCGCGACCAGCAGCACGTCCCGCAGGTCCGGCCGCGCCCCGTACAGCGTGGTCGTGGACGGCGACACCAGCCCGGCGGGCAGTTCCAGCAGCACCTCGGTCAGGTACTTCGCGTACAGCGCCGCGTGGTCGCTCGACCCGCGCGCCGCCAGCAGCACGAACCGCGGCCGGCGCTCGGCGATCACCGAGGCGACCGACGCGATGGCGTCCCGCCGGGCGAACAGGTCGGCGAAGATGCCCGGCTGCTGGTCGATCTCGGCCGCCATGTGCCTGCCGGGCTGGTGGTCGGTCATCGGAGTTCCCCCGTCGGTTCAGGTTCAGGTTCGGCGGACGGCGTGGCGGTGGCCGCGGCGATGCGCTCGGCCGCCGCCCGCAGGCACACCCGTGAACCGCCGTGGGTGTCCACGCGGGCGCCGACGCCGAGGTCAGGTCCCGGCACGCCCGTCTCGACGTGCACAAGGTCTAGACCAATAGTACCCAGCGACGACACCAGCTCGCGAGCCCACGCGTGGCGGTGTGCCTCACGCGTCACCACGACGACCGGACGTCCGGCGGCCAGCGACGCGATCTCCCGAGCGGACGTCGCCGCCACCACCGAGGTACCCGGAACGAGCTCCGTCAAATACGGCCCCAGCCCCCACGGCACGTCCCCGACCGCGATCGACGGCTCCACCGCCAGGTCCACGACCACCGGCGGCCCGGACAGCGCCAACGTGCCGCGCACCTCCAGCGCCCGCCGTGCGGCGACGAGCCCCAGCCCGGGGTCGTGCGCCTGCACGGAAGCCGCCGGGGCGCCCAGCGCGGCCGTCCGCCGTGCCGCCTCCTCCAACCGCTCCAGCGGCAGCGCGCCCGACTCCACGGCCGCCACGATGCTGTCGACCAGCCACTGCAGCCCGTCGTCGTCCAACGGCTCGCCGCCCAGGCACAACGCGTCCACCCCGGCCGCCAACGACCGCACGGACCCCTCCGCCAGGTCGCCGCCGACGGCCTTCATGTCCAGCCCGTCGGTGATGATCGCCCCGGTGAACCCCAGCTCCTCCCGCAGCACCCGCACCGCCAGCGGGTTCAGCGTCGCGGGCGCCGGACCCCACTCCGGCACGACGAGGTGCCCGGTCATGATCGACCGCACCCCCGCCCGCACCGCCGCGCGGAACGGCACGAACTCGGCCGACGCCAGCTCCGCCGGCGTCCGCGGCAGCACCGGCAGCGCCGCGTGGGAGTCCACAGTGGACGCGCCGTGGCCGGGGAAGTGCTTGGCGCACGCCGCCACCCCGACCGCCTGCAGGCCCTCCACGAACGCCGCCACGTGCGCGCCCGCCGCCACCGGGTCCGACCCGAACGACCGCACGCCGATCACCGGGTCCTCCAGCGTGAGCACTAGGTCCGCCGACGGCGCCAGGTTCAGGCTCACCCCGCACGCCGCCAGCCGCGCCCCGATCGACGCCGCCACCGCCCGCGTCAGCCCCACGTCGTCCGCCGCGCCCAACGCGTGGTTGCCCGGCACCTCCGACCCGCGGCCCGCGTCGAGGCGGGTGACGTCGCCGCCCTCCTCGTCGATCCCGATCACGACGTCCGCGCGCACACCCCGCAACTGCGCGTTCAACGCCGTGACCTGGGCGTCCGGGGCCTGATCGTCGTCACCGCCGACGGTCACCACGTTCCGCCCGAACAGCACGACACCGCCGAGCCCGTCGGCCACCCGCTTCAGCAGCCAGTCCGGCGCGGTGGTCCCGTGGAACCCCGGCAGCAGCACACCCGACGCGAGCCGGTGCAACGACATGCGGTCCTACCCCTTCACCGCACCGGCGGTGACGCCGGTGACCATCTTGCGCTGCACGATCAGGAAGAACACCAGCACCGGCAGGGTGAACAGCGCCGACGCGGCCATCGCGCCACCCCAGTCCGTGCCGAACGCGGTCTGGAACCCCGACAGCCACACCGGCAGGGTCTCCTTGGTCTGGTCCTTGACCAGCGACAACGCGAACAGGAACTCGTTCCACGCGGTCACGAACGCGAACACCGACGTGGCCACCAGGCCCGGCCCGAGCAGCGGCAGCGTGACCCGGCGGAACGCGCCCCACCGACCGCAGCCGTCCACCATCGCCGCCTCCTCCAGCTCCAGCGGGATGCCGTTGACGAACCCGCGCAGCGTCCACGCGCAGAACGGCAGCGTCACCGCGAAGTAGATCAGCGCCAGCGCCGGCAGCCGGTCGAGCAGGTCGAGGTCGCGCATCATCAGGAACATCGGGATCAGCAGCGCCTCGAACGGCGCCATCTGCGCCACCAGCAGCATCATCGCGAAGCCCTTGCGGCCCTTGAACCGCATCCGCGACAGCGCCACCGCCGCCAGCAGGCCGACCGCGATCGCCGCCACCACCGCGCTCAACGTCACCAGCAGGCTGTTGCCCAACGCGTTGAGGAAACCGGGCTTGGCCCACGCGGTGGCGAAGTTCGAGCCCGTCACCGAGAACGGCACCAGGTCGTAACCGCTGGTCAGCAGGTCCTTGCGCGGCTTGAGCGCGGTCGAGACCATCCAGTAGGTCGGGAACGCGAAGAACAACGCCACGACCAGCGCGACGACGTTGCCCGTGACCTTCTTGGCGGAACCCTTTTTCGCGATCACAGCTCGCCCTCCTGGGACCGGAGCAGCCTGCGCAGGTACTGGAAGGTGAGCAGCCCCAGCAGCACGACCATCACCACGGACACCGCCGCGGCCACGCCGAAGTGGCTCTTCGAGATGCCTTCGAGGTACTGGTAGACGGCCAACGTGGTGCTGCCGCCGTCCGGGCCGCCCTTGCGCATCGCCCAGATCTGCGCGAACACCTTGAAGTCCCACAGCAGCGACAGGAACGTCACCATCAGCAGCAACGGCCGCAGTTCGGGCCACGTCACGGCGCGGAACGTCTGCCACGCCGACGCGCCGTCGATGCCCGCCGCCTCGTAACGGTCCTTCGGGATCCCGATGGCGCCCGCGTACAGCGAGAACGCCAGGAACGGGATCGCCTGCCACACGATCAGCAGCCCGATCACGGCCAGCGTCGACGTGCCCGTGGAGAACCACGAGTGCCCGGCGAACGAGTCGAACCCGACCGCGACCAGCGTCTTGTTGAGGATGCCGTACTGCTGGTCGAAGATCCACTGGTAGACCGTGGTGGCGGCGAGCAGCGGCATCGCCCACGCCAGCAGCATCGCGACCTGGAGCACGATCCGCACGACCGGGCTGATCTGCCGCATCAGCAGCGCGATCAGCAGGGCCGCGAGGACCGACACGGCGACCACGAGCCCGGTGAACACCACGGTGCGCACCGTGATGCCCCAGAACGCCGGGTCGCCCAGGATCTCGGCGTAGTTGTCCAGACCGGTCCACACGACCTCGCCGCGGGTCAGCTCGCGCAGGTTCAGCTTGCGGAAGCTGGTCACCAGGACGGAGAGGACGGGCCAACCGATCAGCCAGAGGATGGCCGCCACGGCGGGGGCCAGCAGCAGGTAGGGCAGCGCCCGGTCGAAGGCGCCGCCCCGACGGCGCGGCGCGCCGTCCGGTGCGGCACGGGGGGGGGGGGGGGGGGGGGGGGGGGGGGGGGGGGGGGGGGGGGGGGGGGGTGGGGGGGGTCATCCCTCCTTTGCCTTCGTCTATTCTGGCCAGGCATCCACCTC
>NZ_JBVJVK010000013.1:0-129128 GCF_055603705.1 Actinosynnema sp. NPDC037264 | reverse complement strand
ACGCCCCCCCCCCCCCCCCCCCCCCCCCCCCCCCCCCCCCCCCCCCCTCCCCCGCCCCCCCCCCCCCCCCCCCCCCCCCCGGCGTCGGTCGTGTGCACGGCCGTCATCCGATCGTCATCCGGCCAGGGTCTTCGACAAGGCCGCATTGGCGTCGGACGTGGCCTGGTCCAGCGGCTTCGCGCCGGTCAGGTACGCCGTCAGCATGTCCTTCAGCGGGTTCTGGCCCGCCTCGACCGCAGCCCACGACGGGGTGGTCGGGGTGACCTTGCCGTTCGGGGCGGACTCGGCCAGCGCCTTGCCGATCGGGGTGGTGGCCAGCTTGGCCGTGTCGGTCGAGGTGCCGGGCACCGCGCCGCCCTCGGCCAGCATGTCCTGGTACTTCTTGGACGACAGCAGCTTCAGGTACTCCTTGGCCAGGTCGGCGTTCTTGCTGCCGGCCGGGATGGCGAGGTTCGAGCCGCCGAGGAACACCGGGGCGGTCTTGCCCGCGGTCTTCGACGGGATGGCGAACGCCGAGGTCTTCTCCTTCAGGTCGGCGTTGGCCTTGACCGCGCCCGCGAGCTCCCACGGCAGGCCGATCATCATGCCGACCTTGCCCGTGGCGAACACCTCCATCTGCTGCGGGGTGGCCTCGTCCGCGTCCTTCGGCGCCTTGGTGCCGGAGGTGTCGACCAGCTTCTTGTAGAACTCCAGGCCGGCCTTGGCCTGCGGGGTGTCGAGCGCGCCCGCCCAGGCGGAGCCCTGCGGCTTGGCCACGTCGCCGCCCTCGTCCCAGATCAGGGACAGCAGCACGTACCAGGACTGGCCCGGCAGGTAGAGGGGCTGGAAGTCGGGGTCGGCCGCGTTGGCCGTCTTCAGCTTCTCGATCGCGGCGATCCACTCGTCACGCGACTTCGGCGCGGCGGTGATGCCCGCGGCCTCGAACAGGTCGGTCCGGTAGATGACCGTGCGGTTCGCGGCGTAGAACGGCAGGCCGTACTTCTTGCCGTCCCAGGTCAGCGAGTCCTCCAGGCCGCCCAGCCACTGGTCGCCGTTGAGGCCGGCGGCGTCCGCGCTGAGGTCGGTCAGCGTCTCCTCGGCCGCGAACTTCGCCGTCTGGGTGTTGCCCAGTTCGATGACGTCCGGCGGGTTGTTGCTGGTCAGCGCGGTGGTCAGCTTCTCCTGGATGCCGTTCCACTTCTGGATCTCGTACTTGACGGTCACGCCGGGGTGCGAGTCCTGGAACTCCTTGTTCAGCGCGTCGGTCAGGGTGGTCGGCGCCGAGCCGTCCATCAACCACACCGTCAGCGTCTTGGGTTCTCCGGAGTTTCCGCTGCCGCCGTCGGAGCTCGTGCCACATCCGGCCACGGCCACCGCGAGTGCGGCGGCACCTACGGCCAGTCCTCTCCAGCCCTTCACGTTGTGCGCCCTTTCCCCATGCCCCGATCCCACGACCGGAACTCCAAAGTGGTGTAGACCAATGCGGCCTAGAGTGTGCCTCGCCACAGGGCATGTCAAGGCCGTTGCTGGACCGTTGCAAAGTCATCGGATCATTTTCTTGGCGCTTGTCGGGGGTTCGGGCGCACGATCCGACGAGGACAAGGCATCCTGTGTCTGGGAGCGCTGGCAAGGTCGGCTGGCAAGGGGCGAGGAGGAAGGCATGCTCGAGACGAGCCCTGCGACTGGCGTGGACGCCAGGACTCGCGCGCAGCGCGAGCCGAAGTACTGGGGACTCAAGCGGCATCTGCTCGACCTCCTGCGCGCGTTGCCGCCCGGATCGCCGATCCCGACGGAACGTTCGCTGGCGGCGGAGTTCGACGTGTCGCGCACGACGGTGCGGCAAGCGCTTGCCGAACTGACCGTGGAGGGTCGGTTGCTGCGCGTGCAGGGCAAGGGCACGTTCGCCGCGGAACCCAAGGTGGCGCAACGGCTTCAGCTGTCGTCGTACACAGAGGACATGAAGGCGCAGGGCAGGCAGCCGTCGTCGCGGTTGATCGAGGCGTCGGAGATGCCCGCCGAGGCCGAGCTGGCCAGGCTGCTCGGCGTGCGGGCGGGCGCGAAGGTGCTCCGGCTGCACCGGCTGCGGCTGGCCGACGGCGAGCCGATGGCGATCGAGACCACGCACCTGGCCCTGGGCCGGTTCCGCGGCCTGCGGCGCTACCTCGCGCCGGGCGCGTCGCTGTACCAGGTGCTGCGGGAGCGGTTCGGGGTCGAGATGGGGCACGCGGAGGAGACCATCGAGACCGCGCTGGCGTCGCCGGAGGAGGCGGAGCTGCTGGGGGCCGACATCGGCCTGCCGATGCTGCTGCTGTCGCGGCACTCGTTCGACACGGAGGGCAACCCGGTGGAGTGGGTGCGCTCGGTGTACCGGGGTGATCGCTACAAGTTCGTCGCCACCCTGAACCGTCCCGCGGGCTGAGCCCGTGCCGCCGCCCGGTCGCGAGGCGTGACCGGGCGGCGTCCAGTGGCAAGCGGGTGGCGTTGACTCGAAGCATGATCGACGCCGCGCGTAAGGTCCTCGGTTTCCGCAGGTCAGAGGCCTTTGGTTCGATCCCGGTGCTTACGGAAGCGCAAGCGCGATCTTGAGTGCCTCATTGAGCGCGGCGAGCGTCCGTGGGCTCAGTGCACCGCCCGCGCGCACGAGCTCGTCCTGACCCAACCGCGTACCCCGCCCAGGGGGACCCCCGTTCTTCATCCTGCCGGCGGCCACCGACGGTTCCGGGTGCTCCGGGTCGGCCTGTGGACAACTCCGAGAGCAGAATGGATCTGTGGCGGAAACTGTGGTGTGGGGCACGGGCCGGGCGAAGGCCGTGCTGGCGACGACCATCCTCGGGTCGGGCATGGCGATGCTCGACAGCACGATCGTCAACGTCGCGCTGCCCCGCATCGGCGCCGAGCTCGAAGCCTCCGTGGCCGGCCTCCAGTGGATCCTCGACGGCTACCTCCTGGCCCTGGCCTCGCTGATCCTGATCGCGGGCTCGCTGGGCGACCGGTACGGCCGCCGCCGGGTCTTCACCTTCGGCGTGCTCTGGTTCGGCGCCGCCTCCCTGCTCTGCGGCCTCGCGCCGACCACCGAACTGCTCGTCGTCGCACGCGTGCTCCAAGGCATCGGCGGCGCGCTGCTCACCCCCGGTTCGCTCGCCATCCTCCAATCGGTGTTCGCCCGTGCCGACCGCGGCCGGGCGATCGGCGCCTGGTCCGGCCTGTCCGGCGTCGCCACGGCGATCGGGCCGCTGCTCGGCGGCCTGCTGGTGCAGGCCTGGTCGTGGCGGCTCGCGTTCCTGATCAACCTGCCCATCGCGGCGCTGTGCGTGTGGCTCGCCCGCCGCCACGTGCCCGAATCCCGCGACGAGGCCCTCACCGGCCGCCCGAACATCGGCGAGTCGGTCGTCGGCGCGATCGGCCTCGCGGGCATCACCGGCGCGCTGGTCGAGGCGCCGGTCCGGGGCGCCGACGCGCTCGTGGTCACCGCCGGGGTGGTCGGTGTTGCCGGCTTGGTGGTGTTCGTCGTGCTGCAACGCCGGGGCGCCGACCCGCTGGTGCCGCCCCAGCTGTTCGCCAACCGCACGTTCGTGCTGTCCAACGCCCTGACGTTCCTCGTCTACGCGGCCCTGGGCGGGGTGATGGTGCTGATGGTCCTGCAACTGCAGGTCTCACTGCACTACTCGCCGACGGCGTCCGGCCTGGCCAGCGTGCCCATCACGCTGATCCTGCTCGCCCTGTCCGCACGCTCCGGCGCGCTCGCCCAGCGGATCGGGCCACGCGCCCAACTCGTCGGAGGACCGGTCCTGATCGGCGTCGGCATGCTGATGCTGCGCTGGGTCGAGCCCGGCGCGGGCTACTGGACCGGCGTGCTGCCCGGCCTGCTGGTGTTCGGCTTCGGCCTGGCGGCCGTGGTCGCGCCGGTGACGGCGACCGTGCTGGCCGCCGCACCCGACCGGTACGCGGGGGTCGCCTCGGGCGTGAACAACGCCGTCGCCCGCACCGGCAGCCTGGTCGCGGTGGCCGTGCTGCCGGCCGTGGCGGGCCTGACCGGCGCCCAGTACGCCGACCCGACCGCGCTCACCGAGGGCTGGCAGACGGCCCTGCTGGTGTGCGCGGTCGCGTCGATCGTCGGCGGGCTGATGGCCGTCGGCGTGGACAACCGCGTCCTGGAGCCGACGCCCGAAGTGCCCGAGTGCCACAGCTGCGGCGTCGACGGCCCGCCCGCCCGCGTGCCCGACTGACTCAGAGGTACCGGGCGAACACCTCGGGGTCGACGTTCCCGCCGGACAGCACGGCCACGGTCGGACCCGAGGACGGCCGCGCGAGGTGCGCGGCCACGGTCACCGCGCCGCTGGGCTCCACCACCAGCCGCGCCCGCCGGGCCAGCACGCCGACCGCCTCGCCGATCTGCTCCTCGGACACCGTCACGATGTCGTCCACGTAGGCGCGCAGGTGCTCGAAGGTCAGCTCGGACGGCTCGGCGCGCAGCCCGTCGGCGATCGTCCGGGCCCGGTCGCCCGCCGGCCACCGGACCAGCGTGCCGACCCGCAGCGACTCGGCCGCGTCACCGGCCAGCTCCGGCTCCACCCCGATCACCCGCGTGGACGGGCTCAGCGCCTTCACCGCCGCGGCCACGCCCGAGATCAGCCCGCCGCCGCTGACCGGCACGAGCACCGTCGCCACGTCCGGCTTCTCGGTGATCACCTCGAGCCCGACCGTGCCCTGACCGGCGATGACGTCCGCGTGGTCGAACGGCGGGATCAGCGTCGCGCCCCGTTCCGCGACCAGTTCGGCGGCCCGCGCCTCCCGCAGCGCCATCGGCACCTGGACGACCTCGGCGCCGTGCGAGAGGGTCGCGTCGACCTTGACCCGCGGGGTGTCGTCCGGCACGACGATCACCGCGGGCACGCCGAACAGCTTCGCCGCGTAGGCGACGGCCTGGGCGTGGTTCCCGCTGGAGTAGGCGACGACGCCGCGCGCCCGCACGTCCTCGGTCAGCCGCGCCAGCGCGTTGTACGCGCCGCGGATCTTGAAGGCGCCGACCGGTTGCAGGCTCTCCGGCTTGAGCCACAACCCGTCGTCGAACCGCAGCAGGGGAGTGCGGACCGCCGCGCCCTCGATGCGGTCGGCGGCGGCCCGGATGTCGGAGATGGTGACGAGTCCCATGCGTCGATCCTCACCCCTGCGGCGGTGTGACGAGTACACGGGTCGTTACCGGAACTCCTCCTGCTTCACCCGCCCGGGGCAACAACATTCACACGTCCGTGGCTGGCTTAACCGAATCGCTTACTTCTGGCAAAACCGCCCGAATCGGTGATCGACTCACTACCTTGAGTGAGAGTTAACTGTCAAACGCTACACAGCGCAGTCACGTCGGCGTGTCCTGTGACACACTTCGCCCTCGGATGGCTCGGGCCGTAACAGGTTACGGAGTCATAACGTCGCTCGAACGGGTGAGTACTGGTCGGTAGAGATCGGGAGGAGTGCCATGCGAGACACGCGAGCGCCGTCCTTGCCGTGCGCTTCGCCGAGCTCGGGCCCGACCGCCGACTCACCGACTCGAACCCGGGCGACGACACGGGCGAGAAGTAAAGGGGTGGGGCGACCCCTGCCGCCGCCCCACCACCCGTCCCCCTAGAGCCCCCGAGAGCGGTCCCTGCAACCAGGCTCTCGGGTTCCCTGCACCCGAAGATGAGGGAGACGCCTAATGAACCGCACGAGTGCGGTCCGCCTTGCCACGGCCGTCCTGCTGGCCACCGGCACGGCTACAGCTCTCAGCGTACCGGCCATCGCGGCACCCGCCGCCCCCTATGGCGCAAGCCCGGCCGACACGGAGAGCTACCCCGCCGAGTTGCTCCAAGCGGCGCAACGTGACCTCGGCCTGACCGCCGAACAGGTCACCGCCCGTTTGGCGAGTGACACCCGGGCGGGTGAGGTCGAGTCCGCGGCGCGGTCCGCGGTCGGCAGCGCCTACGCGGGCTCGTGGATCAACGGGGCGACCGGCAAGCTGGTGGTCGCGGTGACCGACTCGGCGAAGGCGGGCGCGGCCCGTGCCGCGGGCGCCGACGCCAAGTACGTCGCCTTCTCCCACCAGCAGCTGGCCGGCGCGAAGTCGACGATCGACACCCTGTCGGCGCCGTCGTCGATCACCGGCTGGCGGGTCGACGAGCAGACGAACTCGGTCGTCGTCGAGGTCAACCGCTTCCAGCGGGACGCGGCGGCGGAGGCGTTCCTGGCCTCGGCCAAGTCGGTCAGCCCGGCGGTCCGGGTGGTCGAGGTCGACCAGAGCCCGACCACCCTGTACGACACCCGCGGCGGCGACGCGTACTACATCGGCAGCGGCCGGTGCTCGGTCGGCTTCGCGGTCAGCGGCGGTTTCGTGACGGCGGGTCACTGCGGTCGGGTCGGCAACGCCACGACCGGCTACAACCGCGTCTCGCAGGGCTCGTTCGCGGGCTCGTCCTTCCCGGGCAACGACTACGCCTGGGTGCGGACGAACTCCAGCTGGACCTCGCGTCCGTGGGTCAACCGCTACAACGGCTCCAACGTCACCGTGACCGGCTCCACCTCGGCGGCGATCGGCGCGGCGATCTGCCGTTCCGGCTCGACCACCGGCTGGCGCTGCGGCACCGTCCAGGCCAAGAACCAGACGGTGAACTACGCGCAGGGCGCCGTGTACGGCATGACCCGCACGAACGCCTGCGCCGAGCCCGGTGACTCGGGCGGTTCGTGGGTCGCGGGCTCCGGCTACAGCCAGGCCCAGGGTGTGACCTCCGGCGGTTCGGGCAACTGCTCCTCCGGCGGCACGACCTTCTTCCAGCCGGTCGGCGAGATCCTCAGCGCCTACGGCTTGAGCCTGACCCGCGGCTGACCTCGCGGACACAGGCGCGCGGTCGTCCCTGTGGGCCGCGCACCGCTTGGCGAACGCCCCCGGGCCGACGGCTCGGGGGCGTTCCGCGTCCGGGCCCGACCGGCTCGGGGGCGTTCCGCGTCCGCTCAGGAGAACTGCACGGACCGCTTGGACAGCCCGTACCAGAAGCCGTCGACGGTGGTCGTGGCCTCCTGCGCGGCGCTCGCCCCCAGCGACACGAACAGCGGCGCGAAGTGCTCGGTGCGCGGGTGGGCCACGCCGGCGGCGGGAGCCTTGCGCCGGAAGTCCAGCAACGCGTCCACGTCGCCGTCGGCCAGCGCCCGGCCCGCCCAGTCGTCGAACTCGGCCGACCACGACGGCGGCCGGTGGTCGGGGGCCGCGGACAGGTCTACGCAGCTCAGGTTGTGCGTCATGAACCCGCTGCCCACGATCAGCACGCCCTGCTCGCGCAGCGGGGCCAGCCGGCGGCCGACGTCGAACAGGTCGCGCGGGTCGAGGCTGGGCAGGGACATCTGCAACACCGGGACGTCCGCCTCGGGGAACATCTCCTTCAGCGGCACGTACGCGCCGTGGTCCAGCCCGCGCCGTTCGTCGTGCGCGACTGGGCGGTCGAGCAGCCCGATGACCTCGCGGGCCAGGTCGGGCGCGCCCGGCGCGGCGTAGGTGACCTCGTAGTACCGCCGGGGGAAGCCCCAGAAGTCGTACGTGAGCGGCACGGTCGTCGTCGCGCCCAGCGTGAGCGGGTCGTTCTCCCAGTGCGCCGAGACGACGAGGATCGACGCGGGGCGCGGCAGCCCCGCCGACCACGACCTCAGCTCGCCGGTCCACCGCTCGTCGTCGGCCAGCGGGGGCGCCCCGTGGCCCAGGTACAGCACAGGCATCACGCGGACTACTGTACGCCCTTTAGTTGAAGCTTCAACCAAGAGGCGGCGGTGCGGGGGTCCTCGGCCTCCGTGACGGCGCGCACGACCACGACCCGCTCCGCGCCCGCCTCCAGCACCTGCGGCAGCCGGTCGGCGTCGATGCCGCCGATGGCGAACCACGGCCGGTCGGTCGTGCCCGCCGTGGCGCGCACCAGGTCGAGGCCCGGCGCGGGACGGCCCGGCTTGGTCGGCGTCGGCCAGCACGGCCCGGTGCAGAAGTAGTCCACCCCCGGCTCGACGGCCGCCGCCCGCGCCTGCCCCACGTCGTGCGTGGAGCGGCCGATCACCACGTCGTCCCCGACGACCCGGCGCGCGAGCGGCACCGGCAGGTCGTCCTGGCCCAGGTGCAGCACGTCGGCGTCCACGGCGAGCGCCACGTCCGCCCGGTCGTTCACCGCGAGCAGCGCGCCGTGCCGCGCGCACGCCTCGGCGAGCACCTCCAGCGCCGCGATCTCCTGCTTGGCTTCGAGGCCCTTGTCCCGCAACTGCACGATGTCGACGCCACCGGCGAGCGCGGCGTCCGCGAACTCGGCGAGGTCGGGCCGCGCGGGCGTGCAGAGGTAGAGCCGTGCGTCGGCGAGCCGCCGCCTGATCCGCGTTCCGTCGAGTCCTGGCACGGGCGGCACGGTAACCGCCGGCGCGTTCCGTGCGCTACGGTGGACGTGGTCCGCACGGGAGCCTGGAACACACCGGGCTGAGAGGGAGCGTGGTTCGCTCCGACCGTCGAACCTGATCCGGGTCATGCCGGCGCAGGGAGCGTGAGTGCCTTGGCAATGCGAGTGACCGTCCTCGGCGGTGGTGTCATCGGGCTGTCCACGGCCTGGTACGCCGCGCGCGCCGGTCACGCGGTGGAGGTCGTCGACCGCGGCTCGCCGCACGGCGGCTCGTGGGTCGCGGGCGGGATGCTGGCGCCGATCACCGAGGCGTGGCCCGGTGACGAGGACGTGCTCGCACTCGGCGTGGAGTCGTTGGCGCTGTGGCCGGAGTTCGCGCGCTCGCTCGGCGTCGAGCTGAGTCCCGCGGGGACGTTGGCGGTGGCGGTCGACCGGGCCGACGTCGAGGTGCTGGACCAGTTGTGCGCCTACCTGGGCCGGATGGGGCGGTCGGCGTCCCGGTTGACGGGTCGTGAGCTGCGCGCGGTGGAGCCCGGCCTCGGCTCGGTCCGAAGTGGACTGTCGGTGCCGGGTGACGTCGCCGTGGACAACCGGGCGCTGCTGCGCGCGTTGCGGGAGGCGTGCGCCGCCGGCGGTGTCGTGTTCGCGGCCGAGCCCGCCGCGGAGCCGGACGTGACGGTGATCGCGGCCGGCGCGTGGAGCCGCGACCTGCACCCCCTGCTGCGCGACGTGATCCGCCCGGTGAAGGGCGAGATCCTGCGGCTGTCGGCGCGACCCGGCGCGTTGCCGCCGCCCCGGCACACGATCCGCGCCCACGTCTCCGGCCGCCCCGTCTACCTGGTGCCGCGCGAGGGCGGGTTCGTGCTCGGCGCCACCCAGTACGAGGCCGGGTTCGACGGTGACGTGACCGTGGGGGGCGTGCGCGACCTGCTGCGCGACGCCGAGGTGGTGTGGCCGGGCATCGCCGAGTACGCGCTCACCGAGGTCGCCGCCGGGTTCCGCGCGGGCAGCCCCGACAACGCGCCGGTGGTCAAGTGGCTGGAGCCCGGCGTGCTGGCCGCCACCGGCCACCACCGCAACGGTCTGCTGCTCGCCCCCGTCACGGCGCGGCGGGTGCTCTCCCTGCTCCGCGAAGGAGGAAGCAGTCGGTGAAGGCGAAGGTCAACGGTCTGGAGCGGGAACTGGCCGACGGGTCGACCGTCGCCACCGTGCTGGCGCTGCTCGACGCCCCGCCCCGCGGTGTCGCGGTCGCGCTGGACGGCGAGGTCGTGCCGCGCGCGGCGTGGGGGACGACGGTGCTGTCCGACGGTTCCGCGGTCGAGGTGCTGACCGCCGTGCAGGGAGGGTGACGTGGACGACCCGTTGGTGATCGCCGGGCGCGAGTTCGGCTCGCGCCTGGTCATGGGCACCGGTGGCGCGGCGAACCTGGCGGTGCTGGAACGCGCGCTGGTGGCGTCCGGCACGGAGTTGACGACGGTCGCGATGCGGCGCCTGGACTCCTCCGGCGGCGGTGTGCTCGACCTGCTGACCAGGCTGGGCATCCCGGCGCTGCCGAACACGGCCGGCTGCCGCACCGCTGCGGAGGCCGTGCTGACGGCCCGGCTGGCGCGGGAGGCGTTGGGGACGGACTGGGTGAAGCTGGAGGTGGTCGCCGACGACCAGACCCTGCTGCCCGACCCGGTGGAGCTGCTCGACGCGGCCGAGAAGCTGGTCGACGACGGGTTCGTGGTGCTGCCCTACACGTCCGACGACCCGGTGCTGGCGCTGCGGCTGGAGCAGGTCGGCTGCGCCGCCGTCATGCCGCTGGGTTCGCCGATCGGGACCGGGCTCGGGATCCGCAACCCGCACAACATCGAGCTGATCGTGTCGCGCGCGTCCGTGCCGGTGATCCTCGACGCGGGGGTGGGCACGGCGTCGGACGCGGCGTTGGCGATGGAGCTGGGCTGTTCGGCCGTGCTGCTGGCGACCGCCGTGACCAGGGCGCAGGACCCCGAACGGATGGCGGCGGCGATGCGCGCGGGGGTGGAGGCCGGTCGGCTGGCGAAGCTGGCGGGGCGGATCCCGAAGCGGTTCTGGGCGCACGCGTCGAGTCCGGCAGTGGGGTGATTGCGGGGCACGGCATGATGGATGCTCCATCCTGTCCGTCTGCCCGAGGAGGAGTGCCGTGACGGCCGACCAGGTCGAGGACGCCACCGCCCGGCTGTACCTCGCGATCGGCAGGCTATCCCGGCTGCTGCGGCGCACCGGGTCGCCCGGGCTCGGGCCGGGCGCGGTGTCGGCGTTGGCCACGTTGGCGCGGTGCGGTCCCATGCGGTTGGGGGACCTGGCCGCGAAGGAGGGCGTCGCGCCGCCGACGTTGTCGCGGATCGTGGCGGCGCTGGTGGAGGCCCGGTACGTGCGGCGTGAGCCCGACCCGCAGGACGGGCGGGCGTGGCTGGCGACGCCGACGCCGGAGGGCGTGACGATGGTGTCGGGCGTGCGGTCGGCGCGGGTGCGGGAGTTGCAGCGGCGGATCGAGGAGCTGGCGCCGGAACACCGCGACGCCCTCGTCAACGCCCTGCCCGCGTTGGAGGAACTGGTGGGCGAGGTCGGCTGACCGGGGTTGTCCACAGCCGGCGCTCGCGGCCTCGGAATCGTCGTACCGGTGTGGCAGGGTAAAAGCAGGGGTCCCCTTGCCGGGGACGCCTGCGAAGCGTGGCTCCTGTCGGGGGTGCCTGCGAGGCGTTCCGTTGCCGGGATCCCGGCGAAGCGTTCCCCTGCCGGCGATGCCGGCGGTGCGTTCCCCTTGCGCAGTGCCGGCCAAGCGTCGGCTGGATGGGTCCGCGGCGGCACGTCGACCGGCGCGACCGCAAGCGCAGCCGCGTCGCCGCACCGGTGGTCACCCCTGCGCGGACCCCTCGGCTGGGGCGGCAGCCTGGTTCAGCTCCCCGGCGAACTCCGCCAACACCGCGGGCGACGCCAAGCGCACGAACGCCGAATCCGGACCGAACCAGTCCTCCCAGACCTGTCGCACCACCTCGGGCGTGATGGTGACGCCCCGATTGAGCAGCGCGGCGAACGCTCTGGCTTCCGGCTCGTACTCGTCCCGCGGCGCCTCGAAGGCGAGCAGTGATTCCGGATCCCACCTGCTCACGACGTCGAGAACGCGGGCACGCAGCAGCGCACGGGTTCGGGCAGCACGTGGCACCGCCCCAGTCTCGGGTTCGGAGGGCCGTCGAGCCAAGCGAATAGCCCGAGCCTGCGGACCTCGTCGGAACGTGCCCGAAACCGCACGCGCATCCAGGTCAAGCAAGCCGTTCCGCCTCGGCTTTCAACGCCCGGTTGAACGCGTCGAACTCGCCGGTCAGCAGGTCGACGCTCGACGCGTACACCGAAGCGGCGAGGGGGCCGGTCCACGTCTCGCGGTTCACCAGGCGCGTCACGCCCGGCGACTCCTCGGACAGCTCCCACCGGTGCCGGCCGAAGAACAGGTCCGGGTCGCCGCCCTCCGAGGCCAGCAGGTGAGGCGGCTCGACGGCGGTGATCCGGCCCTCGAACTCGCGTTGCGCGGGCGACCCCCAAGCGGCCCGGGTGCGCACCTCCGCGCCCGCCACCGCCGTGCCCGACACGTACTCGATCAGCTCGTTCCACTCCCGGTACCTCGGGAAATCGGTCAGCACCGCCCATACGCGGGTGATCGGCGCGGAGATGGTGACGGTCGTCCTCAGCTCATTTTCCTGCATGATCGTGCAGGATAATTGCCCGCACGGCCCGCCGTCACCCCCGATAAGCTCGCGGCCATCGCAGGAGTCAAGGGGCAGGTGCAGCAACGCGGCGTCGAACGGCGTCGCGCGCTGGTCGACGCCGCCATCGAGCTGTTCGGCCGGCAGGGCTACGCGGGCACGGGGGTCGCCGCCATCGCCGCCCGCGCCGGCGTCACGCCCTCCGCCGTCATCCACCACTTCGGGTCCAAGGAGAACCTGCTCAAGGCCGTCCTGGACGAGTTCGACGCCCGTGCCGCCGCCCGCGTCGCCGAGCACGCCGACCAAGGCGTCGAAGGACTCAAAGCCGCGCTGCTCTCCGACGCGGACTACACCGTGGAGCACAAGGGCCTGGCCACGCTGCACGCAGTCCTGCAGGCCGAGCACCTGGCCGCCGACAACGACGTCCGCACCCGCTTCCTGACCCGCAACCGCGCCCTGCGGCAGGCGTTCGCCCACCGCCTCGGCGCCGAGCGGGCGACCGAGCTGGTCGCGTTCCTCGAAGGCGCGCTCACCCTGTGGCTGCTGGATCCCGAGACGGTCGACCTGCGCGCGTTGTACGAGGGCTACCTGCGGCGACTGTGAGCAGCCACGCCACCAGCACCGCGAAGAACGCGCCCACGGTGTTGTTGATGAAGTCCTGCGCCTCGCACACCCCGATCGCGGTCAACGCCTGCACGAACTCCACCGCCCCGCTGAACGCCGCCGCCACGCCCAGCACCGCGAACGGCCGCCGCGTGGCGAGCGTGCCGAAGAACGCGAACGGCACGAGCATCAGCAGGTTCAGCCGCGCCAACGACCCCGCCATCGAGAACTCGTTCGCGACGCACATCCCGATCGGGTCGGTCGTGGCGACCGAGAACGACCCGCCCGGCCGCGCCAAGGTCACCGCCAGCGCCAACGCCATCCCGCACCCGGCCAGCACGGCGGGCAGCGCCGCCCACCCCCGCCGCCGCGCCACCACGAAGCCGACCGCGCCCAAGAACACCGATCCGGCGAACAACGCCGCCACCGCCTCGGGCTGGCTCAACACCAGCTCGGCCACGTAGGCGTCCTGAAGTGCGCTCATGCCATACAAGACGCCTGAGTTCCACAGCGGTGGCTTAGAACATCCTTAGAACCGGTACCGCAGCACCCGCCCCACGTCCCTGACCTTCGGCAACCGCGCCATGACCCACATCGGGACGCGCGCCGGCCACGGCTCGGCCGCGATCTGCGGCAGCTCCACTGACCGCACCGCGTCCACGCACCTCAACCCCTCGTGCCAGCCCTCGACGACGGTCGGGTCGTCCAACCCCCAGTGCAGCGTCGCACCCGCCCGCCGCACGGCCGGCACGAACCTCTGCAACCTGATCCCGAACGACCCGTACACGTCGAACAGCAGCTCACCCCGGCCGAACCGGCCCGTGACCCGCCGCACCAGGTCCCGCACCTCGTCCCCGGTCAGGTACATGGTCAGGCCCTCGAACACGGCGACCACGGGCCGGTCCGCGGGCACCCCGTCCCACCACCCGCCGTCCGTGACGGACGCGTGCACCAGCCGGTAGTCCCCGGCCGGCACGTCCAGCAGCCGTTCACGCAGCTCGGCGACCGCCGGGAAGTCCACGTCCACCCACCGCACGCCCGACCCGAACCCCACCCGCCGCGCCCGCGCGTCCAGCCCGCACGCCAGGTGCAGCACGGTCGCGGACGGGTGCCGGGCCAGGAAGTCGGCGGTCCAGTCGTCCAGCAGCTTCGCGCGCATCGCGACACCCGCCGCCGTCGACGCGGTGATGCCGGTCCGCGGGAAGTCGTACTCGATGCGCGACACGGCCTCGATCGCCGCCGTGTCACCGAGGATCGGGCGCTGCGCGCGGGCGTCGAGCGCCCGCGCGTACAGCGTCGCCAACATCGTCTCGGGGGCGCCGGTCAGGTCGACCTTCACCCCCTCGACGCTAGCCCTCCAACCGCCACAGCGGCGACACGGGACCGACCCCGCCACCCAACGGGTACGCGGCGGCCACCGAGCGGACGATGAAGTCCTTGCCGAACCGCACCGCCGTCGGCACGTCCGCACCCCGCGCGAGCTGCGACGCGATCGCCGACGCGAGCGTGTCGCCGCTGCCGTGCGTGTGCTTCACGTCGTAGCGCGGCCCGAGCAGCTCGACGAACTCCGCGCCGTCGTACAGCACGTCGAGGCACTCCGGGTCGTCCCACAGGTGCCCGCCCTTCACCAGCACCCACCGCGGGCCCATCGCGTGCAGCGCCTCGGCGGCCTTGCGCTGGTCGGCGCGGCTGCGCACGTCGACACCGGTGAGCAGCCGCACCTCGTCCAGGTTCGGCGTCACCAGCGTCGCCCTCGGGAACAGCAACGTCCGCAACGCGTCCAGCGCGTCGTCGGCCAGCAGCTGCTGCCCGTGCATCGACGCGGCCACCGGGTCGACCACGAACGGCCCGACGTCGACCCGGTCCACCGCCGCCGCGACCGCCTCGATGATCGCCGCCGACGCCAGCATCCCCGTCTTCGCCGCGTCCACCCCGATGTCCGAGGCCACCGCCTCGATCTGCGCGGCCACCACCTCCGGCGGCACCTCGGTGTACCCGGTGACGCCCAGCGAGTTCTGCACGGTCACCGCCGTGACCGCCGTCATCCCGTGCACACCGCACGCGAACAGCGTCCGCAGGTCGGCCTGCAGGCCCGCACCACCGCCGGAATCGGACCCGGCGATGGTGAGGACCCTCGGTGGCGTGGCGGCCATCAGCGCGTCCCGGCCGGGCTCACGCGTGCCCCCATCAGTCGACCACCGGCAGGTACACCTTGGCCCCGTGGTCGGTGAACTCGTGCGACTTCTCCGACATGCCCGCCTCGATCGCCTCCACAGTGGACAGACCGCGCTCCTCCGCGTACCGCCGCACGTCCTGGGTGATCTTCATCGAGCAGAACTTCGGCCCGCACATCGAGCAGAAGTGCGCCGTCTTCGCGGGCGCCGCGGGCAGCGTCTCGTCGTGGTAGGACCGCGCGGTGTCCGGGTCCAGCGACAGGTTGAACTGGTCCTCCCACCGGAACTCGAACCTCGCCTTCGACAGCGCGTCGTCCCAGTCCTGCACGCCGGGGTGCCCCTTGGCCAGGTCGGCGGAGTGCGCCGCGATCTTGTACGTGATCACGCCGGTCTTCACGTCGTCCCGGTTCGGCAGGCCGAGGTGCTCCTTCGGCGTGACGTAGCACAGCATCGCCGTGCCCAACCAGCCGATCTGCGCCGCCCCGATCGCCGAGGTGATGTGGTCGTACGCGGGCGCGATGTCCGTGGCCAGCGGCCCGAGGGTGTAGAACGGCGCCTCGCCGCACCACTCCTCCTCCAGCCGCACGTTCTCCGCGATCTTGTGCATCGGCACGTGACCCGGGCCCTCGATCATCACCTGCACGTCGTGCGACCGCGCGACGTGCGTCAACTCGCCCAACGTCCGCAACTCGGCGAACTGCGCCTCGTCGTTGGCGTCCGCGATCGAACCCGGCCGCAGGCCGTCACCCAGCGAGAACGTCACGTCGTACGTCCGCAGGATCTCGCACAGCTCCTCGAAGTGCGTGTAGAGGAAGCTCTCCTTGTGGTGCGCCAGGCACCACGCGGCCATGATCGACCCGCCGCGCGAGACGATGCCCGTGACCCGCTTCGCGGTCAGCGGCACGTACCGCAGCAGCACGCCCGCGTGCACCGTCATGTAGTCGACGCCCTGCTCGGCCTGCTCGATCACGGTGTCGCGGTAGACCTCCCACGACAGCTTCGCCGGATCGCCGTCCACCTTCTCCAACGCCTGGTAGATCGGCACCGTCCCGATCGGCACCGGCGAGTTCCGCATGATCCACTCGCGGGTCGCGTGGATCCGCTTGCCCGTGGACAGGTCCATGATCGTGTCGGCGCCCCACCGCGACGCCCACACCATCTTCTCCACCTCCTCCTCGATCGAGGAGGTCACGGCCGAGTTGCCGATGTTCGCGTTGACCTTCACCAGGAACTTCTTGCCGATGATCATCGGCTCGGCCTCGGGGTGGTTGCGGTTGAGCGGGATGACCGCCCGGCCGATCGCCACCTCGTCCCGGACGAACTCCGGGCTCATGCTCTCGCGCGCCGCCACGAACCGCATCTCCGGCGTGATGATCCCCGCCTTGGCGTACGCCAGCTGGGTCACCGCCCCGCCGACCGGCTCGCGCGCGGCGATCCAGTCCGCGCGCAGCTCGGGAAGTCCACTGTGGACGTCGATGGTCGCGTTGTCGTCGGTATACGGACCGGAAGTGTCGTACAGATCGACGTGATCGCCGTTGGTCAGCTCCACCCGGCGGAACGGGACCCGCACACCCTCGTCCACCTCGCGGTAGACCTTGTGCGAGCCCGAGATCGGCCCGGTGGTGACGCTCGGCTTGACCGAACGGTCGTCAAGTGCCGTCACGACATTCCTCCCTACGCCGGCATTACCCGGTCAGGTTCAGGCGGTCGGCGGCACCGGAGCCGTTGCGCTCCAGCCACCCTCTCAGCCCGCTGTGGCGCGAGCTCCCGCGTGTTTTGAGTTGTTGTGTGTCGAGCTGTCGGCCTGACCATAGCCACGGCCCGGTGCGGATGCCAAGGTGCGGATGCCAAGCGCCACCGTTTGCGCGTACCTTTCACCGCGTGGCTGATCACCAGCCGTTCCCGCCCGGCGCCCGGCGCGTGGCCCGCCCCGCCGCCGTCTCGCCGTGCCCGTCGTGCGGCGACCTCGCGGGCCGCGGCTACCCGGCGTGCCGGTTCTGCGCGGAGCTCGTCGACCAGTACTGGCTGCTGGACTGGCAGGAGCTGCTGGCCGCCGAGCAGCTCGCCGAAGGCGGCGCGGGCGAGCGCGAGCTGGCCGAGCTCGTGCTGGCCGACGAGGTGGGCAGGCACCCGTGGACGTGCACCGACTGGGCGATGACCCTGCTCACGTGCACCCAGTGCGGCGAGGAGCTGGCCACCGGGCCCGCCGACTGCGTCCGCTGCGCCATGGCCGACGGCCTGCGCTGGTCGTGGGACCACGCCGGGTACCCGCGGGCCATGGACGCGGGCGAGCACGCGTTGCGCGTGGCCAGGGCGACGTTGCGCGCACCGCACCGGGCCCGTGCGGCGACCGTGGGCGCGTGGCGGCTGCTGGTGCCGTTCCTGCTGGTGGGGGAGTTGCCGACGGTGGGGCAGGTGCGGCGGATCAGGGCCGCGGTGCTCGCCGGCGCGTACGCCGACCTGGCCGGCTGCACCACGCACGTCGAGCTGGCGTCGTACCCCGAACTGCCCTGGCGACGCCCCGAGCGCTCACCGCGCGTCGACCACCAGGCGAAGGCCCAGCGCGACCAGCACGCCACCGCAGACGCGGTCCAGGGCGCGCCGAACCCCGGCCCGGGCGAGCCGGCCGCGGACCCGGTCTAGGGCGCCGACCAGCACCAGGTACCAGGCGCCCGCGACCACGGCCACCGCACTCCGCCGGCCGCGGACCGAGTGCCGCAACACCAGCGCCGTGCCCGGCCCGGGCGACAACGCGATCAGGAAGGACGCCACCACCAACGCCGCCAACGAACTCCACATCGCCCCACCGTGACCTGCGGCAAACCCCTCTCCACCTCCTTCGCCCACGTCCGCCGGGTCACCCATCCGAGTGATCCTGAAAAAGGGCATGAACGAGAACGCCGTTATCGCCACCGTGAAACGTCGGTTGAACAACGAGGCCCGCAACCAACCCTCGCCCCACACCAGCCAGCCGCACCCCCCACCTGACCCACCACCCACCCCAACCCCACACCTGCCGCCCCGACCACCACCCCACACACCTGCCACCACCTGACCCACACCTCCGCCCGGCCCGCACCCTCCGTCTGCCCGCGTGCCCGGCCTGTCGCCTGGCCCACATCGCTGCACCCGCCGCGCTGCCGCGCATGCCTGCGCCGGTCACGTGTCGCCGCGCCGTCGTCTGCCCGGCCTGCCATGCGCCGCCGAACCTGCCGCGCGCCCCCCGCACTGCCGCCGCGCCTGCCGCGCATCGCCCGCACATGCCCCCGTCGGCTGCCCGTCAGCCACCAGCCCGGCCCACATCGACCGTCGCATCCCGCGCCCACCGCCCCGCGCGCCCCGATCAGTGGCCCGCGAATCGAGCGGTCGCTTGCCGGTCGCCTGGCCCTTGCCGCCGGATCCGGCCCGTCACCCCGATCCGGCCCGTCAGCCCGATCCGGCCCGCCCCGATCCGGCCCGACCACGCGCCCCCGGCCGCCCACCCCAACTACGCTCACCCCGTGATCACGCTGACCGCCCGCCTGTCCCCCTCGGCCCTGGACACCCGCCGCGGCGTGGTCCGCTTGCACCCGGAGGTGCTGGACGCGTTGGGCCTGCGCGCGTGGGACGCGGTGCGACTGACCGGTGCCCGGGTGAGCGCCGCCCTGGCCGCCGCGACCGCCGGCGACGGCCCGCCCGGCGTGGTGCTGGTGGACGACGTGACCCTGTCCAACCTCGGCGTGGTGGAGGGCTCGGAGGTCGTGGTGGCCCCGGTGGACGTCGCCGCCGCACGCTCCGTCACCGTGGCCGGATCGCGGTTGGCCAGCACCTCGCTCACCCCCGAAACGCTGCGCATGGCGCTGACCGGCAAGGTGCTGACCGTCGGCGACGCCGTCTCCCTCCTGCCGCAGGACCTGGCCCCACCACCCGGCTCGGACGTGAGCGCCACGCGCCGCAAGCTGTCCAACGCCATCGGCATGACGTGGACCAACGAACTGCTCACCATCACCTCCGCCGACCCGTCCGGGCCGGTCGCCGTGCAGCCGTCGACGGTGGTCGGCTGGCGTGACGGCGCACGCACGGGTGACGCGCCCGCGGTCGTGTCGGGAACCGGCGGCACGACGACCGTCAGCGTGACCGCGACGGCGACCACCGGCGTGAGCGCGGCGGAGGTCGAGGTCGTGACGCCCGCGGTGCCGGTGGCGGACCTGGTCGGGCAGCAGGAGGCCGCGAAGCGGTTGGCGGAGTGGTTCGACCTGACGTTCAGCCACCCGGAGTTGCTGGCCCGGCTCGGCGCCGCACCCCGGCTGGCGGCACTGGTCAGCGGACCCGAGGGCGTCGGCAAGGCGACGTTCGTGCGGGCCGTCGCGCAGGGCGCCGAAGCCACGGTGGTCGAGGTCGCCGCACCCAGCATCGCCGTGCTGGAGGCGAACGCGGCGGCGCAGCGGATCGCCGACGCGCTCGCCCGGGCCGGGTCGCGGTCGCCGTCCGTGCTCGTGCTGACCGACGTCGAGGCGTTGCTGCCCGCCACCTCGGCGCCGCCGGTCGCGACCGTCGTGCTGGACGCGTTGCGCGCACGGCCCGACGGCGTCGCGCTCGTGGTCACCAGCGCGCACCCGGAGGCGATCGACCCGCGGCTGCGGGTGCCCGAGCTGGTCGACCGGGAACTCGTGCTGCCGCTGCCCGACGGCAAGGTGCGGACCGAGCTGCTGCGGGTCCTGCTGCGCGACGTGCCCGTCGAGTCCGATGTGGACCTCGGCGTGATCGCGGACCGGACACCGGGCTTCGTCGCCGCGGACCTGGTGGCGATGCGCAGGGAGGCGGCGCTCCGGGCCGCGCTGCGGCAACGCGACGTGGACGAGCCGCGCGTCGCGCAGGCGGATCTGCTGGGAGCGCTGGAGATCGTCCGGCCGATCTCGATGTCCACTTCGGACACTTTGCGGACCGGCGGGCTGACGCTGGCCGACGTCGGCGACATGACCGAGGTCAAGCAGGCCCTCACCGAAGCCGCGCTGTGGCCGTTGCAGTACCCGGACTCCTTCGCCCGACTCGGCGTCGCGCCGCCGCGCGGCCTCCTGCTCTACGGGCCGCCGGGGTGCGGCAAGACGTTCCTGGTCCGCGCGTTGGCGGGCACCGGTCGGCTGAACGTGCTCTCGGTCAAGGGCGCGGAGCTGATGGACAAGTTCGTCGGCGAGTCCGAACGCGCGGTCCGCGAGCTGTTCCGGCGTGCGGCCGAGGCGGCGCCCGCGATGGTGTTCCTGGACGAGGTCGACGCGCTGGCGCCGAGGCGCGGCCAGTCGTCCGACTCCGGTGTGTCGGACCGGGTGGTCGCCGCGCTGCTCACCGAGCTGGACGGGGTCGAGCCGCTGCGCGACGTCATCGTGCTCGGCGCGACGAACCGGCCCGAGCTGGTCGACCCCGCGCTGCTGCGACCGGGCCGGTTGGAGCGCCTCGTGTACGTGCCGCCGCCGGACGCCGAGGCGCGGGCCGAGATCCTGCGGGCGTCGTCGCGGAACACGCCGTTGGGGTCGGACGTGGACTTGGACGCGTTGGCCGAGGAGTTGGACGGGTACTCGGCGGCGGACTGCGCGGCGTTGATCCGGGAGGCCGCGTTGACCGCGATGCGCGAGTCGTTGTCGGCGGCGGAGGTCACGGGCGCGCACCTGGCGTCGGCGCGCGAGGCGGTCCGGCCGTCGCTGGACCCGGCCCAGCTCGCGACCCTCGCCGCCTACGCCAAGTCGCGCGAGCGCTGAGGGCTGAGCGAGTGCTGGGCGCTCGTGCCACCTGGACGGCTGCGGAGCGGGCAGGTGAGGTGGACGACCTCCGTCGGCGTCGGCCTCCGCGCGAGTACCCACCACGACGGCCGCCTCGGGGGCGCCGCCCGGCCCGGCTCAGCCGTCGGCCGGGTCCAGTCGCACGCAGCAGCGGTCCGCCGAGGGCGCGAGGCGGGCGGTCAGGTCGGTCGCGGCGAGGCCGTCGAGCAGGCCGTCGAGCAGGCTGAGGTTCATGCCGCAGACGAGCTCGGTCTGCTGCCGGGCCAGGCTGTGGAATGGGCAGTTGCCGAGCAGGATCGAGGCGTCGGGCTCGTCGGCGCGCGGCTCGAAGCCGAAGCCCTCCAGCGCGCGCAGCACGCCGGCCCGGCCGTCCTGGTCGCCACGGGCGGCCTCGCCCAGGTCGCGGCCCACCGCGCGGGCACGGCGCCGCAGCACGACACGCGGCGGTTCGTCCGAGGTCTCCACCTCGGCGAGGGCGCCGGCCAACAGGAGGCCGGCCAGCTCGTAGCGCCGGTCGGGCAGCGACACGGCGATCTGCTCGGCGGACCGCCGGTACAGCTTCGATGGCCGCCCGGCGCCGGGACCGGTGCGCCCGGTGCGGCGTTCGTGGACGACCTCCAGCAGCCCTTCGGCGACCAGTCGGTCGAGGTGGAACGCGACCGTGGTGCGGGGCACGCCCACGGCTTCGGCGGCCTCGTCGCGGCTCACCGGCGCGGGTCGGCGCACCACGAAGTCGTACAGCCGGCGACGGGTCGGCTCGTCGAGCGCCGCGACGGCCGAGATGTGCCCCTCGGGCTGGCTGACATCGTCCATTTCTAAAACCCACTTTGGTTGACTAAATCTCGGGCCAGGCTCTAAGGTTAGCGAAAGTTGTCTATAGAAGGAGCGCGTCATGGCCACCGAGGTATCCGGCGCCCGGCCCGCCGGTCGTGCGTTGCCGTCCGACCCAGCCCACCAGGCGTTCCTGCTCCTGCGCGCCGCGTTCACGCTGGCACCGGTCCTGTTCGGGCTCGACAAGTTCGCCAACCTGCTCGTGGACTGGCCGCGGTACTTGGCCCCCTGGGTCGACGGGATTGTGCCGGGCACCGCGCAGCAGGCCATGTACGCGGTCGGCGTGGTGGAGGTCGTGGCGGGCGTCGTGGTCGCGGTCGCGCCGCGCTTCGGCGGCCTGCTGGTCGCAGCCTGGCTGGCCGGGATCATCGTGAACCTGCTGACCATCCCGGCGCACTACGACGTGGCGCTGCGCGACTTCGGCCTGTTCGTCGCCGCCCTCGCCCTGGCCCGGTTGGGTTCGCGGTACGCGCCGGCACGTCGTGGGCGGGCGGGGTGAGCGCCCCCGCCGCGGGCGCGCGCCGACGGCTCCACCCCGTCGGCGGGCGCGACGGCATCGACCTGGACGCGACGCGGCGGGCCGTGGCCGACCTGCTCGCCGCGCTGGGCAAGGACCCGGCGTCGGAGCACCTGGCCGACACGCCCAGGCGGGTCGCCGACGCCTACGCCGAGATGCTGACGCCACGTGACTTCGACCTGACCACGTTCCCCAACGAAGAGGGCTACGACGAACTGGTCCTCGCCCGCGGCATCCCGGTGCAGTCGTTGTGCGAGCACCACCTGCTGCCGTTCCAGGGCGTCGCCCACGTCGGCTATCTGCCCGGCGCGCGCATCCTCGGCCTGTCCAAGCTCGCCCGCGTGGTCGAGTTGTTCGCCCGCGACCTGCAGGTGCAGGAACGGCTGACCAAGCAGGTCGCGGACTGGCTGCAGGAGCACCTGGTACCCCGCGGCGTCGGCGTCGTGGTGGAGGCCGAGCACCTGTGCATGTCCCTGCGAGGTGTCCGCGCCACCGGCTCGCGCACGGTCACCTCCGCCATGCTGGGCGCGCTGCGCGACGACCCGCGCACCAGGCAGGAGTTCTTCGCCCTGACCGGCGTGCGGGGGTGAGATCCCACCTGAGCGGACCGTCCTCCACGCGAGGACGAGGCCGCCCGACCGCGCCGACTGCCCTGCGCGCCGCCGCCGCACTAGGAGACCTTCTTGGCCGGACCCTTGTAGTCGTTGGTGACGATCACGATGATGCCCGGCTGCGCGTTCTGGATGCCGTCGAACCGGGGCTCGACCCGGGCGTTGAGGAGCCGGGCCAGTTCGCGCGCCGAGGCTTCCTCGTCGGTGCCGGGGCGGAAGTAGACCGTGGTGGTCCAGATCGTGCCCTGGGAGTAGTTGCCCTTCTCGGCGACCTCCCAGCCGGCGCTCACGACGTCGTCCGACGCGCGGGCGGCCAGGCCCTGGGTGGTGCTGTTGTTGTAGATGCGCACCGGGACCTTGGGCGTCGTGGTCACGGGCGGCGGCGGGGTCTCCGTGGTCGTCGCGCCGGCGTTGGCGGACGTCGTGGGCGCGGTGGTGCCGGCCGGCGGCGACGTCTCCGACGACGGCGGGGTGGTCGGCTCGGTGGGCGCGGCCGAGGTCCCGGAGCCGTCCGACGTGCCCGAGGTCGCCGACGGCGGGGTCGACTGGGCCGCGGGCGGGGTGTCGTCCGGGTCGCCGGTGAACAGGCTGACGAGGCCGACCACCAGGGCGATCACGGCCACGCCGAGCAGCGCGTAGCCCGCGGCGCGTGCCGGGTGCGCGGGCCCGGTCGGCTGTTCCGGATTCGTCATCGGCGCTCGACGCCCAGCCGCTTCGCCGCGCGGGCGCGTTGCCTGCCGGAGCGGGACCTGCGCAGTCTCTTGATCAACATCGGATCGGCGGCCAACGCCTCTTCCTTCTCGATCAACGCGTTGAGCAGCTGGTAGTAGCGCGTCGCGGACATGTCGAACAGCTCCTTGACGGCCTGTTCCTTCGCACCCGCGTACTTCCACCACTGGCGTTCGAAGGCCAGGATCTCGCGCTCCCGGTCGTTCAAACCGTCGTCCGGCCCCTCCGCCGGCGCCAGTGCCTCTGCGGCGTCCATCTGGCTCCTCAGCCGTGTCCCGTGCGTGGGTGCCATTACATCACGTGATCTTCGCGGGGAGTGGCTCATCGGTCGGCGCGTCCGATCCGACGCGCCGTTAGGCTGCACGCCATGGCAGTTCACCCGATCCGGATCGCCGGAGATCCCGTGCTCCACAACCCGACCCGCCCGGTCGAGGTGTTCGACGAGTCGCTGCGCACGTTGATCGACGACATGTACGAGACGATGGCGGCGGCGCACGGTGTCGGTCTGGCGGCCAACCAGATCGGGGTCGACCTGCGGTTGTTCGTCTACGACTGCCCGGATGACGAGGGTGTGCGGCACCGGGGTGTGGTGGTGAACCCGACGTTGGTGACGTCGGACGTGCCGCTGGGGATGCCGGACCCGGACGACGATTTCGAGGGTTGCCTCTCGGCGCCGGGGGAGACGTACCCGACGGGGCGGGCGTCGTGGGCGAAGGTGACCGGGTTCGACGGTGACGGCAAGCCCGTCGAGGTCGAGGGCACCGGGTTCTTCGCGCGGTGCTTGCAGCACGAGACCGATCACCTGGACGGGGTCATCTACCTGGACCGGTTGGTGGGGCGGCACAAGCGCGCGGCGAAGAAGATGATCAAGGCGAATGGGTGGGGTGTGCCCGGGTTGTCGTGGGATCCGGCGACTTCGGAGGATCCGTTCGCGGACGACGAGGAGTAGCGCGGGGCTGGTTGGCGCGGGGGCTGGTTGGCGCGGGCGGGCGGAGCGCGGGGCGGAGCGCGCGCGGCGGTCGGCGCGTGCGAGGTCACGCTGGGCGGGTGGCGCGGGGTGGTCTCGTTCGGCTCGATTTGACATGGGGCCCTTACGGGCACCCCAGGCAGGCCAAAGCCGGGCAGGCCTGGCGGGAAAAGCGTCCGCCAGGCCTGCCCGGCTTCGACCAGCCTGTGGCACCCGAACCCATGTCAAATCGGGCCTAGGTGCGGATGTGCGGGTCCGTTGTGGGCGGGCTGGGTGTGGTGGACCCGGTGGGTGGTTGTGGGGGCGTGCGGCTGGTGGGTGCGGGGCGGGGGTTGGTTGCTGGCCTCGTTGTTCCAACCGACGTTTCAGGGTGTTGAAAACGGCGTTTTGGTTCACGGTCCGAGTGGAGATCACTCGATCGTGAACGCGGTGACGGGGTGAAACAGCAGGTCAGGGGTGGGGTGCCGGTTAAGGTCGATCATGTCGGCGCAAGCCGATCTGTCGCCAGCCCCGGCGTTTGCCCGGCCTCGCCTGGCCGTTCGCCTCCGCGGCCACGTGCGTCGGGTCGACCACCCGCCGTGGCCGCCGCACGGCGCGCATCGCCGCGCCCGCCACCCGGCCGCCCAACGGCTGCCGCAACCCCAACCGCCGCGCCGCCACGCCGTGAGCCCGCTTGATCGCCCGCCGATCCGCCGCGGGCACCGACCAGGCCTCCGGGTGCTTCGCCAACCACCGGTACCGCCGGACCGAGTACGGCAGGTGGGCGAGGTACACCAGCATCGCCGCGATCAGCGCCACCAACGGGAACGTGATCACCGCCGCCGCCAGCAGCCCGACCAGCACCAACAACGGCGCGACGAAGCGCGGCGGGACCTTGATGGTCTTCACCGACAGCGTCGGGATCCGGCTCACCAGCAGCAACGCGATTCCCACGGTCCACACCGCGACGACCGCGGGGCTCGACCACCAGCCGGAGCGGCCGAGCTGCTCGTCCAGGATCAACGGCAGCAGCAGCAACAGCCCGCCGGCCGGCGCGGGCACGCCGACGAAGAACTCCTTGGCGAACGGCGGCTGCTCGACCTCCAGCAGCGTGTTGAACCGCGCCAACCGCAGCACCATGCACACCGCGAAGATCAACGCGACGACCCAGCCCTCGCGACCGGGGTCGAACTTCCACACGTAGATCACCAGCGCGGGCGCGACGCCGAACGAGATCGCGTCCGCCAGCGAGTCGAGCTCGGCGCCCATCTTGCTGGTCGCGTCGAGCAACCGGGCGATCCGCCCGTCCAACCCGTCGAACACGGCCGCCGCCGCGATCGAGCCGATCGCCGCCCCGTAGAACCCGCCGATCGCGAAGTGCACGGCCGACAGCCCCGCGCACATCGCGAGGACCGTGATGGCGTTCGGCAGCAGCCTGATCCCCGGCCCGCTGGGAGCCATCCGCTCAGCCCTCCGCGGGTAGCTCGGCCAGCACGGTCTCGCCGCCGATCGTGCGCTGCCCGGCCTCCACCAGCACCCGGCTGCCCGTCGGCACGTACAGGTCGACCCGCGAGCCGAACCGGATCAGGCCGTAGGTCTGCCCGACCGCGACCTTGTCGCCCTCGACGACCTCGCACACGATCCGCCGCGCCACCAGGCCCGCGATCTGCACGACCACCACGTCGTGCCCGGACGGCGTGGTCAGCCACACCGTGTTGCGCTCGTTGTCCTCGCTGGCCTTGTCCAGGTCGGCGGACAGGAACTTCCCTGGCCGGTACGACACCTGCCGCACCAGACCGGGCACGGGCACGCGCTGCACGTGCACGTCGAACACCGACAGGAACACGCTGATCCGGGTCATCGGCGCGGAACCGAGCCCGAGCTCGGCGGGCGGCACGGCCTCGACCACGTGCGACACGGTGCCGTCGGCCGGTGCGACCGCGACGCCGGGACGGGTGGGCGTGGTCCGCTTGGGCTCGCGGAAGAACCACGCGACCCACGCGGTCAGCAGGCCGCCGACGACACCGGCGCGCCTGGAGTAGCGGCGCAGCAGCAGTGTCGCGACGGCAGCTCCCGCCACGAAGGGACGGCCCGCGGGGTGCATCGGGGGGACGATGCCCCGGGCGAGCTCGAGGAAGTGGGAGACGGCACCACTGTGCTTGTCGCGATCGACGGTCATGGCTCTTCCGTGTCAGGGCGGTGCTTCCGGCCCGCCACACGCTACGCGGCTCCGCCGGCCCGCGTCCGGCCCGCCCGTGCGTCCCCCGACGAACGCACGGACCGGCCGGAACCGCGATCACTCCCAGTGTAAGCCGCGTCACAGCGGCGATCAATGGCTCAGCGTCAGATCGATGTCACTCTCCGTGTAGGAGGCGCACCGCCACCTCGGCTCCCGCCGCGAGCTCCGTGACGTCCTCCGGCACCTCGATCAGGCAATCGCTGACCGCCAACGCCGACAGCAGGTGCGAACCCGGCCCGCCGACCGGCGTCACCACGCGCCCCGACTCCGGGTCGTACGCGCCCCGCCGGAACTGCGTGCGTCCCGCCGGCGACGTGAGCGCCGCGCTCAACCGGGCCACCGCCATCGGCCGCTCCACCCGCGAGAACCCCATCGCGGCACGCAGCGCCGGCCGGATGAACACCTCGAACGACACCTGCGCGCTCACCGGGTTCCCGGGCAGCGTCGCCACCGCCACCCCCTGGTAGCGCCCCGCCCCCTGCGGCCCGCCCGGCTGCATCGCGACCTTCGTGAACTCCACCCCGCGCCCGGTGAACGCGTCCTTCACCACCTCGTACGCCCCCGCGCTCACGCCACCGGACGTGAGCAGCAGGTCCACCGACGCCAACCGGGGCGCGATCGCCGCGTGGAACTGCTCGACGTCGTCCGGCACGAACCGCAGCAGCTCCGCCTCGCCGCCCGCCTCGCGCACCGCCGCGGCCAGCATCACGCCGTTCGACTCGTAGATCTGCCCCGGCTCCAACGCCGCACCGGGCCCCACCAGCTCCGACCCGGTCGACAGCACCAGCACCCGCGGCCTGCGCCGCACCGGCAGCGAACCGAAGCCCAGCGCCGCCGCCAACCCCAGCTGCGCCGGCCCGAGCACCACGCCCGCGCGCAGCGCCGTCGTGCCCACGGCCACGTCGTCCGCCATCCGCCGCACGTTCTGGCCCACCGCCACCGGCCGGTCGACCCGCACCACCGACGTGCCGCCGTCGGTCCACTCCACCTGCACGACGGCGTCCGCGCCCGCCGGCACCGGCGCGCCCGTCATGATCCGGTGCGCCGTGCCCGCCGCCAGCGGCGCCGACGCCGGCCGCCCCGCCGGGATGTCCTCCACCACCGGCAACTCCACCGGGACCGACGCCACGTCCGCCGCGCGCACCGCGTAACCGTCCATCGCCGAGTTGTCGAACGGCGGCAACGGCACCGTCGCGACCAGGTCCTCCGCGAGCACCAGGCCCAGGCAGTCGGCCACGGGCGAGGTCACCACCGGCATCGCCCCGACCAGCCCGGCGACGCGGGCCTTGTGATCAGCGACTCGGGTCAGCGTGTTCGACACGCGCCCCATCCTGCCGCGCCCGTGGCAGACTGCTCCAACCGGCTGATCACGACAGGGGGAAAGTTGCAGGTCCGGACCCGCCACACCCCCACGTTCGGGGTGGCCCGACTCGTCCTGGCACCCGGTGAACCGGTGGTGGTCGAGCGCTCCTCGGTGCTCGCGACCAGCTACGGCATCACCGTCGACGGCCGCACCAAGTCGCCCGGCGTCAGCGCCGCGCTGTGCACCGCCGGCCCCGAAGGCGGCTGGGTGGACGTCGCGCCGCCCCTGCCCGGCGACCTGCACGTGCTCGAACTCGACGCCACGACCGGCTGGTGCGTCTCCCGCGACAGCTGGCTCGCCTGCGCCGCCACCGCCCGCCTCGACCCGTCCGCGCCGCCCGTGCGCGCGCTGCACGGCGGCGACCACGGCTTCCTCACCTACGCGTTCGGCACCGGGCCCGTCGTGCTCAGCTGCTACGGCACGCTCGACGTGGTCACCCTCGAACCGGGCGAACTGGTCACCCTCGCCGGCGGCCACGTGGTCGCGTTCGCCGACACCGTGCAGTGCCGGCTGCGCGCCGTTTCCCCCGACGCGCCCCAATCCGTGCGGAATGGCGAAGGACTCGTCCTCGACTTCGCCGGACCCGGTCTGGTGCTCACCCGGACCCGCAGCCCGCGCGGACTCGTCAGTTGGTTGCGCGACAACGGATTCAGCGCACGCTCATGACTCCATAAGGAGGTATCGGCGAACCCCCTCGTGCCTCTAGCGTGGCGGTTTGCTCAAGGTATTTCTCGAAGGAGGACGTCTTGGCTGTCGGCACGGTCAAGTGGTTCAACTCGGAGAAGGGGTACGGATTCATCGCCGCCGACGGCGGGCCCGATGTGTTCGTGCACTACTCGGCGATCCAGATGGAAGGCTTCCGGACGCTGGCCGAGGGCGACCGCGTGGAGTTCGAGATCCAGGCAGGGCGCGACGGCCGCAGCCAGGCATCGGACGTGCGGAAGGCATCGTGACCTCCGCCCGACCCGTCACCCGGCGGGTCGGGCGTCCTTCCCCCGGCGCCCCGCGCGGTCCGTTTGCTCCGTTTGCCGGGAACCCCGTGTGAGCCCCTGTACGCGGGCGTTAGGCTCCGTCGCGTGTCGGAGGACCTGAGCGGGCGACGGCTGGGCCATTACCGGATCGACGGGGTGCTCGGCCGCGGTGGCATGAGCGTGACCTACAAGGCCACGGACGTCAGGCTCGGTCGCAAGGTCGCCCTGAAGGTCATCGGCGAGCACCTCACCGCGGACGCCGAGTTCCGGGAGCGGTTCGTCGACGAGGCGCGCAACACCTCGGCGATCGACCACGCCAACATCGTGCCGCTCTACGACTTCGACGAGGTCGACGGGCTGCTCTACATCGCCATGCGGCTGGTCGACGGGCAGGACCTCGCCAGCCACATCAAGGACGGCCCGCTCTCGCCCGCGCGCACCCTGACGCTGCTCGGCCAGGTCGCCGAAGCGCTCGACATGCTGCACGGCAAGGGCCTGGTCCACCTCGACGTGAAACCGGCCAACGTGCTGGTCACGACCAAGGAAGCCGCGGGCGAGCACGTCTACCTCGCCGACTTCGGCCTCACCCGGCGCGGCGCCACCGGGCACCGCACCCGCACCGGCGACTTCCTCGGCTCACCCACCTACGCCGCGCCCGAGCACCTGCGCGGCGAACCGCTCGACGGCCGCACCGACCAGTACGCGCTCGCGTGCATGGTGTTCGCGTGCCTGTCCGGGCGGCCGCCGTTCCAGGGCGGCGTGCAGGACGTCATCCAGGGGCACCTCGGCGCGGAGATCCCGCCGTTGACCTCGATGGTGTCGCTGCCGCCCGCCATCGACGACGTGCTGCGCAAGGGCACCTCCAAGGACCCGAACCAGCGCTACGGCTCGTGCGTGGAGCTGATCGCCGCGGCGCGCGTCGCGCTGCAGGGCGCGCCCCAGGGCGCCCCGCCGCCCCGTCGCACGGACTCCGGCGCGGTGCCCATGGGGCCGCAGACCGGCGGCGTGCCCGTGGCCCAGCAGCCCGGCGGTCCGTACCGGCAGCAGCCCTACCAGCAGCAACAGCCGCCCGGGTTCCTGCACGAGCCCGTGCGGCTGCGCCCGCCCGCGCAGGTCGGCGCGAGCGCGTTCACCACGTCCGCCAAGTCGCGGCCCGCGTGGTTCGCGCCCGTGATCGCCGGGGCGGTCGCGATCGTGCTCATCGTCATCCTCGTGGTGATCCTCACGCCGAAGGATGAACCTCCGCGACCCAGCGGCAACGGCGGCGACAGCGGCACCAGCCGATCCATCGAGGTCGGGGGCACGACGAGCAAGAGGGCGCTGCCCACGAGCGTGCCCGTCCGCACGTCACGCTGACCAGCTCTTCTTGCACTCTCCTCCGTCGAGTGCTAAACACGGTGTTGGCACTCGGAACACCCGAGTGCCAACACGCAGGCTGGGACGGTGAGGCCCGTCCCCTGTTGGGGGCTGGTCGTCCGTCGCGGGCACCGAGCCTGGCCGAAGCACCGTGTTCCGCTGCGGGCGCGCGTCCGCAGTGGCCCCATTCGTAATCAGGCGGAGGAACACACCGCAATGGCCAAGATGATCGCGTTCGACGAGGATGCCCGCCGCGGTCTCGAGCGTGGCATGAACATTCTCGCCGACGCCGTCAAGGTGACGCTCGGCCCCAAGGGCCGCAACGTCGTGCTCGAGAAGAAGTGGGGCGCGCCGACCATCACCAACGACGGCGTCTCCATCGCCAAGGAGATCGAGCTCGAGGACCCGTGGGAGAAGATCGGGGCCGAGCTCGTCAAGGAAGTGGCGAAGAAGACCGACGACGTCGCGGGTGACGGCACCACGACCGCCACCGTGCTCGCCCAGGCTCTGGTCCGCGAGGGCTTGCGCAACGTGGCCGCGGGCGCCAACCCGCTCGGCCTCAAGCGCGGCATCGAGAAGGCCGTCGAGGCCGTGACCGAGCAGCTGCTGAAGACCGCCAAGGAGGTCGAGACCAAGGAGCAGATCGCCGCCACGGCGTCCATCTCCGCGGGCGACTCGACCATCGGCGAGCTCATCGCCGAGGCGATGGACAAGGTCGGCAAGGAAGGTGTCATCACCGTCGAGGAGAGCAACGCTCTCGGGCTCGAGCTCGAGCTCACCGAGGGCATGCGCTTCGACAAGGGTTACATCTCCGGTTACTTCGTGACCGACCCCGAGCGCCAGGAAGCGGTCCTCGAGGACCCGTACATCCTGCTCTACGGCTCGAAGATCTCGTCGGTGAAGGACCTGCTCCCGCTGCTGGAGAAGGTCATGCAGGGCGGCAAGCCGCTGCTGATCATCTCCGAGGACGTCGAGGGCGAGGCCCTGGCCACGCTGGTCGTCAACAAGATCCGCGGCACGTTCAAGTCCGTCGCCGTCAAGGCGCCCGGCTTCGGCGACCGCCGCAAGGCGATCCTGCAGGACATCGCGATCCTCACCGGTGGCCAGGTCATCACCGAGGACGTCGGCCTCAAGCTGGAGAACGCCGACCTGTCGCTGCTGGGCAAGGCGCGCAAGGTCGTCGTGACCAAGGACGAGACCACGGTCGTCGAGGGCGCCGGTGACCCGGAGCAGATCCAGGGCCGCGTCAACCAGATCCGCGCGGAGATCGAGAAGTCGGACTCCGACTACGACCGCGAGAAGCTGCAGGAGCGCCTGGCGAAGCTCGCCGGCGGTGTCGCGGTGATCAAGGCCGGCGCCGCCACCGAGGTGGAGCTCAAGGAGCGCAAGCACCGCATCGAGGACGCCGTCCGCAACGCGAAGGCCGCCGTCGAGGAGGGCATCGTCGCCGGTGGTGGCGTCGCGCTGCTGCAGGCCGCCGAGATCGCGTTCGCGGGCCTGAACCTCGAGGGTGACGAGGCGACCGGCGCGAACATCGTCAAGGTCGCCGTCGAGGCGCCGTTGAAGCAGATCGCCGTGAACGCCGGCCTCGAGGGCGGTGTCGTCGTGGAGAAGGTCAAGGGCCTGCCCGTCGGCCACGGCCTCAACGCCGCGACCGGTGTGTACGAGGACCTGCTGGCGGCCGGCGTGCCGGACCCGACGAAGGTCACGCGCTCGGCGCTGCAGAACGCCGCGTCGATCGCCGCGCTGTTCCTCACCACGGAGGCCGTGGTGGCGGACAAGCCGGAGAAGGCCGGCGCCGCGCCCGCCATGCCCGAGGGCGGCGGCATGGACTTCTGATCGACCAGGTCACCTGACCGAGGTTCGATCGGCTGAAGTTCACGAAGGGCCCGGTTCGCCTCTGGCGAACCGGGCCCTTCGCCGTGCCGGGTGAGGTGGGATGGAGGCGTGGGGCAGGACGGCGGCGTACACGATCGGGTGAGATCAACCAAAAAGTGTACGGAAACACCGTTACCGCCCCTCGGTTAGAACGAGACGGAACCCCGAACCACCCACCCGCCTACCCACCGCCTGACCCTCGACCCCGCCAGTCCACCCTCGACCCCGTCAGTCCACCCTCGACCCCGTCAGTCCACCCCCGACGCCGCTATCCGCCCCGACGCCGCTATCCGCCCCGACGCCGCTATCCGCCCCGACGCCGCCAGTCGCCCCGACGCCCGCCGACCGTTGCCCGACATCACCTGCCCGGCATCACCTGCGCGACACCCTTGCCGGAACTCAAGGACTGGAGTTGACCACGTGCTCATCGCGCACCTGAGCGATCCGCACCTGCGGACGGATGCGTTGGCCGCCGAGCCGGCCGCGTCGTTGCACCGCGCGTTGGGAACGGTGCTCGCGTTGGATCCCCGGCCCGACTGCGTGGTGATCACCGGTGACCTCGCCGAGCACGGGCGGGTCGAGGAGTACTTGCGGTTGCGGGAGGTGATCGGGGCGTTTCCGTTGCCGCTGCACCTGGTCACCGGCAATCACGACAATCCGGCGGCGCTGCTGGAGGTGTTCGGGGGATCGTCGTTCCTCGGCGGCGGGTCGTCGGCGCACTACGCGGTCGCGCATGCGGAGGTCACGGTGGTCGCGCTCGACTCCTGGGTGGAGGGCAGTCCGGCCGGGCGGGTCGGTGACGAGCAGTTGTCGTGGCTGGACGACGTGCTCGCCCAGCGGCCGGATGTGCCCGCGTTCGTCTGCCTGCACCACCCGCCGGTGGCGGTCGGCATCCCGTTCCTCGACGGCATGCGGCTGCACGACGGGCCGGCGCTGGGTGAGGTGCTCGCCCGGCACGGCAACGTCGCCCGCGTCCTGGCCGGGCACGTGCACCGGGCGATCAGCGTGCCGTTCGCGGGCACGGTGGTGACGGTCGCGCCCAGCACCTACCGCCAGACGTCGCTGACCCTCCGCGCGGACCGGCAGATCGGGTACCTCGCGGAGCCCACCGGGTTCCTGTTGCACGTGGCGACCGAGTCCGGGTTCGCCACGCACACGGTTGCGGTCAGTGATGCGGGAGCGGTGATCGGGGCGTTCTGACGTGGGGGAATTCGCCTGGTCGGGTGGGGTGGTGGTGGCAGAAAGTTCAGGCCCCGAAACACACGAACGGGCGACGTAGAGGGTCCGCCGCAATGGCTTCGGCGAGGGCGTGGGACACCGGTTTGCCGTCCGCCAGCAACTTGTGGAACGTGCCCATGGTCATCGCGGCGGCCCGGTCGCCGACCTGGTTGACCGCGGCGACGACGGTGCGCGAGCCGCTCGCCAGCAGCGCGCCCGCGAATCCCAGCGCCTCGTCGCCCGGCCGGATGTGACTCAGCGCGAGCGAGCACGCCGCGAGGATCACTTGTTCGGGTGTGGTTCGGAGGCGGGCGGTCTCGTGGGCGAACAGCGGGCCGTCGGCCAGCTCCAGGCGTGAGAACAGGGCGTTGTCGGCGACGTGCTCGCCGTGCGCCGCGATGTGCGCCAGGCGGGCGCCGTCCAACGCGGCCAGGACGTCACTCACCGCTTCCGCCATCACCGCATCGGGGTACGTGCCGCGCAGGTCGCTCACCTCCCCGACCACCTCGGGCAGGTTCGGACCGGCGACCAGCACGACCCGCTTCGCCGACGTCCGCGCCGCCATCGCGTTCAGCCACGCCGTCGCCGAAGGGGCGACCACGATCGGGCGACCGTGCAGCGACGGCAGGGTGTTCCACGGCACCGCGTACAGGTCACCGGTCGGCACGACGACCAGCTCGCGCTCGCCGATCAACCCGCCGAGCGGCCCGAACAGCGCCTCGTCCAACCGCTCCGCCCGCCGCGCCGCCGACGCCGCCACCGCCGCGGCGAGCAGCGGCGACAGGTGGTCCGGCCCGAGCACGTCGACATCGGCGTGCAACTGCCGAGCCGACTCGAACACCTGCGCCGTCCGCCCCAGCCGCACCAGCCTCGCCTCGCCGGCCACCAGCACGACCGCCGACAGGACGTCACGGTGCGTCACGAAGCTCACCATCGCGCGATCACCCAGGGCGGCACGCACCTCGGTCACCCCGCGCACCGGCCGCGGCCGGCCCCACACGCTCGTGTGCCACCCGAGCCGCGCCACCTCGCGCTGCAACTCGTCCAGCCGGGCCTCCAACTCCGCCACCGGCCGACCGTCCAACCGCGCCTGCTGCACCGCCCGCGACAACGACCGCGACTGCGCCACCCGCCGCGCCAACACCGGGTCGTCGATCGCCGGCAACGGCTCGTACCGGTACACCTGCGCCCGCGTGCGCTCCAGCCAGTCGAACGTCGCCTCCGCGTCGCCGTCGTGCTCCAGCACCAGCCCGACGGCGAGTTCGCCCAGCTCACGGCCGTGCACGGCGGTGCCGCAGAGCAGGTCCAGACCACCCATCCGATCACGGACGCGGCCGAGCTCGGCCAGGCCCTCCTCCGCTTCGCGCAACGCCGGCCCCGGCTCGCCGACGGCCACGGCCAGCTCGGCCCGGCACAGCCGCAGCAGCATCCGGTGGTCGATCGGGGTGATGGGGCCCGGCGCCGGCACCTGGTCCAGCAACGCGCGCGCGGCCTTGGTGTCGCCGCGCCGGATCGCCATCCGCACGGCGAGGAGCCTGGCGACGGAGGCCTCGTCGGTCAGCCCGACCGCGGTCAGCCGCTCGGCCAGCCGCGTCGCGCGGGCCGGGGTGACCCGCGCCGACACCCGCGCCGACACCCTCGTCGAGGCGCGGGTGGGCAGGGTCTCCGTTCGCTCCTGCGCGGGCACGAAGGGGTCGGCGGGGGAGGTGCGGCCGGCGGGGGAGGTGAGGGCGGCGGCGGGCGCGGGGGCGGCGGGGGCGGCGCGGCCGTGGTCGGCCGGTTCGGTGGGGGCCGGTTCGGTGGGGGCCGGTTCGGTGGGGGCCGGTTCGGTGGGGGCCGGTTCGGTGGGGGCCGGTTCGGTGGAGGAGGTGTGGGCGGCGGAGGGGGTGGGGATGGCGGTAGAGGAGGTCGAGGGAGGGGTGGCGGCGTCGGGCGGGCGGGTGGCGGAGGCGAACTCGGCCCGCATGCGCATCAGCGCGGCCAGTTCGGCCCACGACTTGCTGCCACGTCGGCGGAACCGGCGTTGGGCCTGGTCCGCCAGTTGACGCGCGGTGGTCGGGTCGTCTTGCAGCAGGGCCGCCGCGGCGCGCGCCAGTTCGGCCTCCGCCAGGTCCTGGCCGACCCGCCGCCGGCGCAGCACGACCAGCGCCTCGTCCAGGTGCCCGGCCGCCTCGTCCGCCAACCCCGCCGCCAGCATCACGCGCGCCCGGTCGATCTGGGTCCGGGCGACCAGGTCCGGCGCCAGCAGCCGGAACACCCGTTCGGCCTGCTCGTGGTACGCCAGCGCACGGGGCACGTCACCCGTCAGGTGGGCGATGTCGCCGAGGTTGCCCAGCGCCTTCGCCTTCATCAGCGGCAGGTCCTCGGCCTCGGCCAGCTCGATCGCCCGGCGCATGTCGCGCTCCGCCGCCTCCGGCAGGCCGAACGCGATGTTGGTCAGCCCGCGGTTCACCAGCGCCGTCGACAACGTCGCCGCGCCGACCGCGCCGGACGCCCACCCGGCCTCCAGGTCGCGCACCGACTCGTCGTACAGCGCGATCGCCTCGGCGGTCCGGCCGGCCCGGTGGAGGATCAGGGCCTCCTGGTCCTTCACGATCGCCCGCAGGCCGACCGCGTCCGGCCCCTCGGGCAGCGTGGCGATCAGCTCGGCCGCCGTCCGCAGGCGCGCCAGGCCGTCCTCGACCGAGTCCGTCTCCGCCTCGCCGTACGACAGCGTGATCAGGATCCGGATGCGGACCGTGGTCGCTTCGACGCTCGGCGACATCACGGGCAGTGCACGCAGCGCGCGGCGCAGGAGCGTCACCGCATCCGCAGGCCTTCCTCCCGATGCCGCTCGGAACGCCTGTTTGTGCAGGTCGACCGCCACTTCGACACCGTTCGAAGTGTGTGAGGAGACCGGCGTTGCAGCACGAGACACGGACACGTCCTTAATGCCAGCACACAGAACGTGTCCGAGAAGCCGTCTTGTGGATGCTCTCCGTGCGCCGAACGGGTTACTCTCCGTGAGAACACCACCGGCCGACCCACCCGTGACGCCGTCCTCGCGGCCGTCTGGCGGAACCGTTCCTACAACATGATCGTCGGTGTCACGACCGTCCGCCCCGGCTCGCCGCGCGAGTTCACCAGGTGCACCACGATCTGCGTGGTGCCTGCGGGCACGTCGGACAGCACGAACCGGCCACCGTCGTCGGCTTTGGTGGTGCTCGACTCGTGCTCGGCCACCCGGACCTCGACGGTGTGCTCACCCGCGGGCACGAGCCAGCCGTCGATGCGGTGCCGCGCGCCGATGGAGGTGAAGTTCACCATCAACGTCAGGTTGTCCACGGTGAACGTGATGGTGCCGGGGCTGCCGCCGCGCACGCCCGCGAACGAGCCCGCGCGTTCCCAGCGGGCCACCTCGACGTCCAGGTTCTCCAGTGCCACCGCGAACTGGATCCGTTCGACGAGCCCCGGCGGGGGCGCGTCCAACTCGTACACCAGGCGGTTCAGTTCAGTGAGGACAGCGGTGTCCTCTTGGCCTCTGCGGTCATCGCGCGGGTCGATGTCGTTCACCGCGATCCTCCTTCCGCGTCGAGATGTGTGCGCAACATGGTCAGGCACCGACCCCGGGTGGGGCCGATGCTGCCGCGCGGCATGGACAGTGCTTCGGCGACCGCGCGGTACTCCGCCCGGCCGGCCAGCACGGTGAGCCGCAGAAGTTCCTGGCACTTCTGCGACAAACGACCGAAGGCCCGCCACAGCCGGTGGTCCCGGTCGTCGACCAGGGCGGCGTCCTCGGGCAGGCCGTACTCGCTTTCCAGTTGGTCCGCCAGCTCGTCGCTCAGCGCCGCTTCGCGGCGAGCCGGTGTCCAGGTCCGTTGGGCCTCGCGGCGCGTCGCGACGACGAGCCACCCGGCCAGCGCGCGCGGTTCGACCAGCCGGTCGAGGTGCCGCAGCAGCGCGAGCCAGACCGTCTGCACCACGTCCTCCGCGGTGCTGCGGTCCAGCCCGTGCCCTCGGGCGACGTGCCACACCAGTGGCGTCAGGTCGGCGACCAGCACGTCCAGGGCCCTGCGGTCCCCGTCGCGGGCGGCGACGACACAGGCCGCGTGCCGGTCCGTCCCGTCGAGCCCCTCCCACGGTGGGCGCTCACCGGCCGTGCGCAGTTCTCCCACGTCGTCACCTCCTTCTCGGCGTCCCCCAGCCGAAGCTGATCGTCACACACCCGCGCCGCCACCGGCGCGGCGGCGGTCCGCGATGCCCCCCTCGCACCGCGGACCGCCTCCCCCCATTGCGGGCGACCTCCGATCGGCACCCCTCGAAGCCGACCGACTGCCACCCCTTTTTTCCTCCCCCAGAGGTTTCAGCTGCCCGCTACCGGAGCGCTCTCGGCGTCCACCGGCGCGCTGTGCGTCTGGTGGTGGCCGGTGGGCGTCACCGGTGGCACTTCGTCCAGGTCCTGCTCCGGGTCGAACTCGTCGACCAGCTCCTCGTCACCCGCGAACTGCTTCTCCAGCTCCACGGGATCCAGTTCGTCGACGCCAGGCGGATTGGCGGTCATGCGGCCTCCTCAGTCGGGGTGAGGACCGGTCATTAGGTAAGGAGTGAGTAGTTCTACGCGAGATACACGACTTCGCTTTAACAGTTCACTGATGTCGTCCGCGGCCCGGTGAGAGCTATGGTCCAGACCATGCTTGAGGTCATCGCACTGGACGCCGTCGACGCCGAGGCCGCGCAGGCCGGCGGCGCGCACCGGCTGGAACTCACCGTGGACATGGCCGCGGACGGGCTGACGCCGCCGGTCGCCGTGCTGCGGGACGTGCTCTCCGCGACCGACCTGCCGGTCCGGGTCATGCTGCGCGACGCGCCTGGTTTCGCGCCCGGCGACCTGGACGGGCTGCGGCGCGACGCGGCGGCGCTGCGCGAGGCGGGCGCGTCGGAGTTCGTGCTCGGCTTCCTCGACGCCGACGGGCGGGTGGACGAGGCGGCGTGCGCGGCGCTGGTCGCCGAGCTGGACGGTTGCGCGTGGACGTTCCACCGCGCGCTGGACAACTCGGCGGACCCCGAGGCGGCGTGGACCGTCGTCGGTGGACTGGGCTGCGACACGGTGCTCGCGGCCGGCAGCGCGCGCGGGGTCGGCGACGGCCTGGCCGTGCTGGAGCGGTTGGCGGCGCGGCAGGGCCCGGTGCGGCTGCTGGTCGGCGGCGGGCTCAAGGCCGAGCACGTCGCGCCGCTGAAGGCCGTCGGCGTCACGGGGTTCCACGTCGGCGGCGCGGTGCGGCCAGGCGGGTGGGACACCCCGGTGTCGGCCGACGCCGTCCGGACCTGGGCGAACTTGGTCTAGACCGCTTGCCGATGCGGACATTAGCATCGCCGTTGCTTCCCGTGAAATAGCCGTTGCACATCACGCAACACGGGACACCTGAAGGGTGGGCGAGATGCGGTTCGCAGGAGCAGTCGTCGTGGGCGCCGTCGTGCTGGCCGGGTGCGCCCCGGTCCAGTCCGGCTCGGCGCCGACCGGTGGTGACGAGCGGGCGGGTCAGCTGAAGGTCTGGCTGTTCGACGAGGTCAACCGGGGTCCGAAGGAGGAGGTCGTCAAGGAGGCGATCACCGAGTTCGAGCAGGGGCACCAGGGCGTCACGGTCGACGTCCAGTACATCCAGGTGCAGACCCGCGCCGAGCGGTTCAAGGCCGCGTTCAGCGACCCCGAGAGCGCGCCCGACGTGGCCGAGTTCGGCAACACCGACCTCGCGGGCTACGTCGCGGGCGGCGGGTTCGCCGAGCTCGACCTCGGCGGCTGGGACGAGGCGAAGGACCTGCTGCCCGCCGTCGTCGACACCGGCAAGGTGGACGGCAAGGTCTACGGCGTGCCCTGGTACGTCGGCGTGCGCGCGCTCTACTACCGCACCGACGTCTTCCAGGAGCTGAACCTCCAGCCACCGGCCACCCTGGCCGAGATCGCGCCGCTGGCCAGGAAGATCCGCGCCGCCAAGCCGGACCTGCTCGGCATCTCCGCCGGCGGCAAGTACACCTACGGCGCGATGCCGTTCGTGTGGGCCAACGGCGGCGACATCGCCCGCAAGGACGGCGACAAGTACGTCGCCACCATCGACAGCGCCGAGTCGAAGGCGGGCCTGCGCCAGTACACCGAGCTGATCGCGGACGACATCTGCCCGCCCGCCCAGTGCGCGGGCAACGGCGGCGACGCCAGCGTCGAGGCGTTCCGCGCGGGCAAGGCGGCGATGGTCGTGGGCGGCGACTTCAACCGCAAGTCGGTCGACGCGTCCGCCGCGGCGGGCAAGTACGCGGTCGTGCCGCTGCCGGGCAAGAACGCGGGCGACATCGCGCCGGCGTTCGCGGGCGGCAACCTGCTCGGCGTGCTGAAGGGCACCGACCGCCGGACGCTGGCCACCGAGTTCGTGCGCCTGCTGGGCGGCAAGGAGTACCAGCGCAGGATGTTCGACGCGATGGGGAACCTGCCGACGTTCGGCGACGTGCAGGCCGAGGTGGCGAAGGCCAACCCGGTGCTGGAACCGTTCATCGCGACCCTGGAGGCGGGCACGCGGTTCGTGCCGGTCACGCCGAACTGGGCCAAGATCGACGCCCAGGCGGTGCTGCCGACGTTGTTGCAGCAGGTCGCCGCCGGCGGTGAGGACCTCGACAAGGCAGCCGGGGACGCGGCCGAGCAGATGAACGCCGCCTTCGGCTCGTGATGCGGACGTCGAAGGGCGACGGGCGGATCGCGTCCGCCTACCTCGCCCCCGCGCTGCTGGTGCTGGTCGGGCTGATGGGCTACCCGATCTACCAGCTCGTGCTGATCTCCCTGTTCGACTACGGCCAGGAGCAGGTCAGCGGTGGCGCGCCGCTGACCTTCCTCGGCCTGGCCAACTACGCGACCCTGCTGTCGGACGAGCGGTTCTGGTCCGTGCTCGGGCAGACGGTCGGGTTCGCCGCGGTCTGCGTGGCGGGCACCCTGCTGGTCGGCGCCGCGCTGGCGGTGCTGGCCACCAGGGTCCGCACGTGGGCGCGGACGGTGCTGTTCCTGGCCGCGCTCGGCGCGTGGGCGACGCCGGCGGTGGCCGGGTCGACGATCTGGCTGTTCCTGTTCGACGCCAACTTCGGGTTCGTCAACGAGGTCCTGGGCACCACCGGGCTCTCCTGGACCTACGACAAGTGGACGGCGTTCGGGCTGGTCGCCGCCCAGGTGATCTGGTGCTCGTTCCCGTTCGTCATGGTCACCCTGTACGCGGGGATCAAGGCGATCCCGGGCGAGGTGCTGGAGGCCGCCGCGCTGGACGGCGCGAGCACGGCCAAGGCGGCCACCAAGGTGATCCTGCCGCTGCTGCGGCCGCTGCTGATCGTGGTGACGATCCAGTCGGTCATCTGGGACTTCAAGGTGTTCACCCAGATCTACATCATGACCAACGGCGGCGGCATCGCGGGCCGCAACCTGGTGCTCAACGTCTACGCCTACCAGCAGGCGTTCGCCGCCTCGGAGTACGGGCTCGGCGCGAGCATCGGCGTGGTGATGACGGCGTTGCTGCTGCTCGTCACCCTCGGCTACCTGCGTGCGCTGCGGCGGAGCGGGGAGGCGCTGTGAACCGGCGTGCGTCGCGAGGACTGGCGGAAGCGGTCACGGTCGTCGTCGCGGCCGTGGTGGCGTTCCCGCTGTACTGGATGGTGCTCACGGCGCTGAAGCCGGAGGCTGAGGTGATCTCGGCCGACCCGCGGCCGTGGACGCTCGCGCCGACGCTCGACAGCTTCGTGCGCGCGTTGACCGTGCAGAGCTTCGGCCGCTACTTGCTCAACAGCGTGGTGGTGGCGGTCGCGGTGGTGCTGCTGAGCCTGCTGATCTCGTTCCTGGCGGCCACCGCGCTGACCCGGTTCCGGTTCCGCAGCCGCACCACGCTGCTGATCATGCTGCTGGTCGTGCAGATGGTGCCGGTCGAGGCGCTGACCATCCCGCTGTTCTTCCTCATGCGGTCGGTGCGGGACGTGGCGCCGGCGTTCGGGCTGAACCACCTCGGCTCGCTGGTGCTGGTGCACCTCGCGTTCAGCCTGCCGTTCGCGATCTGGATGCTGCGCGGGTTCGTCGCGGCCGTGCCGGTGGAGCTGGAGGAGGCGGCGACGCTGGACGGCGCGTCCCGGTTCCGGTTCCTGTGGCAGGTGCTGTTCCCGCTGGTGGCTCCCGGTCTGGTGGCGACGAGCGTGCTGTCGTTCATCCACGCGTGGAATGATTTCCTCTTCGCCAAGACGTTCATCATCTCGGCGGCGGAGAACCAGACGCTGCCGTTGGCGCTGCAGGTGTTCGTGAAACCCGATCAGAACGACTGGGGGGCGATCATGGCCGGTTCGACGTTGATGACGATCCCGGTGCTGCTGTTCTTCATCCTGGTGCAGCGCCGGCTGGTCGCGGGCCTGGCCGGGGCGGTGAAGTCGTGATCCTGCCGCGTCCCGTCTCGTTCACCCGCGGTGCGGGCGAGGTGCCGTTCGACGGCGCGTTCCAGGTCGAACGGGTGGCCGGTCCCGCCGAGGGGTACCGGCTGTCGGTGTCGGCGGACGGCGTGCGGGTGCGGGCGTCCGACGACGCCGGTGAGTTCTACGCGCGTCAGACGTTGCGGCAGCTGAGCGGGCCGGCGGCGTTCCGGGCGGTGGCTCCCGGCGCGGTGACGTTGCCGGTGTGCGAGGTCGAGGACCACCCGCGGTTCGCGTGGCGCGGCGTGATGCTGGACGTGGCGCGGCACTTCCTGCCCAAGCACGACCTGCTGCGGTACGTCGACCTGCTGGCCGTGCACAAGCTGAACGTGCTGCACCTGCACCTGACCGACGACCAGGGCTGGCGGTTCGAGTCGCGGCGCTTCCCCCGGCTGCACGAGGTCGGCGGGTGGCGGCCGGACTCGCGGTTCGGCGACCGGCGTTCCGGTGGCATGGCCGGGCGGCCCCACGGCGGCTACTACACCCAGGACGACCTGCGGGAAGTCGTCGCCTACGCGGCGCAGCGGCACATCGCGGTGGTGCCGGAGATCGACGTGCCGGGGCACAGCCAGGCGGCCATCGCGGCGTACCCGGAGCTCGGCGCGTCCGGCGGCGGCGTGTGGACGGACTGGGGGATCAACCCGAACGTGCTGCGGGCCGACGAGTCCACAGTGGACTTCTACCGGCAGGTGTTCGACGAGCTGCTGGACGTGTTCCCGTCCGAGGTCGTCGGGCTCGGCGGCGACGAGGCCGAGGGCGGTGACGGCCGGTTCGTCCGGCGCATCGCCCAGCACCTGCACCAGCGCGGGCGGCGGCCGTTCGGGTGGGACGAGGTGCTCGGCGTCGGACCCCTGCCGACCCGCACGATCGTGGCGTCGTGGCGCGGCGAGGACGCCGGCCTGACCGCGCTGGACCGCGGCCACGACGTCGTGATGTGCCCGGAGGAGCACGTCTACCTGGACTACCGGCAGTCCGACCACCCCGACGAGCCGATCCCCGTCGGCACCGTCACGACCCTGGAGGACGTCTACCGCTACGAGCCGGCGGCGGCGGACCGGGTGCTCGGGGCGCAGGCGAACCTGTGGACCGAACACCTCGACTCGCCGCGGCGCCTCGACTACGCCGCGTTCCCCCGGTTGAGCGCGTTCGCCGAGGTGGTGTGGAGCCCCGCCGGGCGCGACGAGGCGGAGTTCCTGACCCGGCTGGCCGAGCACCACCTGCCGCGGCTCGACGCGCTCGGCGTCGAGTACCGCCCCCTCGACGGTCCCCGGCCGTGGCAGGCGCTGCCGGGCGTGCCCGGCCACCCGCGGTGATCAGTCCTCCTCGGGCATGAGGATCCAGCAGGCGAGGTAGAGGATCGCGCCCGCGCCGAACCCGAAGAGGGTGGCGGCGACCAGCAGGATGCGGACCAGCGCCGCGTCCACGCCGAGCAGCTTGGCGACGCCGCCGCACACGCCCGCGACCATCTTGTCGGTCCGGCTGCGGCGGAGCTTCTTGACCTTGTCGGTGGCTTGGTTGAGCACGTCGTTCGTCATGGCTCAAGAGTGCGCCGCGGGGGCCGTCCGGGGCATCGGGGACGCACCCTGACTTCACCCGGACCCCCGTTCTCAGGGTGTCACGAGGACCTTGCCCCTGAGGTCGCCCGCCTCGGCGCGGCGGTGCAGTTCGGGCAGGTGGGCGAGGCCGTGGCGTTCGGACACGTCGACCACCACGACGCCTTGGTCGACCAGGGCGACCAGGGCGGTGAGCTGAGCGGGGTCGAAGCGGGTCACGAAGTGGGCGTCGGGTGCGTCGCTCATGGTCGCGGAGACGACGACGCCGCCCAGCCGTGCCACTTCGGCGTCCGCGACGAGGTTGAGCACGACGTCGAACCGCCCGGTCGGTCCGTAGCCGACGACCTCGTCCGCGCCCAGCTCGCGCACGGCGCCGGCGCTGCGCGGGGACGCGGTGGCGGTGACGTGCGCGCCCGCGTGCTTGGCCAGCTGCACCGCGAACCCGCCGATGCCGCCGCCCGCGCCGTTGACCAGGACGCGGTGGCCCGGCCGGACGTCCCCGTGCTCGAACACCATCTGCCACGCGCTGAGGCCGGCCAGGGGCAGGGCGGCTGCGTCGGCCAGCGGGATGGCGCGCGGCGCGGTGACGAGCCGGTCGGGGGTGGTGACGGCGTACTCGGCCGCCGCGCCGTCGATCCAGCCGACCACCGGCTCGCCGTCGACCGTGCCGGCCACGTCCCACCCGGGCGTGTGGGGCAGCGGGACGTCGACCAGGCCCCGCCGCACGGCGACTTCCGTCGGGTTGAACGAGGTCGCGGCCACCCGCACCAGCACCTCGCCGGGAGCGGGTTCGGGGATCGGGACGTCGTCGACCACGATCACGTCCGGGCCGCCGTGGGTGTGGATGCGTGCGCTCTTCATGCTGTCGAACGTAGGCAGTGCCGGAGAGACCATCCATGCTTCTGAGTCCTGTTTTCCTGTCTAATCGTCTTCGTGGACGTGCTCAGCGACGTGATCGCGGTGATGCGGACCGGCCGTCCCGTGGTCGCGCGGGTGGCGTGGGAGGAGCCGTGGGCGCAGCGGTTCGCGCCGGTGCCGGGCGCGTCCGGGTTCCAGGTCGTGCTGGCGGGCACGTGCTGGCTCGTGCGCGACCACGCCGATCCGGTCGAGCTGCGCGCCGGTGACGTCGTGTTCCTGCCCGACGGGCGGGGGCACGTGCTCGCGGACAGCCCCACCACGCCCGTGGTCGGCGAGGCGTGCGACCCGGACGACCCGGACTTCGTCGCCGACCACCCCGTGCCCGCGCACCCGACCGCGGTCACGTTGTGCGGCGCGTACGAGCTGGAGCACGGCGTCCACCCGTTGCTGCGGGACCTGCCCGACACCGTGCTCGTGTCCGGCCCGGAGCTGCACGCCGCCGTCACGCTGCTGGCCGGCGAGCTCGAACACCCGCGCCTGGGCTCCGACGCCCTCGTCCCGGCCCTGCTCGACACGCTCCTGCTCTACCTGCTGCGCACGTGGTTCACCGGGGCCGACCGGACCACGGGCTGGGCCGCCGCGCTGAACGACCCCGTCACCGCGACCGCGTTGCACCACATCCACCGCGACCCCGCGCACCCGTGGACGGTGGCGGAGCTGGCGGCGGCCGCCGGCCTGTCACGGGCGCCGTTCGCCAAGCGCTTCACCGCGCTGGTGGGCCAACCACCGCTGACCTACCTGACGTGGTGGCGCATGACCACCGCCGCCCGCCTGCTCAGGGACACCGACGCGCCGCTGGCGCGGATCGCCGGCCAGGTCGGCTACACCTCGGAGTTCGCCTTCGCCGCCGCGTTCAAGCGCGCCCACGGCACCCCGCCGGGCCGCTACCGGCGCTCGCCTTCGCGAGATCGCGTCGGTCGTTCGTGACTCATTTCCCGGCGATCACGCTTTTCGATCGTCGGGAAATCAGTCGCGAACGACCGACTTCCGGGCGATCTCGCCGCCGTCTGCGGAGCAGCGGCAAACTGATACCGTGACGCCAGAGGAGCTCGCCGCCGGCCTGGACCGCGCCGGCTACCTGCCCGACCAGGGCATCGCGACCGCCGCCTACCTGGCGTTGCGCATGCACCGGCCGTTGTTCTGCGAGGGCGAGCCGGGCACCGGCAAGACGTCCCTGGCCGTCGCGCTCGCCCAAGCCCTCGACCTGCCCCTGATCCGGCTCCAGTGCCACGAGGGCATCGACGCCACCCAGGCCCTCTACGACTGGGACTTCCCCCGCCAGCTCCTGCACCTGCGCGCCCTCGAAGCCGCCGGGCCCGTCGACGCCGAGCAGGCCGAAGCCTCCCTCTACACCCGCCGCTTCCTCCTCGCCCGGCCGCTCCTGCGAGCCCTCGAAGACGCGCCGTGCGTCCTGCTCGTGGACGAGGTGGACCGGGCCGACGACGAGTTCGAGGCGTTCCTGCTCGAAGTGCTCGGCGAGAACGCGGTGACGATCCCCGAACTGGGCCGCGTCACCGCGAAGACCCCGCCGCTGGTCCTGCTCACGTCCAACCGCACGCGCGAGGTGCACGACGCCCTCAAGCGCCGCTGCCTCTACCACTGGCTGGAACACCCCGACCTGGCCCGCGAGGTCGCCATCCTCCGCCGCCGGCTGCCGGGCGTCACCGAACGGCTCGCGCACCAGGTGGCGTCAGCCGTGCGGCGGTTGCGCGACCTGGACCTCCTCAAGCCGCCGGGCGTCGCGGAGTCCCTGGACTGGGCCGAAGCCCTGCTCACCCTGGGCCGGACCGAACTGGACGCGGAATCGGCGGCGACCACGCTCGGTGCCGTCCTCAAGTACCGGGAGGACGCCCAGCGCGCCCTTTCAGCCGGTGTGCTCGGCGGCGTGACCGGGAGCACAATCGTGGGATGACGGGAGCCGGGGCGTCCATCGGGCTCGTGGGGTTCGCCCGCGCGCTCCGGCACGGTGGCGTCGCGTGCGGGCCGGACCGGGTGCAGGCGTTCGTCGCGGCGGTCGACGTCCTCGACGTGGCACGGCGCGAGGACGTCTACTGGGCCGGCCGGGTGACGTTGTGCGGCGAGCCCGACGACCTGCCCCGGTACGACGCGGCGTTCGCGGCCTGGTTCGGCGGGGTGCCACCCGCGGCACCGGGCAGGCGCGTCCGGCAGACCAGCCACCTGGCCGCGCTCGGCGACGGGGCGGGCGGCCGGAGCGGTCGGAGCGGTCGGCGGGCGCCCGCGGTCAAGGCGGCCGCCAGTGACGTGGAAGTGCTGCGGCGCAAGGACATCGCCACGCTCAGCCCCGCCGAGAAGCGGCACCTGGACGAACTGCTGGCCGCCCTCGAACCCGTCCCGCCGAAGAGGCGCGCGCTGCGCCGGACACCGGCACGGCGAGGCGTGATCGACCCGCGCCGCACCCTTAAGGACATGCTCGCCACCGGCGAGCCGACCCGGCCGCGCCACCGCCGCCGCGCCACCCGGCCCCGCAAGGTCGTGCTGCTGATCGACGTCTCCGGCTCGATGAAGCCCTACGCCGACGCGCTGCTCCGCTTCGCGCACGTCGTCGTCCGCCGCATGCCCGTCGAGGTCTGCACGCTCGGCACCCGCCTGACCCGCGTCACCCGCCAGCTGCGCCACCGCGACCCCGGGCAGGCCCTGGCCGCCGCCGCGCGCGCCGTGCCCGACTACGAGGGCGGTACCCGGCTCGGCGAGACGCTCAAGGCGTTCCTCGACCGCTGGGGCCAACGCGGGGCCGCACGCCGTGCCGTCGTGGTCATCTGCTCCGACGGCTGGGAACGCGGCGACGCGGCCCTGCTCGCCGAGCAGGTCCGACGGCTCAAGCGGCTCGCGCACAAGGTCGTGTGGGTCAACCCGCACGCCGGCCACGACGGGTACTTGCCGGTGCAGTCCGGCATCGCCGCGGCCCTGCCGCACCTGGACCGGCTGCTCGCCGGCCACAGCCTCGACACCCTGCACGCCCTGCTGGAGGAGGTTCGACTTGCGTGATGTCCTCGCCGAACTGGCCGATCGCGTCGACCGGGGGGAGACGGTCGGCGTCGGCACGGTGGTCGCCACGTTCAGCTCCGCGCCCCGCCCACCCGGCGCGGCGATGCTGGTCGGCGCGGACGGCGCCGTCGTCGGCAGCGTCTCCGGCGGCTGCGTCGAAGGCGCCGTCTACGAGCTGGCCCAAGAGGTGGTGCGGACCGACCAGCCGGTCCTCCAGCGCTACGGCGTGACCGACGACGACGCGTTCGCGGTGGGGCTGACCTGCGGCGGGATCATCGACGTCTACGTCGAGCCGGTCAACCGGCTGACCTTCCCCGAACTGCCCGAGGTCCTGGAGACGGTCCGCGCCCAGGAACCGGTGGCCATCGCCACGATCGTGGAACACCCCGAGTGGGTCGGCCGGCGGGTGGTCGTCTGGCCCGACCGGGCCACCGGCGACATCCCCTCGGCCCGCGCCCGCGACGCCATCACCGACGACGCCCGCGGCCTGCTCGCCACCGGCCGCAGCGGCACCCTGCACTACGGGCCCGACGGGCAGCGGCGCGGCGAGGGCATGGCGGTGTTCGTGAACTCGTTCGAGCCGCCGCCCCGGATGCTGGTGTTCGGCGCGATCGACTTCGCCGCCGCCGTGGCCAGGCTGGGCGCGTTCCTCGGCTACCGCGTCACGGTGTGCGACGCGCGCCCGGTGTTCGCCACGAAGAGCCGGTTCCCCGAAGCCGACGAGGTGGTCGTCGACTGGCCGCACCGCTACCTCGCCGGGCAGGCCGACGCCGGGAAGGTGGACGAGCGCACGGTCGTCGCGGTGCTCACCCACGACCCGAAGTTCGACGTGCCGCTGCTGGAGGTCGCGCTGCGCCTCAAGCTCGGCTACGTCGGCGCGATGGGCTCCCGCCGCACGCACGACGACCGGCTGCGCCGGCTGCGCGAGGCGGGCCTGGCCGAGGGCGAGCTGGCCAGGCTCGCGTCCCCGATCGGCCTCGACCTCGGCGCGCGCACGCCCGAGGAGACGGCGGTGTCGATCGCCGCGGAGATCATCGCGCTGCGCTGGGGCGGGGGAGGTGGGCGACTGGCCCGGACGGACGGCTCCATCCACAAGTGAGGGGGTTGTTTGACGAGGCAACAAAGAGCAGTCTCGGCTGTGACCCCCATCACCACCACTCTTGGAGGGTTCATGCGGATAACGGTCACCGTCGACGGCGTCGACTACCGCGACGACGTCGAACCGCGCACGCTGCTGGTGCACTACCTGCGCGAGCGACTCGGCAAGACCGGCACGGTCGTGGGCTGCGACACCAGCAACTGCGGCGCGTGCACGGTCCACCTCGACGGCCACAGCGTGAAGTCCTGCGCCGTGCTCGCGGTCCAGGCGAACGGCCGCGAGGTCACCACCATCGAGGGCGTCGCCCGCGACGGGCAGCTGCACCCCGTCCAGCAGGCGTTCCACCAGAACCACGCGTTGCAGTGCGGTTTCTGCACCCCCGGCATGATCATGCAGGCCATCGACCTGCTCGCGGACAACCCCGACCCCGACGAGGACGAGGTGCGGCACGGCCTGGAGGGCAACCTCTGCCGCTGCACCGGCTACCAGAACATCGTGCGCGCCGTGCGTGACGCCGCGAAGAGGATGAGCCCCGGCTCCGGCCCCGAAGCGGAGCGCGTGGACGAGACGGCGCTGGTCGACCGCGCCCCGATGCACGCCGGGGGTGGCGAATGACCGCCACCGCCGAACCGGAAGCCGGCGCGCGGGAGATCGGCCAGGCCCGCCGCCGCAAGGAGGACGCCCGGCTTATCACCGGCGCGACCCGGTGGACCGACAACATCCAGCTCGCCGGGATGCTGCACCTGGCCGTGCTGCGCAGCCCGGTCGCGCACGCCCGGATCACCTCGATCGACGTCACCGAGGCCGTCCGGATGCCCGGCGTGCTGCTCGCGCTCACCGGCCAGGACCTGGCCGCCGAGCAGGGCAGCCTGCCGTGCGCGTGGCCGATCACCGAGGACATGCTGGCGCCGCCCGCGCCGTCGCTGGCCGTCGACCGGGTGAACTTCGCCGGCGAGGCCGTCGCCCTGGTCGTGGCCCGCAGCGCCGCCGAGGCGCACGACGCGCTGGCGCTGATCGACGTGGACTACGAGGACCTGCCGGTCGTGCTCGACCTGGCGGAGGCGGTCGGACCGGACGCCGACCTCGTCCACCCCGACCTGGGCACGAACAAGAGCGCCACCTGGGTGTTCGACTCCGCCGAGGCGGGCACCGGGTCCGACGTCGACCGGGCCGTGGCCGACTCGGAGGTGGTGGTCGAGCGGACGTTCCGCCAGCAGCGGCTGATCCCGGCGTTCATGGAGCCCCGCTCGGTCGTGGTCGACCCGTCACCCGACTCGGTGACGATGTGGTCGTCCACGCAGGTGCCGCACCTCCTGCGGTGGATGCTGGCGGCCGTGCTCGGCATCCCGGAGCAGCAGCTCCGCGTCATCGCGCCCGACGTCGGCGGCGGCTTCGGCGGCAAGCTCCAGGTCACGCCGGAAGAGGTGCTGACCCTGCTGGTCGCGCGCCGGCTGGGCAAGCCGGTCAAGTGGACCGAGTCGCGCACCGAGTCGATGCTGTCCGGCCACCACGGCCGCGACCAGCTGCAGCGCATCACGATCGCGGCCCGCCGCGACGGCACGGTCACCGGCCTGAAGGTGGACCTGCTCGCCGACATGGGCGCCTACCTGCGGCTGATCTCGTCGGGGGTGCCGATCCTCGGCGCGTTCATGTTCAACGCCATCTACAAGTTCCCGGCCTACCGGTTCACCTGCACGAACGTGTTCACCAACAAGGTGCCGACCGACGCGTACCGCGGCGCGGGACGGCCCGAGGCCACGTTCGCCATCGAGCGGATCATGGACGAGCTGGCCGCCGAGCTGGGCGTCGACCCGCTGGAGCTGCGCGAGCGGAACTGGATCAAGCACGACGAGTTCCCGTTCACCACGGTCGCGGGCCTGACCTACGACTCGGGCGACTACGAGACCGCCACCGCCCGCGCGAAGGAGCTGTTCGGGTACGACGCGCTGCGCGCGGAGCAGGCCGAGCGCCGCGCCAACGGCGACCAGGTGCAGCTGGGCATCGGCATCTCCACCTACACCGAGATGTGCGGGCTCGCGCCGTCACGCGTGCTCGGCGCCCTGCGGTACGCGGCGGGCGGCTGGGAGCACGCGGCGATCCGGATGCTGCCCACCGGCAAGGTCGAGCTGATCACCGGCACCTCGCCGCACGGCCAGGGCCACGTGACGGCGTGGAGCCAGATCGTGGCCGACCGGCTCGGCGTGCCGTTCGAGGACGTCGAGGTGCTGCACGGCGACACGCGCGTCTCGCACCGCGGCCTGGACAGCTACGGCTCGCGGTCGCTGGCCGTCGGCGGCGTGGCGGTGGCGCTGGCCGCGGACAAGGTGCTGGCCAAGGCGCGCACGGTCGCCGCGCACCTGATGGAGGTCGCCGAGGACGACGTCGAGTTCACCGCCGGCGCGTTCTCCGTGCGCGGCACGTCCACGACCATGGCCCTCGGCGACGTGGTGGTGGCCGCGCACGTCGCGCACGACCTGCCCGACGGCGTGGAACCCGGCCTGGACGCCGAGGCCACGTTCGACCCGGAGAACTTCTCCTACCCGCACGGCACGCACCTGTGCGCCACCGAGGTCGACACGCGGACCGGCGCGGTGAAGATCCGCTCGTACGTGTGCGTGGACGACGTCGGCAAGGTGGTCAACCCGATGATCGTGGAGGGCCAGGTGCACGGCGGCCTGGCGCAGGGCATCGCGCAGGCCCTGTACGAGGAGGCGGTGCACGACGAGAGCGGCACGCTCACCACGGCCACCTTCGCCGACTACCTGCTGCCCTCCGCGGTCGACCTGCCGCACTTCACCACCGACCGCACCGAGACGCCCGCGACCAGCAACCCGCTGGGCGTGAAGGGCGTCGGCGAGGCGGGCACGATCGCGTCCACGCCCGCCGTGGTCAACTCGATCGTCGACGCCGTGCGGCACCTGGGCGTCACCGACGTCGAGATGCCGTGCACCCCGATGCGGGTGTGGAAGGCGATCCAGGGCCGCGGCGACGGCGTGCCGACCACGCCCGGCGCGGGCGGCGGCCTCGGCTCCCTCGACTCGCGCGCCGCCGACGAGCGGGGAGGTGCGGAATGATCCCGGCCGAGTTCGACTACGTCGCGCCCACCACGGTGGACGAGGCGGTGCGCGCGCTGGCCGCCGGCGGCGAGGACGCCAAGGTGATGGCCGGCGGGCAGAGCCTCATCCCGGTGCTGCGGATGCGGCTGGCCGTGCCGACCGTGGTGGTCGACCTGTCCGGGCTGACCGAGCTGACCGGCGTGCACGACGACGGCGACTCGCTGCGCATCGGCGCCATGACCACGCACTACGAGGTGCAGCGCGACCCGCTGGTGCGCGAGCACGCGGGGCTGCTGCGGCTGGCCACGGACACCGTCGCCGACCCGCAGGTGCGCCACCGGGGCACGTTCGGCGGCTCGCTCGCCCACGCCGACCCGGCGGGCGACCTGCTCGCGCCCGCGTTGGCGCTGGACGCGGTGATGGTGTGCGCCGGGCCGGACGGCACGCGCGAGGTGCCCGCGGCGGAGTTCTTCGTCGACTACTTCACCACCGCGTTGGCGCCCGACGAGCTGCTCACCCACGTCAAGGTGCCCAAGCTGACCGGCTGGGGCGCGCACTACGAGAAGTTCAACCGCGTGGCGCAGGCGTGGTCGATCGTGGCGGTGGCCGCGGCGGTGCGGGTGGCCGAGGGCCGGATCGCCGACGCGCGGGTCGGCCTGACCAACATGGGCTCGACCCCGGTGCGGGCCCGCGGCGTGGAGGAAGCGCTGGTCGGGCAGCCCGCGACGGCCGAGGCGATCACGGCGGCGGCCACCCGGGCCGCCGAGGGGGCCGACCCGTCCAGCGACGGCAACGCCGACGCCGAGTACCGGTCGCACCTGGCCCGCGTGCTCACCGAGCGGGCGGTGACGGCCGCGGTGAGCGCATGAAGCTCGAGCACCGGTTCGCCGTCCCCGCGCCCGTGCCGGACGTGTGGGCGGCGCTGCTCGACCCGGAGAAGGTGGCGCCGTGCATGCCGGGCGCCACCCTCACCGGGGTCGAGGGGCGGAAGTTCACCGGCACGGTCAAGGTCAAGCTCGGGCCCGTCACGCTGCTGTACAAGGGGACCGGCGAGTTCACCTCCGTCGACGAGCGGGTGCACGCGGCCGTGCTGAAGGCGTCCGGCAAGGACACCAGGGGCAACGGCACCGCGTCCGCCTCCGTGTCCGTGGCGCTGGTGTCGGCCTCGGACGGCACCGAGGTGTCCGTGGTCACGGACCTGAGCATCACCGGCCGTCCCGCCCAGCTCGGCCGGGGTCTGATCAGCGAGGTCAGCGGCAGGATCATCGGCGAGTTCGCGGAATGCCTGGCGACGCGGCTCGCGCCGGCGGAAGCTGAGGAGGTGACTGCTACGGAGACCGCCGCCAAGCCGCACCTGCGCGCCGTGCCCGACGAGCCGATCGACCTGCTCGACACGGCGGGCGTGCCCCTGCTCAAGCGGGTGCTGCCGGTCGTGGCCGGGCTGCTGGTGGTGGCGCTGCTGGTGCGCAGGCTCCGCGGGCGGCACCGCTGAACGCGCGCGGCGGGCGACCGGTCCTCGGGCTGGTCGCCTGCCTCTGCCTGCTCGCGGCCTGCACCGGGTCGCCGGTGGTGATCACGTCCGCGCGGTCCGCGCCCGTGACCACCACGTCGTCAGAGCCGGAGCCGCCGTCGTTCACCCTGGCCGCGGGCGGCGACATCCTGATCCACCCGGCGCTGACCGAGCAGGCCGACGCCGACGGCGCGCGGAACTTCGTGCCGCTGCTGGAGGGGCTGCGCGAGGCGATCGACGCCGACGTGTCGATCTGCCACCTGGAGACGCCGCTGTCCGCGCCGGGCGCGCCGACCTACGGCTACCCGGCGTTCAGCGCGCCGCCCGAGGTCGCGTCGGCGTTGAAGGAGATCGGCTACGACAGCTGCTCCACCTCGTCCAACCACACCCTCGACCGGGGCGCGCCTGCCATCAGGACGACGTTGGACGTGATGGACGCGGCCGGGCTGAAGCACACCGGCTCGTTCCGCTCGCCGGAGGAGTCCGCGACCCCGTTGCTGCTGGACGTGGGCGGGGTGAAGGTCGGGCACATCGCGTTCACCTACGGGTTCAACGGCATCCCGCTGCCGCAGCCGTGGATGGCGAACCAGCTCTCCACGGAGGGCGTGCTGGCCGCGGCGCGCGCGGCGAAGGCGGCCGGCGCGGAGGTCGTGGTGGCGAGCCTGCACTGGGGCAACGAGTACCAGCACGAGGCGACGCCGCAGCAGCGGGAGATGGCGCGGGCCGTCCTCGCCGACCCGGCGGTGGACCTGATCATCGGCACGCACGTGCACGCCGTGCAGCCGATCGAGCAGATCGGCGGCAAGTGGGTCGTCTACGGCATGGGCAACGAGGTGGCCCGCCACTCCGAGCCGCGGGGCATCACGGAAGAGGGCATCGTCACCCGCTTCAAGTTCGTGAAGGGACCGTCCGGCTGGGCGGTCCAGGAGGCGTCCTACGTCCCGACCCTGGTCGAGTTCGGCCCACCCATCCGCGTGGTCGACCTGACCCGCGTCCCGGCCACCCCGCGCCGGGCGGAAGCCCTCGCCCGCACCGACGGCGTCGTGCGCAGCCTGGGCTCCACCATCGCCCACCCGTGACCGGGGCCGGCAGGCCGTAACGCTCCGAAACCGTTGGGGCGAAACGGAAAACCACTTGTCACCCACTCAGTTATTACCGGCCGGGATCCCGAGCCGGGCAGAAGACGTACGCGGCCGGCTGTGCTCCACTCGATGGGCGAACATTCACGGGCAGCCACTGCGACGAACGTCGTGACGCCCACTGTGGAGGGAGGCTCCAATGTCTGTTCACACCTTGACCCTGCCGGTCGCCTCGCCCGGCGACCTGGCGCGGCTGAGCACGCTGGTGGCGGAGCCCGAGTCGGAGTTGTCCGACCCGCCGCTGCCCGTGCCGAACGCCGCCGGCGTCCTCCTGCTCGGCCTGCTGCTGGCGCTCTCGCCGGGCACGCCGAAGGAGCCCGCGAAGTAACGCCCACCGTCCGAGCTCGAACGAACGTGCGACGGGAGTGCCGTGGACGCGTCGTCCTGTGCGCGTGACGCCGCGGACCTGGCCGGTCGGGTGCTCGGCGCGCTGAGGGGTGGCGGTGGGGTCGACCTCGCCGCCTTCCTCGAGTCGCGCGCCGACCCGACCGCCGGGCTCGGCGCGGTCCGGTTGGTCGGCGCGGACGTCTTCCTGCCGCACGTGGTGCTGAACCGCCCGCTGGACGCCCAGGACGTGGAAGTCGTCACGGCGTCCCTCGCGGTGTTCCCGCCGGTCGCGGAGCCGGCCGCGCCGGAGCAGCGGGTGATGGCCTGGCACGACTGGTCCACCGCCCGCCTGCTCGCGCGCGTCACGGGCGACGCGGCCGTCGCGACGCCCGAGGACCCGGCCGGCGTGCTGGGCCCGGCGCGGGAGTGGGCGCGGTGGTCGGTGGCCGTGGCGCAGCTGTCGTCGTTGGCCCACCCCGGCGCGACCGGTCCCGTGGTGGACGCGGTGGTGGCGCAGCCGCTGGCCCTGTGCCGGGGCGTGCTGCGGACCGTGCTGCGGCGGGACTTCGCCACCGCGAGCCGCCTGACCCGCTGGGTCGCCTTCGTGCACGCCGCGGGCGCCCCGCTGCCGTTCAGTCCGGTGATGCTGGTCGAGCACGTCGCGTTGCGGGTGGGCCCGGAGCCGCGGCGGCTGCTCGACCTCGCGGTCGCCCGTCACCTGGTGGGTGAGCCGTGACCACGGTGGTCCACATCGCCCACGACGTCACCGCGGGAGCCCTCGGCTGGTTGCACGCCCACCGCGAGCTGGGCGCGTTCGAGGACGACGCCACCGCGGACCTCAACGACCCGAACGGGGTCTACAAGTCGCTGTGCGAGCTGGCGCTCGTGTCGTCGCTGGTGCTGCGCGAGGGCGTGGCCGGCACGGCGGAGCAGGCGGCGGCGCGCGAGCTGCTGGACTTCTCCTGGGGCCAGTTGCGCGACGGCGACCTGCTCTACGAACGCCAGCTGCGGCACGCCCTGCTCACCGACCCGCTGGAGACCTACGTCCACCACGCCCGCAGCGGCTACCACCACGAGTCGCTGGAGGAGGCCCTCCGCGAGGGCTCGGCCGCGGACTCCCTGACCGAGGTGCTGCCCAACCGGAGGCTGGCCGTGGCCAACGCCCACCGCGTGGTGGGCATCCACCGGGACGACGACCTCATGGCCATGCTCCGGCAGACGTGGCTGGGTCGCACGCCGCAGCCGTGGGCGCTGGACTGGTACACCGCCTACCACCTCACGCACGCCGTCTTCCACTTCACCGACTGGGGCGCGCTGCCGGACGCCCTGCCGGCCGACGTGGTCGAGTACCTGGAGAACTGGCTCCCGGTGTGGGTCGACGTGTGGGCGGAAGCGGGGCAGTGGGACCTGCTCGGCGAGTTCCTGATCGTGGGCGCGTGCCTGCCCGAGCCGCGCTGCGAGGTGGCCGAGTGGGAGCTGTTCGCGAAGGCCCAGCACCCCGACGGGTTCGTGCCGCGCGACACCGACCCGGTCGTCGACGACCCGCGCAAGCGGTTCCACGACCACCAGCACACCGCCGTGGTGGCCGCCGTCGCGGGCACGCTGGCCATGTCCCGGTTGCTCGGCAGCCGCACGTGAGGGACCTGGTTGAGCACCTGCCGGCCGCCGCGCCCGACGCCACGGGGGTGGCGGTCGCGCTGCGCCAGGGCGACCGGGAACTCGTCCTGGTCGGCGGCACGACCGGTCGCCGGGCGTCCTCGCCGGTCACCGGGCACACCCGCTTCGAGCTGGGCTCGCTGACCAAGACGTTCACCGGCCTGCTGCTCGCCGAGATGGCCGGGCGGGGCGAGGTGGACCCGGCCGACCCCGTCCGACGCCACCTGCCGCCGGGATCGGTGCCCTTCCTGGGCCCCGACGTCACCCTGGAGCGCCTGGCCACCCACACCTCCGGCCTGCCCCGCCTCCCGCCCGGCCTGCTGCCGCGGGCGGCGCCGCGCTGGCGCACCAACCCCTACCGCGACTTCGACGCCGACGACTTCGCCGCCGCGCTGCGCCGCACCCGGGCCCGCGCGCCCGGCCGCTACCGCTACTCGAACTTCGGCGGTGCGCTGCTGGGCGAGGCCCTGGCCGCCGCGGCGGGCCGGCCCTACGCCGACCTGCTGGCCGACCGCGTGCTGCGCCCGCTGAACCTGACCGACACGGACTGCTCGGCGTCCGCGCAGGTCACCGGGCACCTGCGGGGACGTCCCCGGCCGCCGTGGGAGATTCCCGGCCTGCCCGCCGCCGGCGCCCTGCGCTCGTCGGCGCTCGACCTGCTGCGCTACCTGACCGCCCACCTGCCGCCGTTCACCGGGCCGCTGGGCCGGGCCGTCGCCGACGCCGCCCGGCCGCGGGTGTCGGCCGGCGACCACGAGGTGTGCCTGGTGTGGAACCTGCGCCGCCGAGCGGGCCGCGAGCTGCTGTTCCACTCCGGCGCCACGCGCGGCTGCACGGCGTTCGCCGCCTTCAGCCCCTCCACGTCGACCGCGTTCGCCGCCCTGGCCAACGCGGGTCCGACCGTGGGCGGCACGTTCGTGCAACGCTGCTACGACGCCGCCTGGTCACTGGTCGACCGCGCCGCGAGCCGCACCTCCAAGCCCCTCGTGTCGAACACCCAGGACCCCTGAACCCCACGCTCAGGACCCGGCGCGGACCCGGTCGAGACGGGCCAGCCACCGGGCCGCGGTCACGTCGTCGGCGGCGAACTCGGCGAAGCGGTCGGGCTCCGGGGCGCGCGCCGGCACGGGCAGGTAGCCGTCCACCGGCAGCAGCGGGTCACCGGTCACGTCACCGTCCATCAGCGACAACGTGCCCAGGCCGCACGCGAAGTCCAGCTCCGGCAACGCACCCGCCAACGCCAACCCGGCCGCCATCCCGACCGACGTCTCCACCGCCGACGACACCACGCACGGCAGCCCGCACGCCTGCGCCACGGCCAACGCCCGCCGCACACCGCCCAGCGGCGCGACCTTGATCACCGCGATGTCCGCCGCACCGGCCACCGCCACCTTCAACGGGTCCTCCGCCCGCCGGATCGACTCGTCCGCCGCGATCCGCACGTCGACCCGCCGCCGCACCGCCGCCAACTCCTCGATCGACGGGCACGGCTGCTCGACGTACTCCAGGCCCTGGGCCGCCCGTTCCAGCTCGCGGATCGCGCGCACGGCCGCGTCCACGTCCCACGCCATGTTCGCGTCCACCCGGATGGCACCGGACGGCCCGAGCGCGTCCCGCACCGCCTCGACGCGCGCCAGGTCGTCGGCGAGCGGCGTGCCCGGGTCGGCCACCTTCACCTTCGCCGTGGCGCAACCCGAACGGGCCACGATGGCGTGCGCGCGTTCCGGGGAGACGACGGGAACCGTGCAGTTGACCGGGATCCGGTCGCGGACCGGCGCGGGCCACCCCTGCTCGGCGGCCTCCAGCGCGCACGCCAGCCACGGCGCGCACTCGTCGTCGGAGTAGTCGAGGAACGCGCAGAACTCACCCCACCCGGCGGGCCCTTCCAGCAGCACGCCCTCGCGCACCGTGATGCCGCGGAACCGGTTGCGCATCGGGATCGAGTAGACCAGCACCGGACGAGCTTAGAGCGGGTCCAGCGCGGCGACCCGGCGCAGTGCGGCGCCGGTGAGCTCCGGGTCCAGCTCCTCCACGACGATCCGCAGCGCCGACTCGAACTGGTCGAGGCGACGGTCCAGTTCGGCCAGCTCGCGGGTCGGCTCGGCGATCGCGGCGGCCAGGCCGGGCCGGTTCTCGGTCCGCCGCAACGCCTCCCGCACCGGCTGGCTGTCCCGCAACGCCAGCAACGCCCGCCACAGCAGCAGTTCCACCCGCGCGACCCGCCGCGCGTCCAGGTCCCGCATGGCGTCGAAGTGGGCGCACAGGCGGCCGGCGCGGCGGCGTTGGCCGGGATCGGTGAACTGCTCGCAGTGCACGACGTCCCGCGCGTCGGCCGCCAGCACGACGTCCCACTCGGACGGCCGCGCCCAGACCCGTTTCCCCTTCGCCGCACGGCGGATCGCGTCGAGGTCGGCCTCGGGCCGCCACATCCACCAACGGGGTAACGGCGCGATCCGGGTCACCGGTCCTTAATAGCGTTCTTCTCCCGGAGCGCAAAATCCTCGGGCCCGCCCCGACCCGGAGGCGGGTCGGGGCGTCCCGGTGCGTCGGCTCAGCCGACCTCGGGCAGCTTCGGGCCGAGCAGGTCGTCCGCGTCCACGATCTTGTACGCGTAGCCCTGCTCCGCCAGGAACCGCTGCCGGTGCGCCGCGTAGTCGGTGTCCAACGTGTCCCGTGACACGACCGAGTAGAAGTGCGCCTGCCGACCGTCGCCCTTGGGCCGCAACAACCGGCCCAGCCGCTGCGCCTCCTCCTGCCGCGACCCGAACGTCCCCGACACCTGCACGGCCACCGACGCCTCGGGCAGGTCGATGGAGAAGTTCGCCACCTTCGACACCACCAACGTCCGCAGCTCGCCGCGCCGGAACCGGTCGAACAGGGCCTCGCGCTCCTTGTTCTTCGTCGAGCCCTGGATGATCGGCGCGTCCAGCGCCTCGCCGAGCGACTCCAACTGGTCCAGGTAGGCCCCGATCACCAACGTCGGCTCGTCGGGGTGCCGGTCCAGGATCGCCTTCACCACCGGCAGCTTCGTCCGGGCCGTGGAGCACAGCTTGTAGCGCTCCTCCGCCTCGGCCGTCGCGTACTCCAGCCGCTCGTTGTCGGTCAACGTCACCCGCACCTCGACGCACTCGGCGGGCGCGATCCAGCCCTGCGCCTCGATGTCGCGCCACGGCACGTCGTACCGCTTCGGCCCGATCAGCGAGAACACGTCGCCCTCCTGGCCGTCCTCGCGCACCAGCGTCGCGGTCAGCCCGAGGCGGCGGCGCGACTGGAGGTCGGCCGTCATCCGGAACACCGGCGCGGGCAGCAGGTGCACCTCGTCGTAGACGATCAGGCCCCAGTCCCGCGAGTCGAACAGCTCCAGGTGCTTGTACTCGCCCTTCGACTTGCGGGTGATCACCTGGTAGGTCGCGATGGTGACCGGCCGGATCTCCTTGCGCTCGCCGGAGTACTCGCCGATCTCGTCCTCGGTCAACGAGGTCCGCGCGACCAGCTCCCGCTTCCACTGCCGACCGGCCACGGTGTTGGTGACCAGGATCAACGTGGTCGCGCCCGCCTCGGCCATCGCCGCCGCGCCGACCAGCGTCTTGCCCGCGCCGCACGGCAGCACGACCACGCCCGAGCCGCCGGCCCAGAACGCCTGCGCGGCCCGGCGCTGGTAGTCGCGCAGCTCCCAGCCGTCCTCGACCAGGTCGATCGGGTGGGCCTCGCCGTCGACGTACCCGGCCAGGTCCTCCGCCGGCCAGCCGATCTTGAGCAGCAGCTGCTTGAGCCGGCCGCGTTCGCTCGGGTGCACGACCACCGTGTCGTCGTCCACTCGCGCGCCCAGCATCGGCTTGACCTTCTTGTGCCGGAGGACCTCCTCCAGCACGGCGCGGTCCAGCGAGTTCAGCACCAGGCCGTGCGCGGGGTGGTTGGCCAGCTGGAGCCGGCCGAACCGGCCCATCGTGTCGACCACGTCCACCAGCAACGGCTGCGGCACGGGGTAGCGGGAGAACCGGACCAGCGCGTCGACCACCTGCTCGGCGTCGTGGCCGGCGGCGCGCGCGTTCCACAGCGCCAGCGGCGTGATGCGGTAGGTGTGGACGTGCTCGGGCGCGCGTTCGAGCTCGGCGAACGGCGCGATGGCGGTGCGCGCGTCGTCCGACAGCGGGTGCTCGACCTCCAGCAGCAGGGTCTTGTCCGACTGGACGATCAAAGGGCCGTCGGTCACGGGTGCGCGCTCCTGTCGCTTGGTGTCCTTCAAGTGTGCCTACCGCGTGCAAGTCGAAAGCGGACAGTACGCGCACGTGCACGCAACGCTTACGGACTCGGTTCGGTAAAGCCGCGTACGCCCTTGTGGTGCAGCCGATAGCGTCCCTGCGCCCCACCGCGACCCTACGCGCGGATGCACTGGGGCCCTCCCCGGATGAACGAAGGTCCACATGAGCACGGACATGCCCGCGTCCGCACCGCAGTACCAGAACGGTCCGCAGCACCAGGGCGCCCCGCAGTTCCACAACGCCCCGCAGGGCCAGCCGATTCCGCCTGCGCCGAAGAAGAAGGGCATCGTCGCGCGCATCCTCACCGCGATCATCGGTATCGCGGTGGCCGGTGTGGTCGTCTACGGCATCAACTACTTCACCAGTGACGCGGCGCAGACCAAGGCCGGCGACTGCGCGAACGTGACCGGCACGAACACGAAGCCGGAGTTCAAGACCGTCGACTGCGGCTCCGCCGAGGCGAACTACACCGTCGGCCAGGTGCTCGACTCCACCAGCGCGAAGTGCGCCGGCGAGTACTACGACGAGTACACCGAGTCCGCCCGTCGTGGCCCGGACTCGAAGCTGTGCCTGGTGCCGAACCTGGTCGAGGGCAGCTGCTACGACCTCGACAACACCTCGCAGATGGGCTACCCGGCCGTCGACTGCGGCAAGGCGGGCACGGTCAAGCTGGTCAAGCTGATCAAGGGCACCGCCGACGAGAGCGCCTGCACCGAGGGCGCGCCGCTGACGTTCCCCGAGCCGAAGACGACCCTCTGCTTCGCGCCGACCGAGGAAGCCTGACCCGGCTCGCGAGCGCGCGGCCGTCCCTGACGTCCTGTTCCGGCAGGACGGGGCGGGACGCCCGCCGAGCCGCGAGCGGCTGATCCACCTCGCGGGTGCGCGTGGCGCTACCTTCTGTGGCGTCACGCGCACCCGTCCAGCGAGGATGATCATGAGCAACGAGCCGAGTCGACCCGCCGACGACGACGCGCCGACCGGGGCCGCCGGCGATCCCGCCGCCCGTCCCGACGTGCCGCCCGCCGACGCCGAGCGCATCGCGGCCTCGCGGGACGCCGCCGCGTCGGCCGACGAGCGGGACCTCGCAAGCCCCGCGTCGTCCGGTCTGGGCTCCGGCCCCGGCTCCACCGAGCCCGACGACACCGCCCCCGAGCCGGGCTCCGCCGCCGGGGAACGCCCGGTGGCCGGCAACGAGCCCGTGACGCCCGCCGGCCCGACCGCCGTGCCCGGCGCGCGACCGGCCCCCGCCGCGGACCCCGTGGCCGAGCCCGCCTCCCAGGCGCCCGCGGCGAACGGGACCGGCAAGCCCGGCGGCGGTGGCCGGAAGATCCTCATCGGCGTGCTGGTCGTGCTGCTGATCGGCATCGTCGTCTACGGCGTGCGCTACCTCACCAGTGATCCCGCCAACGCCGAGGTCGGCGACTGCGTCAGCGTGTCCGCCGAGGCCGACAACCGGGCCGAGGTCGACACCCTCGACTGCTCCGCCGACGAGGCCTCCTACAAGGTGGCCAAGGTCCTGGAGACCACCGACGCCACCTGCCCCGAGGACGGCCTCTACACCGAGATCGTCCCGGCCGCGAGCGTCGGCGACGGCTACAAGCTGTGCCTGCTGCCCAACATGGCCGAGGGCTCCTGCTACAAGCCCGACGAGGGCACCGGGTTCGTCAAGACCGGGTGCACCGGCCCCGAGACCATCAAGGTGGTCAAGGTCATCGAGGGCGCCGCGGACCTGGAGGCCTGCCCCGACGGCGCGGGCATGGCCTACCCGGAGCCGCCCGTCACGTACTGCCTGGCGCCCGCCGAGATGTGACGCCCGTGACCACCGGCGGGTGAACCCGCTCAACCCGGCGCGCGACCGTGCCGATGCCCTGTTCCATGCGGAAGATCGGGTGGGGCCTCGGGGTGGTCGCGGTCGTGGTGGCGGGCGCGTTCGCGTTCACGCTGCTCACCGGCGGGCCCGAGCGCGCCGAGCCGGGCGGCTGCGGGCACATCGAGAAGGCCGAGAAGGGCGTCGCCAGGTACCGGCCGCTCGACTGCGGGGCCCACGAGGCCAACGTGCGGGTGGCCAAGGTCGTCGACCAGGGCTCGCAGTGCCCCACGGGCGGCGCGCCGTACACGGTCTTCACGCTCGCGGAGACGTTGTGCCTGATGCCCAACTTCGTGCAGGGCGCCTGCTACCAGGGCGACCGCGAGTCGGGGATGAAGAAGGTGGAGTGCACGGCCGCCATGGCGATCCGGGTGGCGAACGTGGCCCGTGAGCCGGTGGAGTGCGCCAACGGCCAGAAGTTGACCTACGTGGAGCCCTCCGTCACGTTCTGCCTGGTCCGCGCGTCCGACAAGGGCTGAAATCGCTGCGCCCACGCGGCGCGCGAGGGTACGTTCCGCTCGTTCGCAGTCGAGAGGAACGCCAGGTGACCACCCCACCCGACCAGCCGCCCCACGGCTTCCCGCCACCCCAGCAGCCCGGCTGGGGTCCGCCGTCGTCGCCGCAGGGCTTCCCGGCCCCACCGCCCTACCCGCACCAGTCGTACCCGCAGCAGCCCCACCAGCAGCCCTACCCGCAGCCGGGGTACGGGCAGGAGCCCGGTCACGCGCAGCAGGCCCCCGGCTACCAGCCGATGCCCGGCTACCCGGACCAGCCGCCGCAGTACGCGCAGCCCCAGCACCCTGACCAGGGCCAATTCCCGGGCGGGCCCCAGTACCCGGGTCAGCCCGGCCAGTTCGGTCAGCCGGGTCAGCCAGGTCAGTTCGGCCAGCCCGGCCAGCCCGGTCAGTTCGGCCAGCCCGGTTACCCGCAGCAGTTCCCGCCCCCGCCGGCCAAGGGCACGTCCCGCGGCGCGAAAGCGCTGGTCGCGGTCGTGGCGCTGGGCATCGTGGGCATCGTCGTCGCGGGCATCATCGCGAACATCACCGGCCCGTCGGGCGCCGAGGCGGGCGACTGCATCAAGGTCATCTCCGCCTCGGTCACGGACGCCGACGTCGAGAAGATCGAGTGCTCGTCGCCCGAGGCGGCCTTCAAGGTGGCCGCCAACCTGGACAGCAGCACCGACTCCTGCCCGCCCGGCGACTACTCCGAGTACTCCGACCGTGGCGGTCGGCGCAGCAACGGCTTCAAGCTGTGCCTGATGCTCAACGCGGAGGAGGGCGACTGCTTCAAGGAGGACGGCACGATTGTCGCGGCCAAAACCACCAAGGTGACCTGCGATTCGAGCGCCTCGTACAAGGTGGGCAAGGTCGTGCGGGGCCGGGCGGACGAGAACGAGTGCGAGAGTGGCGACACCGTGACCGTTTACTCACAGCCCGCTACGACGATCTGCTTGACGGAAGCTTGATCGAGTGACCGCGTCGTGACGCGGTCGCCGCCGGATCGAGTTCCAACCGACGCGGAAATCGAAAAGAACAAGGGGCCTTCCCGCAATGGGAAGGCCCCTATCGCACGAGTTTCGCTGACGGTGAGTCAGTTGGTGGTTCCAGGCGGCAACAACCCGCCGACGTCCAACCGCTCCGGCAGCACCTCTTCGGTGTCCATCATGTCGGCGACGCGCTGCAGCCGGACCGGGTTGAGCGACAGCGGGAACGTGCCGACGGACACCAGCGCCGCGGTCTGCTGGTCGACGTCCATGTAGCCGGTCAGCGCGTTCTGCACGGACAGCTTGTCGTTCGACGCCGCCTCCTGCGCGTCCCGCAGGACCTGCCGGAACAGGGCCAGCGTGCGCGGGTTGCCGTCGGCGAACTTCTTGCTCGACGCGTACCCGGACATGGGGAAGTCCTTGGTCGGGCCGACGGCGGTGTCGGTGAGGATGCGCGCACCTGCCCCTGCCTGGGCCTGCGTGATGTACGGCTCGGTCATCCACGCCGCGTCGACCTGCTTGGCCTGCATCGCGGAGACCATCTGCTCGAACGGCATCTCGGACGGCCTGATCCGCTGCTTCTCCACGCCCGCCGTCTTGAGCACGGCCTTCGTGGTCAGCGCGCCGACGTCACCGGTCGACGGCACCGCGATGCGCGGGTTGGGCAGCTTGCCGGGGCTGTCGTAGTTCGGGTCGAGCGTGACCAGCGCCATCGTGTTCGCGCCCGCCTGGTACGCCTCGCCCTGCAGCTGCAGCTGGGTGCCCTCGGCGTAGCTGCGGAACAGCGTGACGTGCGTCGCCCAGGTCAGGTCCAGCGTGGTGTCGAGCTGCTTGATGCCCTCGGACTCGTTGTTCAGCGGCACCAGCTGCACCTGCAACCCGGCCTTCTCGAACAGCTTGTTGTTGAACGCGAGGCGCAGCGGTGCGACGTCCACCACCGGCAGCACACCGATGCGCAGTGTGTTGCGTTCCACCTCGGGGCGGCTGTTCCCGTCGGTGCCGGGGATCAGTCCGCACGCCGTCAAGGTGGCGGCACAAGCGAACAACGCTGCCGCACGTCGCAGAACACGCGCTGGGGTAGGCATGGCACCTCTCGCCGGGATGACCTCGAGAGCGGGGTCTTTTGATCAACGAATTTCTCGACGCACTTGTCGATGTCCGGGATGGTAACCACCCGGAGGTATGAAACGACAGCCCTGCTCCGATACGGTGAGTGCTTCCGGAGTCTTCCCCGGGGCTGGGGTCGAGCACTACGCTCCCCGGCTGGTGGCACAGGTCGTCGCAGACCGTCGTGTCCCCGCGAGGGGTGGGGGTGACTAGCCGGCACCACCGCTCCTGTGCTGCAATTCGGCCCGAATTCGAGTCCATGCTTCGGTCCGCGGGGGAGAGGCCGGAACCACTGCTGCCGGAAGAGGAAGCCCAGGGTGGCCCGTCGAGAGAGAGGTCCCAGCCAGTCAGGCGTGGGGATTACACCGCGCTCCGAAAGGCCCGGAACGGGTGACGGACTGGTTGCGCTGAGTGATGGAACTGTGACCGAGCAAACGGGACCGACGACGGGCTCGACCGCGGCCGGACGGGTCGAGCCGACCCGCACGGCCGGCTGGCGCCTGCGCAACTGGCGACTGCCCACCAAGCTGACGGCCGTCCTGCTGATCCCGACCATCGCCGCGGTCGCGCTCGGCGGCCTGCGCGTGAACTCGGACCTCGCCGACGCGGCGGACCTCAACCGGCTCGCGAACCAGATCCAGCTGGAGTCGGCGGTCGCCGACCTGGTGCAGCAGCTGCAGCGCGAGCGCGACCTGAGCGCGAGCCACGTGGCGTCGGGCAAGCAGCTCGACCGCGTGGTCCTCGACCGCCAGCTGCGCCGCGTCGAGGACACCGTCCAGGCCCTCAACGCCAAGATCGTGGACCTCAGCGCCGACCTCGACGACGAGGTGGTGACCCGGTTCCGCCGGGCGTCCAGCCAGCTCAACCGGCTCAACAGCCTCCGCAACGCGGTCCGCGAGACGCAGTACCCGTCCGACGCCGTGATGCGCACCTACTCCGAGTCCGTGGAGAGCCTCCTCGACCTCGGCGAGCAGGCCATCGCCGGCATCAACGAGCCCGAGCTCGTGCGGCTGCACCTGGCCACCAACGCCATCGCCCGCATCAAGGAGCAGGAGTCGCGCAAGCGCGGCATCATGCTCGACGTCTTCCAGCGCGGCGCGTTCGGCCCGGGCCAGGAACGCCAGCTGCTGGCCGCGAACGCCGAGCTGGACGCGGCCCGCAACGACTTCCGCAAGTCCGCCACGGCCGACCAGGCGAAGATCTACGACGACACCGTCACGGGTCTGATCGTCGACACCGCGAACGACATGCAGGAGACGGCGCTGAACCTGGCCGCCGCCGACAAGCCGATGACGTCGCTGCGCCCGGAGAAGTGGGACATCGCGTCCACGCTGACCGTGAACCTCACCCGGGACGTGGAGAACCTGCTGCTGGAGCAGCTGCAGAACCGGACCGACGAGCTGACCGGCGTGGCCCGCGCCGCGGCGTTCCGCGACTCCGGCATCGTGCTGGGCGCGTTGCTGCTGGCCCTGGTCATGGCGCTGTTCGTGGCCCGCTCGATCCTCAACCCGCTGCGCACGCTGCGCCGCACCGCGCTCGCGGTGGCCGACCACGGCCTGCCCGAGGCGGTCAACCGGATCCTCGCCGACCCGAACCCGCAGGAAGCGGCGAAGACGGCCATCGCGCCGGTGCCGATCACCACCCGCGAAGAGGTCGGCCAGGTGGCCCGGGCGTTCGACGCGGTGCACGGCGAGGCCGTGCGGCTGGCCGCCGAGCAGGCCCTCCTGCGCGACAACGTCAACTCGATGTTCGTCAACCTGTCCCGCCGCTCGCAGGCCCTGGTCGAGCGCCAGCTGAACCTGATCGACCGGCTGGAGCAGGACGAGCAGGACCCCGACCAGCTGGCCAGCCTGTTCGAGCTGGACCACCTCGCCACCCGCATGCGGCGCAACAGCGAGAACCTGCTGGTCCTGTCCGGCACGGACCTGTCCCGGCGGCTGACCCGCCCGGTCCCGGCCGCCGAGGTGCTCGGCGCCGCGGTGTCCGAGGTCGAGCAGTACGCCCGCGTGCAGGTCGGCCAGACCCCCGAGCTCACCGTCCAGGGCCGCGCGGTCAACGACCTCGTGCACCTGATCGCGGAGCTGCTCGACAACGCCACCGCGTTCTCCGACCCGGTGACGAAGGTCACCGTGCGCACCGCCCGCACCCGCAAGGGCGAGCTGGCGATCGAGATCCAGGACCGCGGCGTCGGCATGGGCGAGCAGGAGATCAACGACGCCAACGAGCGGCTGGCCGACCCGCCGGACGTGGACGTCGCGGTGTCCCGCCGGATGGGCCTGTACGTGGTCGCGCGGCTGGCCAAGCGGCACGACATCAAGGTGCGGCTGCGGTCGAACGAGGACATCGAGGGCGGCACCACCGCGCTCGTGCTCGTGCCCGACACGCTGGTCGCCTCGCCCGGCGCGATGGGCTCCCCGATGGGCGCCGAGCCCGCCTCGGCGTTCGGCGACTCCGGTTTCGCGGACGCCGGGTTCGGCGACTCGGCCGGGTTCGGCGACGCCGCTGGCTTCGGCGACTCCGGGTTCGGGACGACGGCGCAGCGCGCGTCCGGCATCGCCGGCGCGTTCGGCACCGGCACCGTGTCGCGCCTGGACGACGATGCGAGCTTCCCGAGCCTGCCGCGCGTCGAGGAGGAGCCGGCGTTCCCGGTGAGCTTCGTGCAGGGCCAGGGCGAGCAGGACCCGGCCCGCGTGCCCGCCTTCGGCGAGGCGCCGGCGTTCGGGCAGGCGCCCGAGGAGACCCCCGCCGAGGTGTCGCAGCCGTGGATGCGCGCGGCGGACGAGCGCGACGTGGAGCGGGAGCCGGAGGGCTCGTTCGGCGAGCCGACCCTGTTCACCGCCTACGAGGACCGCTCCGAGCACGACGCCGACTACGAGCACGGCTTCGAGACCACCCAGTTCGCGCCGCTGGACAGCGGCTTCCTCGTCGAACCGGAGCCCGAGCCCGCCCCGGAGCCCGCGCACCGCAACGGCTCGGCCCCGCAGGCCGCGCCCGCGGCCAGGGAGGTCGACCGCGACCTGGACGCGCCGACCGAGCGGCTGCCGATCTACGAGGCGGTCCTCTCCCAGTGGTTCCAGGCCGTGGGCAGCGAGACGTCGGCGGCGACCGCGCAGGCGGTGCCACCGGCGCCGGCCGCGGAGCCGGAGCCGGTCGAGTCGGCGCTGCCGACCCGCAGGCCGCGCCCGATCCCGCCGGTCGCGCCCACCACGTCGGCCGACCCGCTGCCCTCGCGAGGGCTGCTCGACTCGGGCCAGAACGCCCAGCCCAGGCGCGAGCCGGAGGGCGGTGCGCTGCCCCAACGGGGCGAAGCGACGACCGACCGCGCCGAGGGCACTAGTCTGACCGAGGGCGGGCTGCCCAAGCGGCGGCCCGGATCACCCAACAACCTGCCCAAGCGCGCCGCGGAGGTGTCCCGCGTGACCGAGCCCGAACCGGTCGCCGAACCCGAGCCGGCCGCGCCCGCCGCCGAGGCGGTGTGGGAATCCCCCGCCGACGAGGGCTGGCAGGCGGCACAGGCCTTGCTGAACAAGGCGCCCGAGACCACGACACAGGCGGGGTTGCCCAAGCGGGTGCCCAAGGCTCAGCTTGTGCCGGGATCCGCCGCACCGAAGCCGACGGCCTCGGAGCGGCAACCGCAGCGGCCCCCGCTGCCACCACGATCGGCTGACGCGATCCGTGGACGCATGTCGAGTCTTCAGCAGGGCGTCCGTCGAGGGCGACACGCTTTGATCGACGCTTACGCTGGTGACATGTCGAGCCGGCAAGACGAGGAGCAGGAGTGACGACCGCAGCTCAGCCAGGCAGCTTTGGTTGGCTTATCACCGACTTCGTGCGCCGGGTTCCCGGTGTGGCACATTCCGTGGTCGTGTCGGCGGACGGGCTGTTGCTCGCCGGCTCGCAGGGCCTGCCCCGCGACCGCGCCGAACAGCTGTCCGCCGTGGCATCCGGGCTCGTCAGCCTCACGGCGGGCGCGGCTCGGTGCTTCGAGGCGGGCACGGTCAACCAGACCGTGGTCGAGATGGAACGGGGCTACCTGTTCCTGATGTCGATCAGCGACGGGTCGTGCCTCGCGGTGCTCGCGGCCCCCAACTGCGACATCGGCCTCGTCGCGTACGAGATGACGTTGCTGGTCGAGCGCGTGGGCCAGCAGCTCACCCCGGAGCTGCGCGCGCAGCTCCAGGGCGTGGTTCGGCGGTAGATCCTCATGAGATCGTGGGGGTGAAGGTAAATGGCTGAACGATCTGGCGCCGGCGGCCGACGCTTCGGTAGGAACTTCGACTACCAGGAGTGGGCGGTCGGCGGCTTCCAATTCGCTGAGCCGGATGCCGACCCCGCACAGGACGAGGAAGCCGAGGACGCACCCAACTCGTGGCGAGGCCGCCGGGCGGAACAGGCGCAGCGGTCACGGGTCGAAGGCACAGGGCAGGGGCAAGGCGATATGTCTCAGCGTGAGGTTGACGACTCGTCGTACGACTACGACGACGTTCCCAACCGGTTCGACATCGACGGGTACGGCAGCGGCCTGTTCGGAGGTCCGGGAGCCGATCTCTTCGGCGCGCACGGCCTGCCGGACAGCGTGCCGGAACAGGTGCCCTACACGACCGGCCCGCAGCCGGTCGTGCGGCGCGAGGAGAACCCCGCGGCGGAGTCCGGGTCGCTGGTCCGCCCGTACACCCGGACCGGTGGCCGGACCCGGCCCGACTACGACCTCGCGATCGAGGCGCTGGTGTCGACCAGCGAGCGAGGTCTCGAACGCGACGCGGCCGTGCTCCCCGAGCACCGGTCGATCTGCGGGCTGTGCACCGACACCAGGTCGGTGGCCGAGGTCGCCGCCCACCTCCGGCTCCCGCTCGGCGTGGCCAGGGTGTTGATCGGCGACATGGCGAGCATGGGTTTGGTTTTGATTCATCAGGGTGGCTTGATCACGGGGGACAAGCCGTCCATTGATTTCCTTGAGAGGGTGCTCAGTGGGCTTCGCAGGCTCTAGCCCCAACGCGGCCGATGGCGAACGGAAGCCGACGACCTCCGCGAAGATCGTGGTGGCCGGTGGCTTCGGCGTGGGCAAGACTACGTTCGTCGGTTCCGTGTCGGAGATCGTTCCGCTGACCACCGAAGCGGTGATGACGGAGGCCAGTGCGGGGGTCGACGACCTCTCGGCGACGCCGAACAAGGTCACCACGACGGTGGCCATGGACTTCGGTCGGGTGTCGTTGGACCAGGATCTGATCCTGTACTTGTTCGGGACACCGGGTCAGCACCGGTTCTGGTTCATGTGGGACGACCTGGTGAAGGGTGCGATCGGTGCGATCGTGCTGGTGGACACGCGTCGGTTGGCGGACGCGTTCGCGTCGATCGACTTCTTCGACGACCGGCAGTTGCCGTACGTGGTCGGGGTGAACTGCTTCGACGGTCTGCTGCACCACCGGATCGAGGATGTCCGGGAGGCGTTGACGATCGACCAGTCGGTGCCGATAGTGACGTGCGACGCGCGCAACCGGCAGTCGACCAAGCAGACGTTGATCACGCTGGTCGAGCACGCCATGCGCCAGTGGATGTCGGTCCGCGCGGGTTGATCGGCTTCCCGGTCGGCCGGTGCGGGTGGTGACGGTTTCGCGTCGAAGGGCGGTCTCCTCGTAGGAGGCCGCCCTTCAGCGTCCGTCGACCTGGCTCGGCGACGGTCCTCGTCGGTCGTCCGGTTGGGCCAGGCGGAAGCCGAGGATGAACGCCTGCGTCCGGTTGCGCGCGTCTTCACGGGCGCGTGCCATGTCGCGGCCGGCTTCGCCGTCACGGCGAGCCTTGTCCGCCTTGACGTCCTTCCACGAACGAGCCATCGGCCAGTCCCTCCACGGGCGTGCGTGCGGTCGGCGAGGTGCTCGGGCGAACCTCCGATCGGCCACCGGGACGTCGCGTTCGCACCAGCTCCGCCGATCGCGGCCTCTCCTTGTCCCGGCGGTGCCACCACGTCGAAGGGCGGTCTCCTCGTAGGAGGCCGCCCTTCGACGTGCCCGAGCAGGCGGGGGTGGCCCGGCCGTTCGACGCACGGGTGGTGTGCGGCGCGAGCACCGCGACTCGACGCTAGGGCGTCCAGGGTTCACCGATCGGGTGATCATCAGTGCCGAACGGGGGGTTACGCGTCGTCACCCTCGACCAGGGCGGCGGACGTGATGCGGTGCAGGGGGAACCGGCGCACCTCGCCGTAGCTGACGTCGACGCCCTCCAGCACGCCACCGCCCACGACCTGCGGCGTGATCACGCGGCGGGCCGCCGTGCCGTGGCCGTCCACGAAGTCGACCAGCACGCTGCGACCCTCCCGCGCCGCCCGCTGCAGCAACGCGAGCGTGGCCGACGGTCCCGCGCCCAGGTGACCCGGCACCGAGACCCGCGCACCGCCGGTGGTCGTCGCCGCGCGGTCGCCCGCCCGCACCACCCGCACCAGCTCGTCCAGCTGCTCGTCCGACGGCGCGCCCGGCTGCACCGGCCTGCGCCGCCCCTTGCCCGCGATCCGCCGGCCACCGGCCCGCAGGTCCAGCACGTGGCCGTCCGGGCCCTCGGCGGCGGGCGCGAAACCGGCCTCGCGCAACCCGTCCAGCACCTCCGCCAGCGGCAACGGGCTGACCAGCACGGTCGGCGCGATCTTGCGCAGCGCCAACCGCTCGGCCGCGGCGTGCGACATCACCTCGGTGATCAGCACGGGGTCGTCGCAGCGCAGGAACGACCCGGCCGCACCACCCCGCAACCGGCCGTGCTTGCGCGCCGCGTCGTCGATCAGGTACGTCAACGACTGCGGCACCGGCGTGCGCGACCGGGTCTTGAACAGCTCGTGCAGGTCGGCGGCGCTGCGCCCGGCGTCGAACGCCCGCCGCACCGAGCTCTCGCGCACCCGGTAGACGGTGGCGCTGCCGGCCGACTCGACGTCCGCGACCAGCGCGATCTCGTCGGCCAGCTCCGGGTCCAACCGCCCGGGCGCGACCACGGTCAGGTCGGCCTGCACCAGCACGTGGTCGACCGGCGCGGGCAACGCGTCGCCCAGCCGCTTCGCCGCCGCGCCGGGACCCTCGGACAGCAGCGTGCGGCCCTGGGCGGTGATGGCGTTGTGCGCGAGGACGCCGACCTGCGTGCCCTCGTCCACGGTCCACCGCACCAGCTCGTCGCGCAGCCGCCCGCCACGCCGCGGCGCCCGCCACGCCAGCACGGCGGCCAGCTCGTCCGGCTCCATCACGGCGGTGCCGGGCTCCAACGCGGCCAGCGCCTCGAGGATGCGCTTGCGGTCACGGGGCGCGCCCGGCCGGTTCAGCTCCGGCGCCAGCGGGTTGAGCAGCCGGTCCCGGTCGTCGCGCCGCCCGATCAGACCGGGCAGCCGGGGCAGGTCGAGCCACGCCTGGGCCAGCGTCGCCCACCGGTGCTCGGGCGCGGCGACCAGCCACGCGTCGGTCTGCGTGGTGGGCACCCACTCGGGTTCGAGGCCCTCGGTGTCGGCGACCAGGCCCGCGTTGACGACCAGCTCGACCAGCAGCGCGGCCCGGCGCTCGTCCACGTCGAGGTCCTTGGCGAGCTTGCGCAGCTCCCGCACGCCGACGCCGCCCGACCGCAGCACCGCCGGCGGGTCCTCCGACCAGCTCTTGAGCAGCGTCTCGACGTGCCGGCAGAGCTCCAACGCCTCCCCGCCGCCGGTGTGGTCGACGTCGGACGGGTCGCGGCGGAACGTGGTGAGCGGCGGTTCGGTGGTCTGGATCGCGCCGAGCGGTCGGTCGCCCCGCACCTTCAGCCCGATCTCGCGGGGCAGCTCGACGGTCTGCGCGTCGCGCCGGACCAGCAGGCCGCGGGCGAGCAGCTTCTGGATCGGCGTGCGGGCTCCCGCGAGGGAGACGACGTGCGCGGCGTCCTTGGTCTGGCCGACGGGCGGACCGGCCGCGAGGGTCTGCAGGACGCGGAGCTCGTCGGGGTCGAGGGCGGTGAGGTCGGCGGTGGCGAGCCGGGGCACCGAGCGGCCGAGGCCGCAGGGGAACGGGTTGACCGCGTCACGGCTGGCCGGCGGGGTGCTGAGCGCGTGGTCGCCGCCCCAGAGCAGGGCACGGGCGCGCAGCGCGTCGAGCGGCGCGCTGATGTCGGTCGGCCCGAACAGCTCCTGCACGGCGGTCCGGCCGACCGGCGCGAGGTCGGCGTCCAGCACGAGCAGCGCTTCGAGGACGGTCAACGTCAGCGTGTCGAGGTCTTCACAGGCCCGCGCCACGGACGCCCGCGACCCGATGCGGGTGGCGAGCACGGTCGTGTCCGCCGGTGGGGGCGTGGCCAGGTCCGGCCGGGCGCGCAGCAGAGCCACGAGCGCGGAGTCGTCCTGCGCCCGCAGCCACTCGGCGAGGGTCGTGCCGGACATCCTCACCACGGTATATGCCGACCACCCGCACCGGGCCGGCCAGCCCCCGCAACCCTGCGGTCGGCCGGAATCGCCGGACCCCGCCCGGCGTCAGTCCGCGGTGGGTTCGGCCGGCCAGGCGTCGCGACCGGTCAGGTGCAGGACCAGGGCGGCGATGTTCCACGCGTCGTCCGCGCCGCGGTGGTGCCTGCCCTCCAGCGGCAGGTCGGCGATCCGCAGGGCCTGCGCCATCCCCGGGCGCTTGCGCAGCCCGTGCGCCCGCGTGAAGACCAGCTTCGCGTTCCAGTGCCGCCTACCGAACGGGTACGGCACGCCCGTCGCCCCGCACTGCCGCGTGAACTGCCTGCGGTCGTAGTCGCCCCAGCTAGCCCACGGCCTCGAACCGGCCCGGTGCTCGACGGCCAGCTGCCGGCACGCCTCGGCGAAGTCCACGCCGCCGTCGACCTCCGCCTGCGTCAGGCCGGTCAGCTCGGTGCAGAACGGGCTGACCGCCGAACGCCGCGGTCGGACCAGGAGCCGGTGCTTGCCGACCCGTTCGCCCGACGCGAGGTCGACCGCGGTCAGGCCGATCTCGATGATCTCGCTCACCTGGCCGGGCGGCGGGTCGCCCGCCCAGCACGTGGCCTCGATGTCGACCACGTTGAGCAGTGCCGTCGTGTCGCTCACCGGCCCGAGGGTAGGGATCACACCGGTGACGTGGCTCTCGCTTTTCGCCGCCGGGCACCGCGCGTCGTCACCCGGGCGGATGAGGCACACTTGTCCCGACGAAGGCACGACCGAGGAGGAACCGTGGCCAAGGCCCGCCCCGAGCGCATCGACCCGCACTGGCCGGAGCCGCCCGCCGACGGCAAGTACGCCGTGTCCGAGCTGGCCAGCGACGTGCAGGGCGCGATGTCCCCGTTCGGCAAGGTCACCTTCCCGCTGCCGGTCGAAGAGCTCGGCTACCACCACCCCGTGACGGAGATCAACCGCTAGCCCGGACGCGCGCGGCCGTCGAGCCGCGCGCGTTCCGTATATCCGCGCGGACTACGCTCGATCCCTCTTGAGCTGTGCTGTTCTGGGAGGTTCGATGCCGGTCCCCGGCCCTGGTTACTCGATCACCGTCCGGCTGGAGGCCCCGCCGTCGGCGTCGGCCGCCGGCGACCTCACCTCGGCCGTCGGCCGGGCGGGCGGCGTGATCACCGCGTTCGACGTCGTCGAGTCGCACACCGACCGGGTGATCATCGACCTCACCTGCAACGCGCTGTCGGCCAACCACGCCAAGGACATCACCGACACCCTGGAGCTGCTGCCCGGGATCGTGGTCCGCAAGGTGTCGGACCGGACGTTCCTGGTCCACCTCGGCGGCAAGATCGAGATCTCGTCCAAGGTGCCGCTCCGCAACCGCGACGACCTCTCCCGCGCCTACACGCCCGGCGTCGCCCGCGTCTGCATGGCCATCGCGGAGAACCCGGACGACGCCCGCCGGCTCACCATCAAGCGCAACACGGTCGCCGTGGTCACCGACGGCTCGGCCGTGCTCGGCCTCGGCAACATCGGCCCGGCCGCCGCGCTGCCCGTGATGGAGGGCAAGGCCGCGCTGTTCAAGAAGTTCGCCGGCGTCGACGCCTGGCCGGTCTGCCTGGACACCCAGGACACCGAGGAGATCATCCGCGCGGTCGAGCTGATCGCGCCGGTCTACGGCGGCATCAACCTGGAGGACATCGCCGCGCCGCGCTGCTTCGAGATCGAGGCGCGGCTGCGGGAGAAGCTGGACATCCCGGTCTTCCACGACGACCAGCACGGCACCGCGATCGTCGTGGTCGGCGCGCTGCGCAACGCCCTGCGCGTGGTCGGCAAGAAGATCACCGACTGCAAGGTCGTGGTGTGCGGGGTCGGCGCGGCGGGCAGCGCGATCATCCGGCTGCTGCTCAAGCAGGAGCCCGGCGACGTGGTGGCGGTCGACGTGGACGGCATCGTGCACCGCGACCGGCCGGGGCTGGACGACAACCTGAAGTCCGTCGCCGCGTCGACCAACAAGGAGAACGTCAGCGGCCGGCTGCACGACGCGCTGGTCGGCGCGGACGTGTTCATCGGCGTGTCGGCGCCGAACCTGTTCGGCGCCGAGCAGGTCGCCACGATGAACAGCGACGCGATCGTGTTCGCGCTGGCGAACCCGGACCCGGAGATCGACCCGATGGAGGCGCAGAAGCACGCCGCCGTCGTGGCCACCGGGCGCAGCGACTTCCCGAACCAGATCAACAACGTGCTGGCGTTCCCGGGCGTGTTCCGGGGCCTGCTCGACGCCCACGCCCGCACGATCACGGACTCGATGCTGATCGCGGCGGCCAACGCCATCGCCGACGTGGTGGACGGCGAACGCCTCAACGCGTCGTTCATCGTGCCCAGCGTGTTCGACACCTCGGTCGCGCCCGCGGTCGCCGAGGCGGTCCGGAAGGCCGCCACCGAATCCGCCTAGCATCGCGGGTATGAGCAACCAGTTCACCCACCTGGACGCCGCCGGCGCGGCACGCATGGTCGACGTGTCCGAGAAGGAGCCGACCACGCGCACGGCGGTGGCCTCCGGTGTCCTGCGCACGACGGACGAGGTGGTGGCGTTGCTGGGCAGCGACGGGCTGCCGAAGGGCGACGCGCTGGCCACGGCCCGCATCGCCGGGATCATGGCGGCCAAGCGGACCTGGGAGCTGGTGCCGCTGTGTCACCCGATCGCGTTGTCCGGGGTGAAGGTGGACCTCGTGCTCGGCGACGCCGAGGTGCGCATCACCGCGACCGTCCGCACGACGGACCGCACGGGCGTGGAGATGGAGGCGTTGACGGCCGTGTCGGTGGCCGGGCTGACGCTGCACGACATGGTGAAGGCGGTCGACCCGGCGGCGTCGCTGGACGCGGTGCGGGTCGAGCGCAAGGAGGGCGGCAAGACCGGCCTGTGGGAGCGCCCGTGACGGCCGGCTCCGCGCCCGTGACGCCTGGCCCCGCGGTCCGGACCGCGCGCGTGATCACGGCGTCGAACCGGGCGTCCGCCGGTGTGTACGCCGACCGCGGCGGGCCGATCATCGTGGCGTGGCTGCGGGAGCGGTCCTACGACGTGCCGGACCCGGTGGTCGTGCCGGACGGCGAGCCGGTGGCCGACGCGCTTCGGGCGGCCGTGGCGGACGGTGTCGCGGTCGTCATCACGACCGGTGGCACGGGCGTGAGCCCCACCGACCGCACGCCGGAGGCGACCAGGTCGGTGCTGGACTTCGAGGTCCCGGGTGTGGCCGACGCCATCCGCATGTCAGGCTGGCCCCGCGTGCCGACGTCCGTGCTGTCGCGCGGGGTGGCCGGTGTGGCGGGCCGCACGCTCGTGGTGAACCTGCCGGGCTCGACCGGCGGGGTGCGCGACGGGCTGGAGGTGCTCGCGACCGTGCTGGAGCACGCCGTCGACCAGGTGTCCGGAGGTGACCACGCATGACCGAGGTCCTGCGCGCGACCGTCAGCGATCAGCCGCTGTCCGTGGACGAGCACGCCAAGCTCGTGGAGCACGCGGCGGCGGGCGCGGTGGTGACGTTCGCCGGGGTGGTGCGCGACCACGACCACGGGCGTTCGGTGCGCGAGCTGGAGTACGTCGGGCACCCGACGGCCGGCGCGGTGGTGGCCGAGGTGGTGGCGGACGTGGTGGCCCGGTTCGAGGGCGTGCGGGCCGTCGCCGTGTCGCACCGGGTCGGTCCGCTCGCGATCGGGGACGTGGCGCTGGCCTGCGCCGTGTCCGCCGACCACCGGGGTGAGGCGTTCGCGGTGTGCTCGGAGCTCGTCGACGAGGTGAAGCGGCGGCTGCCGGTGTGGAAGCGCCAGGTCTTCACCGACGGCACCGACGAGTGGGTCAACATGCCCTGACCAGGGCCACGGGGAACCCGGCGACGAGATCCCCGACAACCCGGTGCGGACCCACGACCGGCAGGTCCGACCGGGGCGACGACAACTCGGTGACGGGAACTCAGCCCGGAAACGGGTCGGGGACCCCGGATCGCCGAGGGGGGCGGTCCGGGGTCCCTGTTCCGTCGTGCACCGACTCGCGCCGGCCACGGATCACTTGGTGGCGATCTTGTGACCCGGCAGGATGAGGTCGGCGTTCGGGATGAACTGCTTGTTGAGCTCGTGCAGCTTGGCCCAGCCGCCTTCGACCTTCAGCTCCTCCGCGATCTTCGACAGGCTGTCGCCGGCCTTGATCTCGTAGTCGCCGTTCGGGTTGGAGGACGGCAGCGCCACGGTCACGGGAGCGGGGGCCTCCTGGACCGGCGCGGCCTGCTGGACCGGCGCGGGGGCGGCCTGACGCGGCTGCGCCGGGGCCGGGGCGGTCCTGGCGGGCGCGGGGGCGCCGCCGAGGCCCTTCGGCCCGCAGACGGGCCAGGCGCCGATGCCCTGGGTCTTCATCACGTTCTCCGCGACGCGGATCTGCTCCTCGCGGGAAGCCTGGTGGGGCATTCCGGAACCACCGTGCGCGGTCCACGTGGACGGCAGGAACTGCAGGCCGCCGTAGTAGCCGTTGCCGGTGTTGATGCTCCAGTTGCCGCCACTCTCACACGCGGCGACCGCGTCCCAGTTGACGCCGGACTGCGCGTTCGCGGTGCCGGCGGCCATGGCCAGCGGCGCGCCGACGATGACGCCGGCGACGGCGACCTTCGCGATGCTCCGGGCGGTGGAACTGGTGGTCGGACGGTGCTTGCCTCGGTAAGAAGCCATTTCCCTCTCGTCCACCCGCACCTGCGCGTCCGGCTCGGGTTCGGGCCCGGTACGCCGTTCGGCTTGATCCCTGTCCGGTGGTTGTCTCTCGCTCGGGGGTGTTCCGGGACACCGTTGGACAGGTTCGGTGCGAGGCGTCCCGGTCTAGCTCTGGTCGGTCGGGGCCAACCGAGAAGCGACGGTACGTAACCGGGAGGCTCGCGCCAAATGATCTGCCATGTGACGCACGTCACTGTAACGCGACCGAGTGACTCCCCGACCGTCCCGTTTAGCCAGCTCAGGGCACCGTTACCGGTCTGTTTCCGTTCCGAGATTCGCCGAGATCAATCACCGTAAGTGAGGTTTAGCTCACGTACTAAGCCGCAAGGGTGGAGAAGCCTCATCCGCCGGCGAAGGGTGGCAACACGTCGAGTTGTGCCCCGGACCACACGGCCGTGTCATGATCGCGAACGGCCACACCGTCCAACAGGTAGCTGCACGCGGGCAGCACGCGGGCCGCTTCCGCGCCGTGCCGGCCGCGGACCGCCTCGATCGCGGCCCGCACCGTGGCCGCGTCGCCGGGCAGCTCGAAGCTCTCCTCCGCCACGCCCACCGCCGCCCTGGCGCCCGCGAAGTACCGCACCGTCAGCCGCACCTCACCCTCCGATCGCGCTCATGGGCCGGTCGGGCTGGCTGAACCCGGCCGAGTTGATGCCGTGCCCGGCGGCCTTGGCCCACGAGTTGCCGCGCCACACGTGCGCGATGTCCTCGTCCGACGCGCCACCGCGCAGCAACGCCCGCAGGTCCGTCTCCGACCGGCTGAACAGGCAGTTCCGCACCTGGCCGTCGGCGGTGAGCCTGGTCCGGTCGCACGCCGAGCAGAACGGCCGGGTGACCGACGCGATCACGCCGACCACGGCCGGGCCGCCGTCCACCAGCCACCGCTCGGCCGGCGCGCCGCCCCGCTCGCCCGGCTCGGGCGTCAGGGTGAACCCGGTGCTCAGGGACTCGAGGATCTCCTCGGCGGTGACCATGTCGTCGCGGTTCCAGCCGTGCTGCGGGTCGAGCGGCATCTGCTCGATGAACCGCAGCTGGTAGCCGTGCTCCAGGCAGTGGCGCAGCAGCGGCACGGCCTCGTCCTCGTTCACGCCGCGCATCAGCACGGTGTTCACCTTGACCGGCGTCAACCCGGCGTCGCGGGCGGCGGCCAGGCCCGCGAACACGTCCGCCAGCCGGTTGCGGCGGGTGAGCCGGTGGAAGCGCTCGGGGTCGAGGGTGTCGAGCGAGACGTTCACCCGGTCGAGGCCCGCGGCGACCAACCCGGCCGCGCGCTTGGCCAAGGTCAACCCGTTCGTGGTCATCGAGATGCGCGGCCGGGGGTCGAGCGCCGCGGTCGCCGCGATCACGCCGTCCAGGCCGGGCCGCAGCAGCGGCTCGCCGCCGGTGAACCGGATGTCGGTCACGCCGAGGCGGGTCACCGCGATGCCGATGAGGCGGGTGAGCTCGTCGTCGGAGAGCAGGTCCGGCTTCGGCAGCCAGTCCAGGCCCTCGGCGGGCATGCAGTAGGTGCACCGCAGGTTGCAGCGGTCGGTCAACGACACGCGCAGGTCGGTGGCGATCCGGCCGAACCGGTCCACCAGCAGGGGTGAGTCCGGTCGCTCGGAGGTGTCCGGGTTGCCGCGCACGGCGGGTAGCCCCAACTCGACAGCTGTCACCCCTGCCAGGGTAATCGGCTGACACTTGTGGGTGCTGGTGGAAATGGGGGACGGCGGCGGGCGGTGAGTTGGGCGAAGATGCCGAACACGTTCGCCGGAACCCCGGGTCGGAACGCTAAATTGCCTGACATGAGCAGTGAGCACGAGGTGCCCGCGGACGTGCTGGAGCGGTTCAGCGTCTACGCGCGGGAGACCAGCGCGCTCACCGTCCTGTTCCACAGCCGGGTGGCCGAGCGGATGGGCCTGTCGCCGACCGACGAGAAGTGCCTCGACCTGGCCCTGCGGGCGAGCGGCCCGATCACCGCGGGCAAGATCGCCGAGCTGTCCGGGCTGTCCACCGGCGCGGTGACCGGCGTGATCGACCGGCTGGAGCGCGCCGGCTACGTGCGGCGGGTCCGCGACCCGCACGACCGGCGCAAGGTGCTCGTCGAGGTCACCGTGGCGGACGGGGGCAAGTTCGACCACCTGTTCGTCGGCGCGCAGGAGACGCTGCGCGAGGTGCTGTCGCGCTTCACGCCGGCGGAGCGGGACGTGCTGGAGCGCTACAACCAGACGCTCATCGAAACGTTCCGGCGACGCGTGATCGAGGCCTGAGCCGGCAGCATGTCCGCCATGGCCGCTCAGTGGAACTACCTGATGGACATGGACGGCGTGCTCGTGCACGAGGAGCACCCGATCCCGGGGTCGAGCGAGTTCGTCGCCGAGCTGACCGCGAACGGCATCCCGTTCATGGTGCTCACGAACAACTCCATCTACACCCAGCGCGACCTGCGGGCCCGCCTGGCCCGCACGGGCCTGGAGGTGCCGGAGTCCGCGATCTGGACCTCGGCGCTGGCCACCGCCAAGTTCCTCGACTCGCAGCGGCCGGGCGGCTCGGCGTACGTGATCGGCGAGGCGGGCCTGACCACGGCGCTGCACGAGATCGGCTACGTGCTGACCGACCGCGACCCGGACTACGTGGTGCTCGGCGAGACCCGCACCTACAGCTTCACCGCGATCACCAAGGCGATCCGGCTGGTGGAGGAGGGCGCGCGGTTCATCGCGACGAACCCGGACGCCACCGGCCCGTCCCGCGAGGGCTCGCTGCCCGCCACCGGCTCGATCGCCGCGCTGATCGAACGCGCGTCCGGCCGCGCGCCTTATTACGTCGGCAAGCCGAACCCGTTGATGATGCGGTCGGCGCTGCGGGCGCTGGGCGCGCACTCGGAGAGCACGCTGATGATCGGCGACCGGATGGACACCGATGTGCGGTCCGGCCTGGAGGCGGGGTTGCGCACGATCCTGGTGCTCACGGGGATCTCGACGGAGTCGACGGCCGAGCTGTACCCGTACCGGCCGACGCGGGTGGTCAAGTCGATCGCGGACCTGGTCGGCAACTCGGCGAACCCCTTCCCGGACGGGCTCGCGGACGAGGGCTGAGCCCGGGGCCGGAGCCGTGGGCCGACGTCCGGGAATAGTCGGTGGTCGGGGCTAGCTTGATCGGCCATGGGAATCAATCACCTGGCGGTCATCGAGGAGTACAGCGGGTCCTTCACCAAGGCGGTCGTGGGCAACCTCGGCGCACCGGTGCCGAGCTGTCCGGGCTGGACCGTGGACGACCTGGTCGCGCACATGGCGGAGGTGCAGTCCTGGTGGACCGCCGTCGTGCTGGCCAAGGGCGCGTACCCGGACGAGGAGGCGGCGCGGCGGGCCGCCGACACCGGGCCGGACCGGATCGAGGGGTGGCGGGAGATCAGCGCCCGGTTCGTCGCCGTGCAGGAGGACTACCTGCGCGTCGGCGGGCCGGACGCGCCGGTGTGGGTGTTCTGGAACGAGGAGAAGCGCGACACGGCGGCGGCGCTGGCCTCGCGGCAGGCGCACGAGGTGGTCGTGCACTGCTGGGACGCCCAGCAGGCGGCGGGCGCGGTCGAGCCGATCCCGGCCGAGCTGGCGGCGGACGGGGTGGACGAGTTCCTGGAGCGCTTCCTCAACGGCAAGGAGTGGGAGGGCGGGCCGCTGGTGCTCCAGCTGGCGGCGACCGACACCGGCGCGACGTGGCTGCTCGGCACGGACGGGTCGGCCAGGCCGGCGCGGCTGGCCGGGGGCGAGCCGGACGTCCGGGTCAGCGGCACGGCCGAGCAGCTTTACCTACTGCTGTGGCGGCGCCTCGGGGTGGAGGAGCTGACCGTGGCGGGCGACCGCGCGAAGGTGGACGCGCTGCTCGGGTGGCCCAAGCTGTCGTGACGGGAAGCCGCCCTCGGCGGAGGGCATCCCGTTGATCCGGTCGGCCATCCGCTCGGCCCGGTCGCGCAGCAGTTCGGCGCGGCACGAGCCGGGGCCGCCGAACGCCGCGCCCAGGCGGTCCAGCAGGTCCGCCTGGAGGCGCAGCCACTCGATGTGCTGCCACGGGTGCCAGTTCGCGCCCGCCCGCGCGGCCACCGAGACCATCGCCTCGTCCAGTTCGCCGGCGACCTGTTCCAGTTGCTCTCTCATGGTGGGTGAGAGCCCGCCGGCCGGCTTTCGTCACGGCAAACCACCCGGATCTCACCCTGACGGGTGAGGTTCGCGGTGGTGCGGCCGAAGCGTCCGGGCCGAGCGCTGATCGACTTTTGCGCACCACACCCCCGCGTCGCTTATCGTCGCAGGTGTGGAACGACCGCTCTTCGTGGTTGGCGACGTGCACGGGCACCTCGCCGAGCTGACCCGCGCCCTGCACGCCTCGGGCCTGGTCGACGCCGACGGTGACTGGTGCGGCGGTGACGCGGAGCTGTGGTTCCTCGGCGACTTCGTCGATCGCGGCCCCGACGGGATCGGGGTGATCGAGTTCGTGATGCGGCTGGCCGAGCAGAGCGGTGGCCAGGTCGACGCGCTCATCGGCAACCACGAGGTGCTGCTCCTGGGCATGCACCGGTTCGGCGACCGCAACGTGCCCGGCGCGCCGACCCCGCGCAGCTTCGCCCGCAGCTGGCTGCTCAACGGCGGCCTGCGCAGCGACCAGGACCGGCTCACCGACGCCCACATCGAGTGGCTGACCTCCCGCCGCGTGCTCACCGAGGTCGACGGGCACCTGCTGATGCACTCCGACACCCTCGCCTACCTCGAGTGGGGCGACACGATCGACGAGGTCAACGAGGCGGTGTGGGACGTGCTCAAGGGCGACGACCTGGACCACTGGTGGGAGTGCTGGCGCAAGATGACCACCCGCTACGCGTTCCGCGGCCCGGACGGCGCGCTGGTGGCGGGCGAGCTGCTCGAGGTGCTCGGCGGGCACGAGGTGGTGCACGGGCACAGCGTCATCGCCGACCAGCTCGGCGTGCCGCCGGAGGAGATCGACGGCCCGCTGCGGTACGCCGACGACAAGGTGCTGGCGGTCGACGCGGGCCTCTACAGCGGCGGTCCGTGCCTGGTCGTCCAACTGGCGGACCAGGCGGAGTAGGCGCAGCATTGCCCCACCCGCAAGTCGGGCCCCACCCGCAAGTCGGGCCCCGACCGCTGACGGCCCCACCCCAGGAGGGCTCCACCCCGCAAGGAGGAGCGACATGCTCACCGCGACGCGGACCACGACGATCCTGCCCGTGACCGACTCGGACCGGGCGGCCCACTTCTACGCCGACCGGCTCGGCCTCACGCCGCTGGGCGGCAGCGACGACGGCACCCGCCTGTTCGAGCTCGGCCGGGGCGACGTGCTCGGCCTGATGCCCGCCGAGGAGGGCGCGCAGAGCGGCCACACCGTGCTGAGCTTCGAGGTCGACGACCTGGACGCCGAGATGGGCGAGCTGGAACGGCGCGGCGTGCGGTTCGAGGACTACGACCTGCCCGAGCTGAAGACGGTGAACCACGTCGCCGTGCTCGGGTCGGAGAAGGCGGCGTGGTTCCACGACAGCGAGGGCAACGTGCTGTGCCTGCACGAGGTGACCGGCTGACGGGCCCCGGGCCCCGGGCGCGTTCGGGGACGGGTCAGGGGAGGGAGACGATCTCCTTGCCCAGCGGCATCAGGGAGACCGGCACCATCTTGAAGTTCGCCACGCCCAGCGGGATGCCGATGATCGTCACGCACAGCAGCACGCCGGTCACCACGTGGCCGATGGCCAGCCAGATCCCCGCGACGACGATCCACACGACGTTGCCGAGCAGGGACGGCGCGCCGGCGCCGGGCCGGTCCACGACCGTGCGGCCGAACGGCCACAGCGCGTAGTTCGCGATGCGGAACGACGCCAGCCCCCACGGGATGGTGATGATCAGCACGCAGCACACCACGCCGGCGACCACGTACCCGACGGCCAGCCAGAAGCCGCTCAGGACCAGCCAGATCAGGTTCAGGATGAGCCTCACACCTCCATCTTGCCCGATTAAGCTCCCGTCCCGTGCTGAACAAACTCCGCTGGGGCGTCGTGGCGACGGGCGGCATCGCCGACGTCGTCACCGGTGACCTCCGCCTGCTGCCCGACGTCGAGGTGCTCGCGGTGTCGTCGCGCGCGCTGCCCAAGGCCGAGTCCTTCGCGGCCAAGCACGGGATCCCGCGCGCGTACGGCGACTACGCCGACCTGCTGGCCGACCCGGACGTGGACGTCGTCTACGTGGCGACGCCGCACGTCCAGCACCACGCGGTGACCCGCGCGGCGTTGGAGGCGGGCAAGCACGTGCTGTGCGAGAAGCCGGCCACGCTGACCCTGCGCGAGCTGCAGGACGTGGTGGACCTGGCGTGCGAGCGCGGGCTGTTCTTCATGGAGGCCATCTGGACCAGGTTCAACCCGCTCATCGTGCGGATGGCGGAGCTGGTCGCGGACGGCGCGATCGGCGAGGTCCGGTCGGTCCGGGCGGACTTCGGCTTCACGCTGGAGCACGACCCGGCGCACCGGCTGTGGAACAAGGCGCTGGGCGGCGGGTCGTTGTTCGACCTCGGGATCTACCCGGTGTCGTTCGCGCACCTGCTGCTGGGCGAGCCGGAGACGGTCCAGGCGCACGGGCGGATGGTCGGCGGTGTGGACGCCGAGATCGGCATGCTGCTCGGCTACGAGGGTGGCGCGCACGCGCTGCTGGGGTCGTCGTTGGTCAGCCCGCTGAAGTCCGGCGCGGTCGTGTACGGGACGCGCGGTCTGGTCGAGCTGCCGGAGGCGTTGTTCAACCCGAGCCGGATCGTGGTCAACGGGGTGGAGCACCGGCACGAGCAGGAGGGCGCGGGGTACGTTCCACAGCTGCGCGAGGTCGTGGACCGGGTGCGGGCGGGTGAGACGGAGAGCCCGTCGATGCGGCCCGCCGAGTCGTTGGCGATCCTGCGCACCCTCACCAGGGCCGCCGAGCGGGTGGGCCTGACCTACGACGACGTGGCGGTGGGTTGAGCATGGGCAAGAAGTGGGTGCTCGCGGCGGTGGCCGGGCTGGTGGGCGCGGCGGGGTTGGTCGTGTTCTCGCGCCGGGGCGCGGGGAGCGACGAGCCGGTGCGGCCCGCGGCGGTGCGCACGCGTGAGGTGCCGCGACGGGCGGACGCGCGGCGGGTCGTCGTGGCGCGGCAGGTCGGTGCGGGGAAGGTCGGGACCGGGAAGGCCGGGGCCGGTAGGGGCGGTGCGGGGAAGGCCGGTGTGCGGCGGGTCAGGGTCGCGGCGCGGCGGTGACGGTCAGTCGGCCAGCAGCGCTTCGGTCACCTGGATCACCGACTCGACGCGGCGGCTGCTGGGCGTGAGCAGGTGGCTCAACGCCATCCGCACGATCGTGTCCGCGATCAGGTGCACGCGCGCGTCCGGCATCGTCGGCCAGTGCTTGCGGAGGTGCTGGGCGAACACCGAGGTGGCGAACGTCAGGACCGGTCGCCCCTTGGTGGTCAGCAGGGGCAGCATGTCCTCGGCGTTCGCGCCGCCCAGCACGGACTTGGCCAGCGCGTCCCGGGCGGCCAGGTCGAACGCGAACCTGATGGCCCGCCGCAGGCCCTCCACGGGGTCGGGCGTGCTCGCCAGCTGCGCGCGGACGCCGTCGAGGAACTCGGCGGTCTTGTGCAGCGCCACGGCCTGCACGAGCCGCTCCTTGTTGCCGAACTCGTTGTAGACGGTCTGCCTGCTCACGCCCACCTTGGCGGCGACCTCCGCCATGCGCAGGCCACGTGAGCCGTGTGCGGCGATCAGGTCCACCGCCGCGTCGAGCAGCGCCCGGGTGAGTTCCGTCACGGCGCAAAGCTTTGCACAGCGCATAGGGTGCGAACCGTGCCTTTGACCGTGGGTTTCGACCTGGACATGACGTTGATCGACCCCAGGCCGGGCATGGCCGCCGTGATGGACGCGGTCGCGGCGGAGAGCGGCTACCCGCTGGACGGGGCCCACTTCGCGGCCAACCTCGGCCCGCCCCTGGACATGATCTACCGCGACTTCGGAGTGGTCGAAGAGGACATCCCGGGGTTGATCGCCCGGTTCCGCGAGCTGTACCCGGAGGTCGTCATCCCGGCCACGGTCGCCCTGCCGGGCGCGGCGCAAGCGCTTGCGGCGGTGCGTGAGCTGGGCGGGACGACGATCGTGGTCACCGGCAAGTACCGGGCCAACGCGGCGCTGCACTTGGCGGCGTTGGACTGGGAGGTGGACCACTTGTTCGGCGAGCTGTGGGCGGCCGGCAAGGCCGAGGCGCTGAAGGCGCACGGCGCGGCCGTGTACGTGGGCGACCACGTGGGTGACGTGCGCGGTGCGAAGGCGGCCGGTGCGGTGGCCGTGGGCGTGGTGAGCGGGCCGTGCGACGCCGCGGAGTTGACGGCCGAGGGCGCGGACGTGGTGCTGGCGGACCTGACGGAGTTCCCGGGGTGGCTGCGGGCGAACGTCGACCGGCTCAGCGCCGGGGCCGGGCGTTCCGCACCGCGCTGAGCACGCCCAGCGCGAGACCCGCGGGGGCGAGCAGCCAGCCCGCGGCGAACACCCAGGCGGGCAGGCCGCGTTCGCCGGCGATGAACATCGCGACGATGGCCGCCACGCCGAGCGCGAACAACGCCACCGCAGGCGGCATCAGCTTCGAGGTCGACATGGCTGAAGCGTAGTCGCGGGTGCGGGCGGGGCGGTGCGGGTGTGGGTGGTGCGGTGCGGTGCGGTGTGGCGGGGTGGTGCGGTGCGGGGTGGCGGGGTGGCGGGGTGGCGCAGTCGCGCGATCGGAGGTGCCCCGGCGGTGGTGTTCTGGATAGTCTGGTGGGACGCGCCTTGGGCACGCCCCGGGGCGCGTTCGTCGTGTGATCGCATAAGGATTGGTGAGAACGGTGCCGACCGGCAAGGTCAAGTGGTACGACTCGGAGAAGGGCTTCGGCTTCGTCACACAGGACGGTGGCGAAGACGTCTACGTGCGGAAATCCGCGCTGCCTCCGGGTGTCGAGGGCTTGAAGGCCGGTCAGCGGATCGAGTTCGGCATGGCCGAGGGCAGGCGCGGTCCGCAGGCGTTGTCGGTCCGGCTGGTCGACCCCGCGCCGTCGGTGGCCGAGGCCCGTCGTCGGCCGGCTGAGGAGCTGCACGGCCTGGTCGAGGACATGATCAAGCTGCTGGAGATGAAGGTGCAGCCCGAGCTGCGGCGGGGGCGGTACCCGGATCGGAAGAACACGAAGCTGATCGCCGAGGTGGTCCGGGCGGTGGCGCGGGAGTTGGATCCGTAAAGCCCGAGCGGTGTGGTGGTTGGTGGTTGTGCGTTGGTGGTCGGGTTCGGGGTCGGGCCGGTGGTCACGCTCGGGTCCGGCTGCTCGGGTCAGGTCCGGCTCGATTTGACATGGGGCCCTTACGGGCACTCCAGGCAGGCCAAAGCCGGCAGGCCCGGCGGGGAAAAGCGTCCCGCCAGGCCTGCCGGCTTCGACCAGCCTAAAGCACCCGAACCCATGTCAAATCGGGCCTCGGTGGGGTCCGCCGCGGGTCCGTTGTGCGGCGGTTGAGGGTCTCGGTGGGGTTCGCTGCGGGTCCGTGTGCGGCGGTTGAGGGCCTCGGTGGGGTTCGCTACGGGTCCGTTGTGGATTGGTAGCGCGGCTGGTCGTCGTCCTGAAGTGGGACGTCGCACGTGGCCGTGGGTGGGGTGGGTTAGTGGCGGTCGTCGATGGAGACGACCCAGGTGCCCCGGGCGACGAAGTCGAACGCGCCGGTGGTGCCCGCCTCGATGCGTGCGCCGTACTGCTGGACCTCGACGCTCTCCAGCTGGTCGTCGGGGTTCGGGAGCACGAGGGTGTAGGCGTACTTCGGGTCGCGTTCGGTGAACAGCCTGCTTCGCAGTGGTTCCTGCGGTTGGCCTTGGGCGTTGCGGTAGGTGAACTTGACCGACCAGGCGGTGTTGGCCAGGTCGCCCGGGACGGAGATCTGGACCGGCTTGCCCGGGCGGACGCGGAGGACGCCGACCGCGTCCGGGGCGACGTCGCAGTTCTCCGATCGCAGGTCGCAGTACTGGGACGGGTGGACGTTGATCGTCTTGCCGTCCGCGTAGAACGTCACCTCGGGGTCGGTGGTCGCCGTCGCGCAGCCGGAGAGGACCACCAGCAGCGACACGGGGATCAGGGCTCGGCGCACGGCGGTCGAGCCTACGTGCCCGGCCTGGGCACGACGGGCGCGGGCCGCAGTGGGCGGTCGCCGCCCAGGCCCGGGATCAGGGTCGAGCCGCGCTTGGTCTGGATGGTCTGGGCCAGGCCGACGGCGAGCAGGACGGCGAGGACGGTGAAGCCGATCCAGTACTCGGTGGGCAGCAGGACGCCGAGGGCGCCGCCGAAGACCCAGCCGAGCTGGAGGATGGTCTCCGAGCGGCCGAAGGCGGAGGCGCGGGATTCGTCGGGGACGTCGTCCTGGATGACCGCGTCGAGGGACACCTTGGCCAGGGAGCTGGCGGTGGCGCCGATCAGGCCGACGGCGGCGGCCGTGACCAGGCCGGGGAGGACGGCGGCCAGCACGACCGTGGCCAGGGCGGTGGTGAGGCAGCCGATGACGACCTGGTCGGGCGAGCCGAACTGGAGGCGGGCGCCGACGGCGTTGCCGAGGAAGCTGCCGATGCCGGCCGCGGCGGCGATGACGCCCAGCAGGAGGACCTGCATGAGGGCGTCGCCCTCGGTCTGGGCGCGGACGACGAAGGCGGCGAAGAGCATCAGGAAGCCGGTCAGCATGCGGATCGCGCCGTTGCCCCAGAGGGCGACCACGACGGTGCGGCCCAGTGCCTGGCGCTTGGGTTTGTGCGGCTTGGCGCGCAGCGAGGTGGGGACCTCGCCCTCGGTGACCTCGACCCACGAGGGGATGCGCAGGCAGTAGAAGGCGTTGGCCAGGCAGAGCGCGGCGGTGAACCAGAGGGCTCCCGGGGAGCCGAAGAGGTTCGCGAAACCGGCCGCGACCGCGCCGAACACGCCGCCGGCGGCGAGCCCGAACACGGTCATCCGGGCGTTGGTCTTGGACAGGGTGATCTCGCGCGGCAGCACGCGGGGTGTGATCGCGGCCTTGAGCACGGTGAACGACTTGGACAGGACCATGCTGCCCAGGGCGGCCGGGTAGAGGCCCCAGTTGTCGAAGTTCAGCGCCATCGCGATGGACAGGAAGACGCGGATCACGCAGGACGCGGCCAGCGCCACCCGCCTGCCGTGCTGGATGCGGTCCAGGGCGGGGCCGATCACGGGCGCCACCAGGGCGAACGGCGCGACGGTGATCAGCAGGTAGAGCGCGACCTTGCCCCGGCTCTCGCCGGAGGCGGCCGAGAAGAACAAGGTGTTGGCCAGCGCGACCGCCATCGCCGCGTCGGCCGCGTAGTTCAGCATCACCGCGTAGGTGAGGGAGGACAGGCCGGACTGCTTGGCGCCGTCGGCGTGCGCGGCCTTGCGGAACGCGGCCAGCGCCTGGCTGCTGAGCTGCCGGGTCCGGAACCACGCCACGCGGGTGACGGTCAGCTTCTTCGGCAGGGTCGGGACGGTCGGCTTGTCGGCGTCCGGCGGTGGCGTGAACCGGGCCGATTCGCGTTCGTCACGCGGGGGTGGCGGCGGGCCCGGGGTCGGGTACGGCCGGGTGCGCGGCTTGTACTCGTCGTCCTCCCACGGGTACCGCCGCGACTGGTCTTCCGGCCGAGGGGGTGTCACGCCTTCAATCCTGCCTCACCCGGTGCGGGCTGTCTCACACATTGCCGCCGGTGAGCACGGTGGCGATCGTCTCGCCCGGGATGTCGGCCACGGCGATCGCGGCCAGGCCGATCGCGCCCGCCGGTTCGAGCACGAGGCCGAGCGCGCCCCGGGCCAGCGCCATCGCGTCTCGAATGGCGTCGTCGGGCACCAGGACCATGTCGTCGACGAGGGCTCGCAGCCGGGGGATGGCGGCGGGCACGGGGACGCGCACGGCGATCCCGTCGGCGATGGTGTCGATGGGCGTGTCGGCCACCGGGCGGCCGGCCCAGGCACGGGCCACGGCCGGCGCGCCCTCGGCGCAGACGCCGACGACGCGGGTGTCCGGCGAGTGCTCCTTGATCCACCGGGCCATGCCGGTGATCAGCGCGCCGTCGCCGACGGGGACCACCGCGGTGTCGAACCGGCCCGCCCGGAGCAGTTCGACGGCGATGCTGCCCGCGCCCTCGGTGACGGCGACGTCGCGGCCGTCCTCGACGAAGATCGCGCCGACCCGCTGGGCGTGCTCGCGGGCGGCGTCCTTGGCGGCGGTGAAGTCGCCCGGGACCTCGATCACGGACGCCCCGAGGGACTTCATCCGGCGGACCTTGTCGCGGACGGCGGCCCGGGAGACGAAGACCTCGACCGGGAAACCGCGGGTGCGGCCGACGTAGGCCACGGCCTGGCCGAAGTTGCCCGCCGACGCGCACACGACCGTGCGTCCCGGCGGCAGGGTCGCGCCCATGAAGTCCGCGCCGCGGCCCTTGAAGCTGCGCAGCGGGTTGACCGTCTCGACCTTGACCAGCACCCGGCGGCCCAGCGCCGCGCCGAGCTGCTCGTCGACGTACTGCGGGGTGCCGCGGAAGACGGGGTCGATGGTCTCGGCGGCGCGGGCGATGTTGTCGAGGTCGATGTCCACGTGCGAGACCGTAGGTCACTACCGCGTGAAGCGGACCCGGAAGATCGTCGGCCAGTTCTTGCCCGTGACGAGGAACTCGTCGGTGCCCGGCACGGCCGCGATGCCGTTGAGCACGTCGGACTTCGGCACGTCGGCCGGCCGCAGCCCGCTGAGGTCCACGGTGGCCGTGACCTGGCCGTTCGCCGGGTCGATGCGCACCACCTCGTCGGTCTGCCACACGTTGGCCCACACCTGGCCGTCGACGCACTCCAGCTCGTTGAGCAACGTGACCGGCTCCCCGTCACGGCGCACGGCGACCGAGCCGGTCTCGGCGAAGGAGGTCGGGTCGCGGAACGCCAGCTCGTCGGTGCCGTCGCTCATCACCAGCCGGCCGCCGTCGAGGCACAGGCCCCAGCCCTCGCCCTCGTACGTGACGCGTCTCACTTCCTCGAGCGTGTCCCGGTCCCGCTCGATGGCCACGCCGTCCCGCCAGGTGAGCTGCCAGATCCGGTCCCCGACGACCGTGATGCCCTCGCCGAAGAGGGGTCCGGGCAGGTCGACGCGCTGCCGCACCTCCCCGGAGGAGGGGTCGAGCCGGCGCAGCGAGGACTGCCCCTCCAGACCGGTGCCCTCGTAGAGGACGCCGCCCACGAGTTCCAGGCCCTGGGTGAACGCCCCCGGGTCGTGGGGCAGCGTGCCCAGCACTTCGACCCGGGTCGGACCGCCCGTTGGACCGCTCGGCGGGGTGGTGCACGCCGCCGACAAGACGAAGACCGCCGCCATCAGGAGCCACCGCACGTCCGAAAGGGTGGCACGTGTGCGCGGGGCTGCGCAGACGTGCGGCACAATTCAACCCGTGACCGCCACGCCGACCCGCCAGCCCGATCCAGCGCTCGCCGACCCAGCGGCAGTCCGGCTCGCCCGAGCCGCCGCACAAGAGGAGGCGGGCGCGGAACGCGTCGGCGACCACGTGGGCGCCGTCGCGGAGGACGCGGTGTCCGCGACGCACCTGTTCGAGGCCGACCACGCCGGCTACCAGGGCTGGAACTGGGCCGTCACGGTCGCGTTCGCGGGCCCCGGCACGCCGCTGTCGGTCAGCGAGGTCGTGCTGCTGCCCGGCGAGGACGCGCTGGTCGCGCCCGAGTGGGTGCCGTGGCACGAGCGGGTGCGGGCGGGCGACCTCGGCGTCGGCGACCTGCTGCCCGCGCCCGAGGACGACCCGCGCCTCGCGCCGGGGTACGTCGGCTCGGACGACCCGGCGGTCGAAGAGGTCGCCATGGAGGTCGGTCTCGGCCGCGTGCGCGTGCTGTCGCGGGAGGGCGTGCTCGACGCCGCCCAGCGCTGGCACGCCGGCGACTTCGGGCCGCGCAGCGAGATGGCCCGCAGCGCCCCCGCCACCTGCGGCACGTGCGGCTTCTACACCCGCATCGCCGGGTCGCTCGGCGCCGCCTACGGGGTGTGCGCGAACGAGATGACGCCGGCCGACGGGCACGTCGTGCACGTGGAGTACGGGTGCGGCGCGCACTCCGAGGTCGAGGTGGAGGGCGGCCCGCTGGTGCCGGTCGCCGAGGTCGTCTACGACGACGCGGTGCTCGACGTCGAGGCCAACTCCGAGAGCGGGAAGTGAGCGCGGACCCGTTCGGCACCGAGGCGCTGCGCGAGTCGGTGCTGGCGGCGTGGCGCGGCTCGCCCACGCGGTTCCGGGAGGACGCCAACGCCGAGGAGGACCTGAGGCTCGGCGGGTACCGCGACCGGCTGCTGGTGGAGCTCGCGCAGAACGCCTCCGACGCGGCCGGTGACGCGCCCGGCGTGCTGCGACTGTCCGTTGTGGACGGTGAGCTGCGTGCGGCGAACACCGGCGCGCCGCTGGACGCGGCGGGGGTGGCGGCGCTGGCGTCGTTGCGCGCGTCGTCGAAGGCCGCGGACACGGTCGGCCAGTTCGGCGTCGGTTTCGCCGCCGTGCTGGCGGTGACCGAGGAGCCGCGCGTGGTGTCGCGGACCGGCGCGGTGGCGTTCTCGGCCTCCCGCACGCGCGAGGCGGTGCCGTCGCTGGCGTCCGCGCGCGGCGGTGACGTGCCGGTGCTGCGGTTGGTGTGGCCGTCGGACGAGGCGGACCTGCCGGACGGGTTCGACACCGAGGTGCGGCTGCCGCTGACGGTGGACGGCGCGGCGCTGCTCGCGGAGTTCGCGGTGCAGGTGCCGGACCTGCTGCTGGCGTTGCCCGGGCTGCGGCGCGTCGAGGTCGGCGCGGAGGCGTGGGAGCGGTCCGAGGCCGACGGCGTGGTGGTGCTGACCGGGCCCGGCGGGGCGCAGCGGTGGCTGGTGCACCGCGTCGGCGGCGAGCTGCCGGCGGCGCTGGTCGCGGGCGTGGAGTCCCGGCCGCAGTGGTCGGTGTGCTGGGCGTGGCCGATGGACGAGCCGCTGTCCGGTGACGTGCTGCACGCGCCGACGCCGACCGACGAGAAGCTGTCGCTGCCCGCGCGGCTGATCGCGACGCTGCCGGTGGAGCCGTCGCGGCGGCGGGTGCTGGCGGGCACGGCGGCGTCGTACGTGCTGGAGCAGGCCGCGCTCGCGTACCCGGAGCTGGTGGCGAAGCTGCCCGCGGTCGAGCGGACGTCGCTCGTGCCGTTGCCCGGGTTCCCGCTGTCCGAAGTGGACGATCGGCTGCGGACGGGCATCCTGGCGGCGCTCAGGTCGGCGTCGTGGTTGCCGCTGGCGGACGGCGAGTGGGCCGCGCCGTCGGCGTCGAAGGTGCTCGACCTCGCGTCGTTCGAGCTGGTCGAGCTGCTGGAAGACGTCATACCCGGCCTGCTCGACTACGAGCTGACGCTGCCGCCGCACGCGAAGGCCTTGGCCGCGCTGGAAGTGCCGCGCCTCGGCGTGCCCGAAGTGGTCTCCGCGCTGGCCGGTGTCGGCGGCGACCCGTCGTGGTGGCGCCAGGTGTACGAGGCGCTGTCACCGGTCGCCGACGTCGACTCGACCGCGCGCGAGGCGATGGGCGGCCTGCCCGTGCCGCTGGTGGACGGGCGGCTGGTGAGCAGCCCGCGCGGGGTGCTGGTCGGCACGGACACGGAGCTGTTCTCCGTGCCGGGGCTGCGGATCGCGCACCCCGAGGCGGCGCACCCGTTGCTGGTGCGGTTGGGCGCGACCGAGGCCGGCCCGGCGGAGCTGCTGGACTCCGACGCCGTGCGCGAGGCCGTGCACCGGAGCCTGGACGACCCCGCGCTGGACGGTCCGGAGCTGGTGCGGACCGTGCTGCGGCTGGTGTCGCGGGCCGGTGGGCGGCCGTGGCTGTCGGAGCTGGCGCTGCCGTCGGCGGACGGCGAGTGGCGGCGCGCGGACGAGCTCGTGCTGCCGGACTCGGCGCTGCTGGCCGTGCTGGAGCCCGACGCGCCGTTCGGCGTGCTGGACGCCGCGGTGGCGGCCGAGTGGCCCCGGTCGGTGTTGACCGACGTCGGCGTGATCGACGGGTTCACCGTGGTGGAGGACGACTCGCCCACCGAGCCCGACCACGACCTGGCCGACGAGGGGTACTGGTGGGACGCGTTCGACGTGCCGCCGACCCGGGTGCTCGGCATCCGCGACCTGGACCTGGTGGCGCGCGACAAGTGGCCGGAGGCGTTGGCGATGATGGCCGCCGACCCAGTGGCGTGGCGTGCGGTGAACGAGCCGGACGGGTACACGGGCTGGTGGCTGGCCCGCTACGCGACGATCGACGGCGTGCCGCTGGGGTCGTGGCGGCTGCCGGACGCGGACGGGCTGGAGGGCCTGTACGACGTGGTGCCGTCGATCGGGCTGCCGCCGCACGTGCTGGCGGCGGCCGGGGTGCGCACGTCGTTGAGCGTGGTGGACTCCGACGACGTCACCGACCTGATCGCGCGGCTGGGTGATCCCGAGCGCAAGCTGTCGGACGCTCTGGTGCTGCGGGTGCACGCGTCGCTGGCCGAGGTGGCGGACTCGGTGAGCGTCGAGCCGCCGGACCGGGTGCGGGTGCTCACCGGCGCCGCCGAGCCGGCCGACGACGTGCTGGTGCTGGATTCGCCGTGGCTGCTCGGCGTGCTGCCGCCGGCCCAGGTGCTGGCGTCGTCCGGTGCGGCGGCGGAGCTGGCCGAGCTGCTGGCGCTGCCGTTGGCGTCGGAGGAAGTGTCCGGTGCGGTGGTGGGCGAGGGCGACGAGGTGGTCTGGTCGGAGCTGGGCGCGGTGCGGTTGGCGTGCGACCTGCTCGGCGTCGACCTGCCGGCCGGTTCGCTGATCGTGCACGACGATCTCGTGGTGGCCGCGGAGGGTGCGGAGCACTCGGTGTCGTGGTGGGTGGAATCGGAGGTCGTGCACGCCGCCGACACGCCCGAGGGTTTGGCGCGTGCGCTGGCGTGGACGACGGGTCGCTGGGATGATCGGCACACGTTCGCCGCGCTGATCGCCGACCCGACACCGGCCGTGCTGCTGGGCTGACCGGCCGGGCTGCCAAGATCACCCGATCGTGGAAGCCGCTCCGGGGATGAATGGAAATCCCGGATTTGTTGCCGGAAAAGAGGGAGGCGCGGCGCCCCGGCCCTCAGTGTCAGCCCGAGACCCTGGGCGCCCACCGCTCTCGGCCGACGTGAGCAGTGGGCCGCGGAGAGCAGTGGGCCGCTGCGGCGGGCAGCGGTGGTCGGCTGCGGCGAGCAGTGCGTGGCGGGCAGTGCGTGGCGGGCAGGCAGCGGTCAGGTGGCGAGCGGTGCGTGGCCAGGTGGCGAGCGGTACGTGGCGGCGAGTGTCGAGCGGTACGTGGCGGCGAGCGCGGCCTGGGATGGCGGCGAGCGATGGGCAGCGGCGAGCGGTGGCGGCGGAGCGGTGGTAGCCGAGCGTGGCCGGTGCCGGCCGGTGCGGCTCGTGCGGCCGGGGGTGGGCCGAGCGGCTGGATGCGGACCGAGGCCGGGTATGACGGGTGTGAGCTGAGCGCGGCCGGCGTCAGCTGAGCGTGGTGTCAGCCGGGGCGGCCTGGGTGGTGTCGCTCGTGCTCAGCCGGAAGTGGCCCGGGTGCCGATCACTCCAGGCCTTGGCCTTGCTGGGCGGTGCGGCTGCCGCGGCGGGCGGCGGAGCGTTGCCAGGTGAAGATGCCGTAGCCGATGATCCCCAGCAGGCCGCCGGACAGGCACGTCCAGACCAGGACGGTGTCGTCGCGCGCGAACAGCAGCACCCCGACCAGCGCCAGCAGCCACAGGGCCGTCCCGACCACGATCGCGGGCACGGGGTCGGCCAGCTTCGGTGGGAGCGGCGGTGGGGGTGGGAGGGGAGTTGCTTCCTGTTCGGCCACGTCGGGCAGGCTACTCGCCCGAAACACGAGTAGGGCACGCTCTGCCTGCTCCGCACGCACGAACCAGGCACGCGAACCGGCACGAACAGGCACGTGAACACGCACGAACCAGGCACGTGCCCCGCACCACCGATCGAGGAGATGAGATGGCCACCGCCGAGACACCACCCGCCGCTCAGAAGCCGCCGGCCCGGTCCAAGCTGGACGGGTTCTTCAAGATCTCCGAACGCGGCTCCTCGGTCGGGCGGGAGGTGCGCGGTGGGCTCGTCACGTTCGTGACCATGGCCTACATCGTCGTGCTGAACCCGCTGATCCTGGGCAGCTTCGCCGCCGACGACCCCTCCGCCAAGGTCGACGTCCTCGGCAACATCCTCACCATCCCGCAGGTCGCGGCGGTGACGGCGCTGGTCGCGGGTGTGATGACGATCCTCTTCGGACTCGTCGCGAACTACCCGTTCGCGCTGGCCACGGGCCTGGGCATCAACTCCTTCGTGGCCGTCACGATCGTGCCGCAGATGTCGTGGCCCGAGGCGATGGGCCTGGTCGTGGTCAACGGCCTGGTGGTGCTGCTCCTGGTCGTCACGGGCGTCCGCACGGCCGTGTTCAACGCGGTGCCGGCGGAGCTCAAGGCGGCCATCGCGGTCGGCATCGGGTTGTTCATCTGCTTCATCGGCCTGGTCGACGCGGGCTTCGTGCGCCGGCTGCCGGACGCGGCGGGCACCACCGTGCCGGTCGGGCTCGGCATCAACGGGTCCATCGCGTCGTGGCCGACGTTCGTCTTCGTGGTCGGCCTGGTGGTCACCGGCATCCTGGTCGCGCGCAAGGTCAAGGGCGCGATCCTGATCGGCGTGCTGGCGGCGACCGTGCTGTCCATCGTGCTGGAGGCGATCGTCAAGGCGGGCCCCTCGCAGGGCACCAACCCGACCGGCTGGAACCTCGGCTACCCAGGCCTGCCGGAGCAGGTGTTCGGGCTGCCCGACCTCTCGCTGCTGGGCGACGTGTCGTTCGGCGCGTGGACGCGGGTGCCCGCGCTGACCGCCGCGCTGCTGGTGTTCACGCTGGTGCTCACGGACTTCTTCGACACCGTCGGCACGATGACCGGCCTCGGCAAGGAAGCCGGCGTCATCGGCAAGGACGGCCAGCTGCCGGGCGTGTCGAAGGCGTTGTTCGTGGACGGCCTGGGCGCGGTCGCCGGCGGTGCGGCGTCCTCGTCGTCCAACACGGTCTTCATCGAATCGGCGTCCGGCATCGCGGAGGGCGCGCGGACCGGCCTGGCGAACGTCGTCACCGGGCTGCTGTTCCTCGGTGCCATGTTCCTCACCCCGCTGTACGCGGTGGTGCCGATCGAGGCGGCGGCGCCCGCGCTGGTCGTCGTCGGCGCGCTGATGATCATGCAGGTGAAGGAGATCGACTTCGCCGACTTCTCCGTCGGCCTGCCCGCGTTCCTCACCATCGTGATCATGCCGTTCACGTACTCGATCGCGAACGGCATCGGCGCGGGCTTCGTCAGCTACGTGGCGTTGCGGGCGCTCACCGGGCGTGCGCGCAGCGTGCACCCGCTGATGTGGGTCGTGGCGGCCGCGTTCGTCGTCTACTTCGCCATCGGACCGATCCAGGCCGCTCTCGCGGGCTGAGACGGGCAACTCCTCTTCGACGGGTGCCGAGATCGTGAGGTATGCTAACTACGTGGAGACCGAGGCTGAAGCGGGACTGGCGAGCCGGCTGAGACTGGCCGTCGTCCGGCTCAACCGGAGGCTCCGCGCGCAGCGGGTGAACTCCGCGATCTCGCTCACCCAGGTGTCCGCGCTGTCGACGCTGCACAAGTGCGGACCCCTGACGCCGGGCGAGCTGGCCGCCAAGGAAGGCGTCCAGCCACCGTCCATGACCAGGGTGATAGCCGCCCTGGAGGAGTACGGGTTCGCCACGCGCCGCCCCCACCCCACCGACGGCCGGCAGGCCATCGTGGAGCTGAGCGAGGCGGGGCTGAGCTACATCAACGAAGAGGTGTCCGCGCGGGAAGCCTGGCTGGACAAGCGGTTGGCCGAGCTGACACCGGAGGACCGGGGCACGTTGTCGCGTGCCGCCGAGATCATCGACAGGATGGCGGGGCAGTAACGAAGTGCCGGCGTACGCGGGTGGTGCAGAGACGGACCAGGTCGAACGCAACCCAGCCGCACCCCCGCCGCGCAAGCGCATGTTCGGCTCGCTCCGCGTGCGCAACTACCGCCTCTACGCCTCCGGTCAGGTCGTCTCGCTCGTCGGGCTGTGGATGCAGCGCGTCGCGCAGGACTGGCTGGTGCTGGAGCTGTCCGACGGCTCGCCGGTCGCCCTCGGCATCGCGGCGGCGCTCCAGTTCGCGCCCACGTTGTTCCTGTCGCTGTGGGCGGGCGTGCTCGCCGACCGGATGGACAAGCGCAAGCTGCTGCTCGTGCTGGAGACCGGTCTCGGGCTCTGCGCGCTGACGCTCGGCCTGCTGGACGTCACCGGGCTGGTCGAGCTGTGGCACGTCTACCTGCTGTGCCTGCTGCTCGGCGCGGTCTCCGCGGTGGAGACGCCCGTGCGGCAGAGCTTCGTGGTCGAGATGGTCGGCCGCGACCAGCTCACCAACGCGGTGGCGTTGAACGCGATGACGTTCAACCTGGCCCGGATGGTCGGACCGGCCGTGGCCGGCGTGATGATCATCTTCGTGGGCACCGGCTGGGTGTTCCTGATCAACGCGATCAGCTTCCTCGGCGTGCTGGCCGGGCTGCTGCTGATGCGTGCCGCCGAACTGCACCGCGGCGACCCCGTGCCGCGCGAGAAGGGCCAGCTGCGGGAAGGGCTGCGGTACGTGCGCAAGCGCGCCGACCTGGTGATCCTGCTGTGCCTGGTGTTCTTCATCAGCACGTTCGGGCTGAACTTCTACGTCACGCTGGCCGTGCTGGCGCGCAACACGTTCGGCGGCGACGCGTCCGCCTACGGCCTGCTCTCGACGCTGCTCGCGGTCGGCACGCTGGCCGGCGCGACGCTGGCGGCCAAGCGCAGCGCGCGCGGCAAGCCGCGGTTGAGGCTGCTGATCCTGGGCGCGCTGGCGTTCGGCGTGCTGGAGGTCGTGGTCGGGTTGATGCCCACGATGTGGCTGGCCGGGCTCGCGCTGATCGGAGTCGGCATCGCCATGATGACGTTCACGACGACCGCCAACGCAACCGTGCAGCTGGCCGTGTCCCCGGCGATGCGCGGCCGGGTCATGGGCCTGTACATGCTGGTGTTCCTGGGCGGCAACCCGGTGGGCGGCCCGGTGATGGGCTGGCTGGCCGAGCACTTCACCGCGCGGGCGCCGCTGGTCGTCGGCGGCGTGGTGTCGATCCTGGCGGCCGTGGTCGGCGGCGTCGTGCTGGCCCGACGGGGTGGCGTGAGGCTGCCGGTGCACCGCCTGGGCCTGCGCCGCCGCGCGCGCGTCTGACAATGGTCCGGTGGTCATCGCAACGGACTGGGTCCGGCTGCTCGTCGTCTGCCTGATCTTCACCGCCGTCGCGGGCGCGGTGCTGTGGTGGGCGAGGTTGGCGTCGCCCCGGCCCGTGGTCCGGGCGGCCGTGCGGGCGACGGCGCAGTTGGCCGCCGTGTCGGCGGTGATCACGGTGGTGCTGGCGTCGTTGCCGCTGACGGCGGCGTTCCTGGTGGTGATGGCGGGCGTGGCGACGGGGACGTCGGCGGCCCGCACGAAGACCGGGCGGCGCGGCGTGTGGGTGGGCGCGGCGATCCTCGGCGGGACGGTGCCCGCGCTGGTGGCGCTGGTGGCGAGCGGTCTGGTGCCGTTGCGGGGGATCGCGCTGGTGCCGGTCGGGGGGATCCTGATCGGTGGGGCGATGACCGCGACCACGTTGTCCGTGCGGCGGACGTTGGACACGTTGCGGGACCGGCACGGCGAGTTCGAGGCGGCGTTGGCGCTGGGGTTCACCGAGCCGGTGGCGGTGCGGGAGCTGGTGCGGGGGCCGGCCGCCGAGGCGTTGATCCCGGCCTTGGACCAGACCCGGACGGTCGGCCTGGTGACGTTGCCCGGTGCGTTCGTCGGGATGCTGCTCGGCGGCGCGCCGGTGTGGCAGGCGGGGGCGTTGCAGCTCGTCGTGCTGCTGGCGCTGCTGGCGGTCGAGGCGGTGGCGATCGCGGTGGTCGTGGAACTCGTCGCGCGCGGGCTGGTGCGCAGGACTGGTGCGGTCGGTGAAGTTAGGCTAACCTAAGCGTCGTCGCTTCGTGGTGGGAGCGGCAGTCAGTTCGGGAACAGACGAGGCCCCGCCTCCCGGTCGTACCACCGGGTGGCGGGGCCTCGTCGTGTCGGCGTGGGCCTGATCGTTCGCTGTCGTGGTGGAAAGTCGGGCGCCCACGGCTGATCGGCGGGCGTTCGGGCTGCTCGTCATCCACGACCGGAGGACGGCGTCGGCTGTGGGGGTTGACCACACCTTGGACGTGCGGACCCTGGCAAGATAGGCGCATGGGCACCGAGGAGGACTGGCCGGTCGAGCAGACGTGGTCGCTGCGCAACACGCATTGGCACGCCTACGTGGAGCACACCTCCCTCGACCACGCCTCTCCGCGCGCTGAGCGGCTGGAGCGCACGCCGGAGGAGGTCCTGACCACGCCGGCCGAGGTCGCCGCGTGGTTGGAGGTCAACCTGCGCAGCGCGACCAAGCCCGAGGAGGCCGGGAAGAAGCGCACGAAGGACGAGCGGGACTTCTCCGACTCGAACCGGGTGCACACGTCGCTGGCGTCGGCGGGCGAGAGCATCTACACGGGGGTGAAGGGCATGCTGACCCTGGCGGTCGAGGCGGTGACCCCCGACGAGTGCCGCAGCTCCCACGACGGCGCCGACGTCGCTCCGCTGAAGGCCGGCCGTCGGCGCTGAGTCGGGGATTGGGCCCTGAGCTGCGGTTATGGGGTGGTGCGGCCTTGGTGGTCGGGGCGTGAAGATCACCCGAACGCGCGAATCGAGCCGGCTCGGGGATCAATGGAAACGCCGAAAGCGTTGCCGGAAGAATGAAGGTGTGGCGCACGGCCCGGACCAGGCATCGCGCTCGGACAGGAACGGCCAGGGCCACCGGACTGCCCGCTCCTGGGCTGCCCGTGGATGGGAACACCCGCCCGCGGGGGAGGGGCTAGGACTGCCGCCCGCGGGGAGGGGCTAGGACTGCCGCCCGCGGGGGAGGGGCTAGGACCGCCCCTCGGCCGCTGGAGCCGGACGGACCGCCGGCGCCGGTCCGCGCGGGGAGTCGCACCGCCGGGTTCGGACCGCCGGGCTGCTCCGCGGAGCCGGTCCGCGCCCGCCGCGCCCTAGGACGCGGCAGGCAGCGGCACGGCACGCGCGCCCGCACGGCAGACACCCGCGCCCGCACGGCAGGCAGCGGCACGGCAGGCGCCCGCACCCGCACAGCAGGCACCCGCACGGCGGGCAGCGGCACCCGCACAGCAGGCACCCGCACGGCGGGCAGCGGCACCCGGACGGCGGGCAGCGGTACGGCAGGCACGCACCGCACCCGCACGGCACGGGTCAGAGGCCCACGGGCCAGGTGTGGACCGGTTCGCCGGCGTGGGACAGTTCGACGTACCGGCCCAGCATGGCGGTGAGGGCGGTGTCGCGGTCGGCTCCCCGTTCCTCCAGCAGGGCGACCGTCTCGCGTTGCCACTGGGAGCCCGTGCGCCGCGCCAGGCACCGCGCCTCGATCACGCCCAGGTAGCGCTCGCACGCCTCGTCGGACACGCCGCACGCCCGCAGCCCCTCGTGGGCCAGTGGCAACAGCCGCCGCAGGACGAGCTCGTCCGGCGGCACCCAGCCGATCCCCGGCCAGTACAGCTGCGAGCCCATCCCGTGCCGCGACCCGGCGTACAGGTTCTCCTCCGCCGCGTGGAACGACATCTGGCTCCACAAAGGACGCTCCAAAGTGGTCAGTGCCCGTTGCGCGCCGTAGAAGAACGCCGCGTTCGCCATCGTGTCGAGCACCGTCGGCCCGGCCGGCAGGACGCGGTTCTCCACGCGCAGGTGCGGCACGCCGTCCACCACGTCGTACACCGGCCGGTTCCAGCGCCACACGGTCCCGTTGTGCAGCCGCAGCTCCGTCAACGACGGCGTCCCGCCCGCCCCGAGCACGTCCAACGGGTCCTCGTCGCCGGTCTCCGGCAGCAACGCCGGGAAGTACCGCACGTTCTCCTCGAACAAGTCGAAGATCGACGTGATCCACCGCTCGCCGAACCACACCCGCGGCCGGACGCCCTGGTTCTTCAGCTCCTGCGAACGCGTGTCCGTGGCCTGCAGGAACAGCGGTATCCGGGTCTCGTGCCACAACGCCCGCCCGAGCAGGAACGGCGAGTTCGCCGCGATCGCCACCTGCACCCCGGCCAACGCCTGCGCCGCGTTCCAGTGCGCCGCGAAGTCGTCCGGCGCCACCTGCAGGTGCAGCTGCACGGACGTGCAAGCCGCCTCCGGCATGATCGACTCGGCGTAGCTGGACAACCGCTCGCCCGCCCGCCCCGGCAGGGGCGCGCCCTCCATCGACAGCACGACCTCCTCACCGCGCGCGGCGAGGATCTGGTCGTTCAACGTCGTGTACCGGGCCTGCTGCGAGAGCCACCGCCGGTCGAAGTGCTCGTGCCGCAACGTCGGCAGCACCCCGATCATCACGATCGACGTGCCGGCGTCGTGCGCCTTCACGTCCGCCGCCGCGAGCGTGGAGACCAGCTCCCGCTCCAGGTCCAGCGTCTCGTCACCGGCCAGCTCGCGCGGCGGGACGTTGACCTCCAGGTTGTGCTGGCCCAGCTCCAGCGTGAACGACGGGTCGTCGATCTTCTCCAGCACCTCGGAGTTGGCCATCGCGGGCCGACCGGCGCCGTCGACCAGGTTCAGCTCGATCTCCAGCCCCATCTGCTGTCTCGGGAAGGAGAAGCTCTCCTCCACCAGCATGGTTCCCAGCGCGTCCATGCACCGCTGCATGCGCTCGCGGTAGCGCTGGCGGTCCTCTCTGGTGAACGTCCGACTGGACACATCCGTACCCATGCCGCCTCCCAATCGGTAGGGCTGCTCCGGCGGGCTTAGCGGAGGCCAACCGTGACACAGCAACCATCTGCCCGCCAGCGCCCAAATCGGTGCTCTCTGTCACATAGCAGTAACAATCAGCGAGAATGTGCTGGTTGGCGGCTTGCGGCTGCGACATCCGATCTACGAGGGGTGTTCACCTGTTGATAAGTGGCACACTCCTCGGTGTGATCGAGATCGACGACCCGGCGGACCCGCGGCTGGACGACTTCCGGGACCTGTCGACGGCCGACCGGAGGCCCGACCGACCCGGCGGGCGGGGACTGGTCATCGCCGAGGGCGTCGTGGTCGTCGAACGGCTCCTGGACTCGCGCTACCCGGTGCGCGCGCTGCTCGGCGTGCGGCGGAGGGTGGAAGCGCTCGGCGACCTGCCCGCGCCCGCGTACGTCACCTCCGCCGACGTGATGGCCGAGGTGGTCGGGTTCCACCTCAACCGGGGCGTGCTGGCCGCCGCCGACCGGGCGCCCCAGCCGGACGTGGCCGAACTCGTCGCGTCCGCACGGCGGCTCGCGGTGCTCGAAGGCGTCGGCGACCACGAGAACCTGGGCTCGCTGTTCCGCAACGCCGCCGCGCTCGGCATCGACGGCGTGCTGCTCGGCCCGGGGTGCAGCGACCCGCTGTACCGGCGCAGCGTCCGCGTCTCGATGGGTCACGTGCTGCGCGTGCCGTTCGCGTCGATGCCGAACCTGACCGAAGGCTTCGAGCTGCTGCGCCACAACGGTTTCACGGTCGCCGCGCTCACGCCGAGGGCCGGCTCGGCGAACCTCGCCGACGCCGGGCTGCGCGGCCGCAAGGTCGCTGTCCTGCTCGGATCGGAGGGTCCGGGCCTGACCGACGAGGCCATCGCGGCGGCCGACGTCGCGGTCCGGATCCCCATGGCGGAGGGCGTCGACTCCCTGAACGTGGCAACCGCGGGCGCGATCGCCTTCTACGCGATCGCCTGAACGCGCTACGTTCTCCTCCCGAGCAGAGGAGGACGTAGGTGGAACTGCGGGTGCAGGACGGCCGGGCCGTGCTCGCGGGCCGCGACGACGCGGGTGAGCGGGAAGTCGACCCGCACACCCTCCCGCTCGGCGCCGGGCTCGCCGACGCGTTGCACGAGTGGGCGAAGGTGGCCGACGCGGTGACGCGGGCCGACCCGCCCTCCGACGGCGCCGCGAACGCCCTCGTGACCAGGCGGGGACGACAGCTGGCGGGGAGGTTGGCGGCCGAGATGGGCACACCGGTGGAGTACACCGATCCCGTGACGGGTGAGCTGGTGGTCGTGGACGTGCCGCCGGTCGAGACCGCCGACGAGGCCGAGGGCGACGACGGGGTCGAGGCCGACGAGCCGGAACCCCAGGAGGAAACCCCCTGGGGCACCGGGCTCACGGTCAGCTTCATCGTCGCCGCCGTGGTGACGTTCACCGTCTACACGCTGTCGGTCGGGCTGGGCGAGACCAGCCAGTGGCTCGCGGTGCTGGCGAACGTCCTGGTGGTCGGCGGCATCACCCCGTCGGTGTGGCTGGCGCGGAAGGTGCCGGTGTGGCGGTGGGTCGCGTACGGCGTGGTGGCGGGTGTGCTGGCGGCGTGGTTGTCCTTGCTGCTGACGACCCTCCTGTGACGGGCTAGGCCAAGGAGTCCCGCCACGCGGTGTGCAGCGCGGCGAACCGGCCGCGCCCGCCGATCAGCTCCTCCGGCGTGCCGTCCTCCACCACCCGGCCGCCGTCGAGCACCAGGACCCGGTCGGCGATCAGCACGGTGGACAGCCGGTGGGCGATGATGAACGCCGTCCGCTCGGCCAGGACGGTCTCCAGCGCGCCCTGCACCGCGCGCTCGGTGGGCACGTCCAGGCTGGACGTCGCCTCGTCCAGCACCAGCACCGCCGGATCGGCCAGGAACGCCCGCGCGAACGCCACCATCTGCCGCTGCCCGGCCGAGAGCCGCCCGCCGCGCTTGCGCACGTCGGTGTCGTAGCCCTCGGGCAGCGCCCGGATGAACTCCTCCGCGCCGACCGCCCGGGCCGCCGCCTCGACCTCCTCGCGGGTCGCGGACGGGCGGCCCAGCGCGATGTTGTCCAGCACGGACCCGTCGAACAGGAAGTTCTCCTGCGTCACCATGACCACCGCGCGGCGCAGCTCGGCGTCCGCCACGGACCGGAGGTCGACCCCGTCGAGCCGCACCGAGCCCTCGGCCGGGTCGTAGAACCGGGCCACGAGCTTGGCCAACGTCGACTTGCCCGCGCCGGTCGCGCCGACCAGCGCCACGGTCTGCCCGGCGGGCACGGTCAGGTCGAACGGCGGCAGCACGACGGGGCCGGAGTCCGAGTAGCGGAACTCGACACCGTCGAAACGGACCGAGCCCCGGACGTCGCCCAGGGGCGTCGGCTCCTCGGGCTCGCGGACCTGCGGCTCCTCCTCGAGCAGGCCGGAGATCTTCTCCAACGCGGCGGTCGCCGAGGCGTAGGCGTTGGCGAACATCGCGAGCTGGTCGAACGGGTCGTAGAACCGCCGCACGTACAGCGTGAACGCGGCCAGCACGCCCAGTTCGAGCTGCCCGTTCGCCACCCGGAACGCGCCCCAGGCGAGGATCACCGCCAGGGAGAGGTTGCCGATCACTCGAACGAGTGAGGTGAACGCTGCCATCACGCCCATCGCGTCGGTGTTGGCGTCGCGGAACCGGGCGTTGAGCTCGCCCATGATCTTCTCGTTGCGCCGCTCGCGCCGGAACGCCTGCACCGCGCGGATGCCGTTCATGGTCTCCACGAACTGCACGATGATCTTCGCGATCGCGCCGCGCGTGTCGCGGTAGGCCCGGCCGGAACGGCGGCGGAACCACTGGGTGAGCATGATCAGCGGCAGGAAGCCGGACAGCACGACGAGCGCGAGCGGGACGTCCAGGTAGAGCAGGACGACCGAGATGCCCAGCAGGGACAGCATCGAGGTGAAGAAGCCGTCCAAGCCCTCCTCGACCAGGTCCTGGAGGGAGTCGACGTCGCTGGTCAGGCGTGAGATGACCTTGCCGGACGTGTACTTCTCGTGGAACGAGACCGACAGCCGCTGCGCGTGCCGGAAGACGCGTTCGCGCAGGACGAGCAGCACGTCCTGGCCGATCCGGCCGGTCAGGCGGACGAACGACCAGCGCAGCAGCGTGGCGGAGATCGCGGCGGCGACGTAGCCGCCGACGCACCAGGCCAGGGCGTCGGGGCGGCCGTCGAGCGCCGCCGGGATGCCGGTGTCGATGGCCGCCGCGATGAGCAGCGGGCCGGCCAGGTTGACCACGTTCTCCGCGATCACGATCACCAGGGCCAGGATCGCGGCCCTGGTGTGCGGGCGGATCAGCTCGCCGAGCAGCCGGCGGGAGCGGGCCTGGAGCTTGACGCCGGTGGCGTAGTCGACGTCTTCGACGTCCTCGGCGCCCACACCGCGCCAGGCTTCGTCGTCCTGCCGGGGTTCGGTCACGCTCGTCACGCCGCCACCTCCTCATCCTCCATAGTGGACAACAGGTTGCGGTAGTCCTCGTTGTCCGCCAACAGTTGCGTGTGCGTCCCGGTGGCCGCGATCCGGCCGTCCACCAGCATCGCCACCCGGTCCGCCAGCTGCACGGTGCTCGGCCGGTGGGCGACGACGAGCGCCGTGACGCCCTTGAGCACGCGGCGCAGCGCGGCCTCGACCTCGGCCTCGGTGTGCACGTCCAGCGCGGAGAGCGGGTCGTCGAGGACCAGGACGGCCGGGTGGCCGGCGACGGCGCGCGCGAGGGCGAGGCGCTGGCGCTGACCGCCGGACAGGGACAGGCCCTGCTCGCCGATCCGGGTGTCGAGCCCCCACGGGAGGGCGTCGACGAACTCCTCGGCCCGCGCGACCTTCAGGGCTTCGCGGACCCGTTCCTCGCTCACGTCCTTCGCGCCGAGGGCCACGTTCTCGGTGACGCTCGCGGAGAACAGGATCGGCTCCTCGAACGCCGTGCCCACGACCCGCCGGAGGTCGGCGAGGTCGAGGTCGCGCACGTCGACGCCGTCGAGCGTGACCCGGCCTTCCGTGACGTCGGCCAGCCGGGGCACGAGCGCGGTGACGGTGGTCTTGCCGGACCCGGTCGCGCCGACCAGGGCCACGGTCTCACCCGGCCGGATGTCCAGGTCGACGCCGCGCAGCACCTCGTTGTCGGAACCGGGGTGGTGGTAGCGGACGCCCTCGAAGCGGACGTGCCCGCGGACGGGCGCGGCCAGCGGCTTCGGGTCGGCGGGCGTGGTCACGGTGACCGCGGTGTCGGTCACCTCGAAGTACCGCTCCAGGGCGGAGGCGGTCGAGTTCGTCTCCGCCAGCAGCCACCCGATCGAGTCGATCGGCCAGCGCAGGTAGGCGCTCACCGTGACGGCGGCGACGAGCGTGCCGACCGTGACGGTGCCGTTGGCGATGCCGATCGAGCCGAACGCCAGCTGACCGGCGATGCCCAGCTCGGGCAGCACGATCAGCACGGCCCACAGCGCGGCGAAGATCCGCACCTTCGAGACCTCGGTGTCGCGGAGCTCGCGCGCCTGGCGGATGAACCGCTTGGTCAGGTGCGGGCCGCGGCCGAAGGCCTTGAGCACGCGGATGCCCAGGACCGACTCCTCGACCACGGTCGTCAGGTCGCCCGCCTGGTCCTGCGCGCGGCGGGCGACGACCTTGAACTTCGTCTCGAACAGGTAGGACAGCGCGACCAGCGGCAACGTGCTGGCCAGCACGATCAGGCCGAGGACGGGCGACAGCCAGAACAGCACGCCCAGGCCCGCGGCCACGATCAGGGTGTTGACGACCAGGAAGATCACGGCGAAGCCGACGAAGCGCCGGACCTGGGTCAGGTCGGTGGTGGCGCGGGACAGCAGCTGCCCCGACTGGTAGCGGTCGTGGAAGGCCACCTGCAGGTCTTGCAGGTGGTGGTACAGCTCGGCCCGCATCCGCGCCTCGACGTCCGACGCCGGTCCGGCGATCAGCTTGCGGCGGGCGTAGAACAGCGCGGCCTCGGCGCAGCCGAGCAGCACGATGACGCCGACGAGCAGCGGCAACGCGCCCAGGTCGCGGTCGGCGATCGGGCCGTCCACGATTTGTTGGGTGATCAGCGGGATGCCCAGTCCGCACGTCATCGCGAGCAGCGTGGCGGCCATCGCCAGCACGACGGGTGTGCGAACGGGCCTGAGGTACGGCCACAGCCTGCGCAGAGTCGCGGCTGTGGAAGTACGGTCTTCCGACACGAGTCCCCCTCCGGTCCACCATGACGGTACGAAGGTGGACCGACCATCGGCATCCGGTTTTCGTGCCACCGACCCTGCAGGCTGGAGTTAGGTGGAGGTCAAGGGCCGGGCAGTCCAGGGAGGTCAAGGTGGGTGTGAGGTATCTCCGGGCGGAGCCGACGATGGCGTTCCCCCGCGGTCGGTTGTTGGCGGTGAGCGGGGGCAGGCTCTACGTGCTCGCGCCGGACGGGTGGGACGTGGCCGGCGGGCGGCGGCCGGAGGGCGCGCGGCCGATCAGCCGGGAGGAGGCGGAGGACTGGTGCCGGTTCGAGGCGGTCGGGGTCGAGGTGCTCGACGCGGTGCCGCTGCCGGAGTGACCCGGTCCACCAGGAGCGACTCGGTCCACCAGGGGGTGACCCGGTTCGGCGGGGTGGCTACTTCTTGCGGCGGCGCAGGATCGCGGGGGCGGTGAGCAGGCCCGCGAGGCCGTAGCTGGCCCCGGCGAGCAGGACGAGGACCGTCCACCGGTCGCCCACGGACGAGAGCCGGTCCGGCGCGCCGAAGTAGTGCGCGAGGCCCAGGATGACCGGGCCGATCAGGATGATCGGCCACACCGGGCGGATCTTCAGCAGCCACAGGACCGGTCCGGCGAGCAGCGCGCTGAACACCAGCGCGATCGGCAGGCCGATCACGACCAGCAGGATGAACTCGCCCAGGGTCGTCTCGTTCACCACCCGGTCGAGGACGCCGCTGCGGTAGGCCCAGATCCACGCGACGAGCAGCGCGGAACCGGTGACGGCCGACACCACGACGCGCAGGAGCACCTTGAACGCGAAGCCGCCCGCGGTCGGGCGCGAGGGGTGCGGCGTGTCAGTCACGGGCAGCAGTGTGGCCGACCGGGTGCCGCGCTGTCACCGGGGCGGCCAGGACGAAGCCGATCACGCCGGCGGCGACGGACCCGGCGGGGATCGAGACCCAGACGGTGAGCAGGGTGAGGACGGCGGTGAACGTCACCCCGACGGCGGCGTAGCCGAGCGGGCGGTCCTGGTGGGCGGCCTTGAGGACGGCCCAGGCCACGAGCACGCCGACGACCAGGCTGACCGGCATGGCGAACAGGCCCATGGCCAGGCAGTCCCAGTCCTCGGTCGAGCAGACGGCCCCGGAGGCGATGAGTTCGCGCAGGCCCCACCAGGCCGCGCCCAGACCGGCGCCCAGCGCGGCGCCGACGACCAGTCGTCCCAGCATGGCGGGTGGTTACCCGGATGAGGCGGTGGTCAAGCAGGCCCGTGCGATCACGGCGCGTTCGACGTGGAGGTCCGCCGCGCCCGGCGCATGTCCCCGAGCGACTCGGCGTGCGCCTTGACCGCCGCCAGGGTGTGCTTGATCGAGTCGACGTTGTAGCCGGGCCGGTCCTCGCGCCCGGTGACGCGGGGGCCCAGGAACCGGCGGACGAACCAGTTGCCCACCCGGTACCAGTTCTCCGTCACCACGCACCCGTCGCGGGTCGGCGTGATCACGTACGACCACCGCGCCACCCGGACCGTCAACGGCGACCGCACGTCGAAGGTCAGCAGCCGTTCGGGCTCGCAGGCCACGATCCGGGCGGTGGTCCACCACAGCTTGGCGCCGTTGCGGTTGAAGCCGCGGAACTCGACGCCGACCGCGGGTCCGGTGGCCCCGCGCAGCCACCGGCCGCCGAGGTTCTCCGGGCTGAACCGCCCCATCCGGGGCAGATCGCTCACCAGCGCCCACACCACGCCGGGGGCCGCGGCCACGTCGATGCTGTGCGAAATCGTCGGTTCCACCAGATCCAAGGTAGGAGGAATCGCCGCCGATTACGAGCCGCGATCGGGTGGACACGGTGAGCGAGCTTGCTGCCACACCTCAGGGCGGGTGACGGGGGCCGACCCGGATCACGCGCGTCGCGCCGAGACGGGACCGGACGCGGGAAGGCCCCCGGCAGCGGTGCTGCGCGGGGGCCTTCTCCGGATCCGGTCGGGGTCAGCCCCGGGTGGAGCGGACGCCCAGGAGGACGTCCTCCCAGGACGGCACGATCGGGTGGTTCTTCTTGCCTCGCTTGGGCGGTGGGTCCTTGCGGGGCGGTTGCTGCTTGGCGCCTGCCGCCGGCTGTTGCGGCGCGGGGGCCGCCGGCGCGGGCTCCTCGGCCACCGGTGCGGGCTCCGGCGTCGGCTGGGGCTCCTGGACCGGGGGCGGAGGGGGCGCCGGCGCCGGTTCCTCGCGGACGAGGATCTCCGGCTCCTGCTGCTTCTCCAGCTCCAGGGCCTGGCGGGCCAGCTGGGTCACCGGCCGGACCGTGCGCAGCGTGCGGTTGGGGTTCGGGTCCATGAGCTCCATGGCCCCGTCGTCCAGCGCGGTCACCGTGCCGCCCTGGGCGCCCGGGTGGAAGGCCCAGTGCGCCAGGTTGTCGGACCTGCCGGCGGTCCAGTGCAGCTGCACGACCCAGCGGCCGTCCTCGCCACGCCACGAGTCCCAGCTGACGTCGGCGTACTCCTGGCCGCGCAGGCCGAAGGAGTGCGCGACGACCTCGCCGAGGGTCTGCACGTCCGGGCCGTCCTCGCGGACGGGGTGGGCGCGCTGGGCCAGGTCGGCGGTGCGGGAGCGCTCGAGGAGGACGGGGTAGGCGTAGCGCTCGACCCGGTGCGCGGGCAGGCCGGCCGCCGCCGCCACCTGGGCGACGGACTCACCGGCGCGGATGCGCGCCTGGATCTCGCGCGGGCGCATCTGGCTCTCGACCTCGATCTCGATCTGGCCGAGCCGGGTGAGGTCGCCGCGTGCCGCCGCGCGCAGCCGTTCGTCGGCGGGGAGCACGAAGCGCTCGCCGCGATCCGGGTCCTCGAGGATGACGGACTTGCCGTCGTCTTCGAGCCCGATGACTCGCAACGCTCGCATCATGGCCTCCCGGATGGCTCACCTCGCCGAGTACTCACGTTAATGCGGCGCGCCGCCTTGACGGGGGAGACTCGCCGTGTTCGCCGATATCTTCGTGTGATCTTGCCGTATGTCGGCGGCCCGCGCACCTCCGTTAGCACAAGGTTCACCTCGCCGGCGGTGGGTGCGGCTTCCCGAAGTGCCTGGTCATGGCTGTGGGGGCCGCCCCGGATGGGACGACCCCCACAGGTGGGTCCGGGTCAGAGCTTGGAGACGACCCAGTCGACGGCCTTCGTCAGCGTGCTCACGTCGGTCGGCTCGACGGCCGGGAACATGGCGACGCGGAGCTGGTTGCGGCCCAGCTTGCGGTACGGCTCGACGTCCACGATGCCGTTCGCGCGCAGGACCTTGGCCACCACGGAGGCGTCCACCGAGTCGTCGAAGTCGACGGTGCCGACGACCTGGGACCGGTGGGCCGGGTCGGCCACGTACGGCGTCGTGTAGGAGGTCGACTCGGCCCACGTGTACAGCCGCGAGGACGAGTCGGCGGTGCGGTCGACGGCCCACTTCAGGCCGCCGTTGCTCAGGATCCACTCGATCTGGTCGTTGAGCAGGAACAACGTGGCCAGGGACGGCGTGTTGTAGGTCTGGTCCTTGGTGGAGTTGTCCAGGGCCGTGGTCAGCGAGAGGAACTCCGGCACCCAGCGGCCCGACTTGCCGATCTCGGCGACGCGCTCCAGGGCGGCCGGCGACATCAGGGAGATCCACAGGCCGCCGTCGGAGGCGAAGCACTTCTGCGGCGCGAAGTAGTAGACGTCGAAGTCCGCCGGGTCGACCGGCAGGCCGCCCGCGCCGGAGGTGGCGTCGATGGCGATCAGGGCGCCGTCGGAGCCCGCGGGGCGGGAGACGGGCACCGCGACGCCGGTCGAGGTCTCGTTGTGCGCCCAGCCGACGAGGTCGGCGCCCTCGGCGTAGGCGATCTCGGGCGCGCTGCCCGGGTCGGCCTTGACCACGATCGAGTCGCCCAGGAACGGCGCGTCGGAGGTGACCTTGGCGAACTTCGAGGAGAACTCGCCGTAGGTGAAGTGCTGGGCCCGCTCGCGCACCAGGCCGAACGCGGCGGCGTCCCAGAACGCGGTGGTGCCGCCGTTGCCGAGGACGACCTCGTAGCCCTCGGGCAGCGAGAACAGCTCGCGCAGGCCGGCGCGGACCGAGCCGACCAGGGACTTCACCGGCTTCTGCCGGTGGGAGGTGCCCATCAGCGCGGCGCCCTCGGCCGCGAGCGCCGCCAGGGCCTCGGGACGGACCTTGGAGGGCCCGCACCCGAACCGGCCGTCGGACGGCAGCAGTTCGGGGGGCAGGACCAACGAGGTCGGGTCGGCGGTCTGGGTCATCGCGAAGCCTCCGGTCACGGGGAGGGGGTCGGCACGACCGGCGCCGTTGCCGGGAGCCCTAAGTGTTGCAGCCGGGTGGCCGGGCGGTGACAGCCGGGTGTCCCGGGTCACGCCACGCGGGGTGGAAACCCCCAGTTCCGGTGGGCCGGGTCAGGCGATCTCGGCCCAGCCCTCGACCTCGGACGGCTTGCGGGGGCCGGGGCCCACGTACTTCGCGGACGGGCGGACGAGGCGGCCCGTGCGCTTCTGCTCCAGGATGTGCGCCGACCAGCCGGCGGTGCGGGCGCAGGTGAACATCGCGGGCATCATGTGCGGCGGGACCTGGGCGAAGTCGAGGATCACCGCCGCCCAGAACTCGACGTTGGTCTCGATGGCGCGGTCCGGGCGGCGTTCGCGCAGCTCGGCCAGGGCGGCCTGTTCGAGGGCGTTCGCGGCCTCGTAGCGGGTGGCGCCCAGCTCCCGGCACGTCCGCCGCAGCACGCGGGCGCGGGGGTCCTCCGCGCGGTAGACGCGGTGGCCGAAGCCCATGAGGCGCTCGCCCCGGTCGAGGATGCCCTTGACGTAGCCCTCGGCGTCGCCGGTGCGCTCGACCTCTTCGATCATGGGCAGCACGCGGGCGGGCGCGCCGCCGTGCAGGGGGCCGGACATGGCGCCGATGGCGCCGGACATGGACGCGGCGACGTCCGCGCCGGTGGAGGCGATGACGCGGGCGGTGAACGTGGAGGCGTTCAGGCCGTGCTCGGCGGCCGACACCCAGTAGGCGTCCAGCGCCTTGACGTGCGCGGGGTCGGGCTCGCCGCGCCAGCGGGTGAGGAAGCGCTCGGTGATCGTCGTGCACTCGTCGATGCGGTGCTGCGGCACGGCGGGCCGGCCGATGCCCCGCGCGGACTGCGCCGCGTACGACAGGGCCATGACCGAGGCGCGGGCCAGCTGCTCGCGCGCCCGCTCGTCGGTGATGTCCAGCAGCGGCTCGTAGCCCCAGATCGGGGCGACCATGGCCAGCGCGGCCTGCACGTCCACCCGCACGTCGCCGGTGTGCACGGGGATCGGGAACGGCTCGGCGGGCGGCAGCCCGGGCCCGAAGCGGCCGTCGACCAGCAGCGCCCACACGTTGCCGAAGGTCACGTGGCCGGCCAGGTCCTCGATGTCCACGCCGCGGTAGCGCAGCGCGCCACCGTCGCGATCCGGTTCGGCGATCTCGGTGCGGAAGGCGACCACGCCCTCGAGACCCGGCCGGAATCCGTCGTCCTCGGTCTGCACCACGCTGTGCGCTCCTTCTCGGCGGAAGTAAAGAGTTGGAGAAACCTTGCTCCCCTTCCGACCTGCGGGCAATCGCGGGTGCGCGTGTCGTCGGTCACGATCAAGGAACCGATTCAGAAGACGGGTGATCGTTAACGCCTTGTTTCGGTTCGGCGGTGGGCGGTGTTTCCCGTGGTAGACCACCGGCCATGCACCTGACACCGCACGAGCGGGACAAGCTGCTGGTCCACGTGGCGGCGGACGTCGCGCGCCGGAGGCTCGAACGCGGGGTGGTCCTGAACTACCCGGAAGCGGTCGCGCTCATCACCGAGCACGTGCTCGAAGGCGCCCGCGACGGCCGGACGGTCAGCGAGCTGATGGACAGCGGCAGGCACGTGCTGAGCCGGGAGCAGGTGCTGGAGGGCGTCCCGGAGATGATCGAGTCCGTGCAGGTCGAGGCGACCTTCCCGGACGGCACCAAGCTCGTGACCGTGCATGACCCGATCGTGTGAGGAGCAGCCCGTGGTCCCTGGCGAGATCGTCACCGGCGACGAGCCGGTCGAGCTGAACCCCGGTCGGCCGCGCACCACGCTCGTCGTGGTCAACGCGGCGGACCGCCCGGTGCAGGTCGGGTCGCACTACCACTTCGCGGCGGTCAACCCCGGCCTGGAGTTCGACCGGGAGGCCGCGTGGGGCAAGCGGCTGGACGTGCCGGCGGGCACGGCGGTGCGGTTCGAGCCGGGTGTCGAGCGCGAGGTCGTGCTGGTGCCGCTGGCCGGTGCGCGGCGCGTGCCCGGGCTGCGGCCGGAGTGGGCCGGGGAGCTGGACGCCGGCGAGCCTGGCGCACGGGAGTCGGACGCCGGGGAGTCGGACCGGTGACCGGGATCAGCCGCCGCCGCTACGCGGAACTGCTGGGGCCGACGGTCGGCGACCGGATCCGGCTCGCCGACACCGACATCTTCATCGAGGTGACCGAGGACCGGTCGAGGGGCCGGCGCGGCTCGGGCGACGAGGTGATCTTCGGCGGCGGGAAGGTGATCCGCGAGTCGATGGGCCAGGGCGTGGCCACCCGCGCGGAGGGCGCGCCGGACCTCGTCATCACGGGCGCCGTCGTGCTCGACCACTGGGGCGTGGTGAAGGCCGACGTCGGGGTCAGGGACGGCCGGATCGTCGGCATCGGCAAGGCGGGCAACCCCGACACCATGGACGGCGTGGACCCGGCGCTGGTCATCGGGCCGTCCACCGAGGTGCTCTCGGGCAACGGGAAGGTGCTCACCGCCGGCGGCATCGACTGCCACGTCCACTTCATCACGCCGGGGATCGTGGACGTGGCCGTCGCCTCGGGGCTGACCACGTTGATCGGTGGCGGCACGGGCCCGGCGGAGGGCACGAAGGCCACGACGGTGACGCCCGGCGCGTGGAACCTGGGCCGGATGCTCGTCTCGCTGGACCACCTGCCGGTGAACGTGCTGCTGCTCGGCAAGGGCAACACGACCCGCGAGGACGCGCTGCGCGAGCAGCTGGCCGGCGGTGCGGGCGGGTTCAAGCTGCACGAGGACTGGGGGACGACGCCGGCGGCGATCGACGCCTGCCTGAGGGTCGCCGACGAGTCCGGGGTGCAGGTGGCGATCCACACGGACACGTTGAACGAGGCCGGGTTCGTGGAGTCGACGCTGGCCGCCATCGCGGGCCGGTCGATCAACGCCTACCACTCCGAGGGCGCGGGCGGCGGGCACGCGCCGGACATCATCCAGGTGGTGTCCGAGCCGAACGTGCTGCCGTCCTCGACCAACCCCACGCGCCCGCACACGGTGAACACGCTGGAAGAGCACCTGGACATGCTGATGGTGTGCCACCACCTCAACCGGTCCGTGCCCGAGGACCTGGCGTTCGCGGAGAGCCGCATCCGGCCGACCACGATCGCGGCCGAGGACGTGCTGCACGACCTGGGCGCGATCTCGATGATCAGCTCGGACTCGCAGGCGATGGGCCGGGTCGGCGAGGTCATCATCCGGACGTGGCAGACCGCGCACGTGATGCACGGGCGGTTCGGCGAGCTGGCGGACAACCTGCGCGCCCGGCGGTACGTGGCCAAGTACACGATCAACCCGGCCATCGCGCACGGCATCGACCACGAGGTCGGGTCGGTGGAGGTGGGCAAGCTGGCCGACCTGGTGCTGTGGGAGCCGAAGTTCTTCGGCGTGCGGCCGTCCGTGGTGCTTAAGGGCGGGTTCATCGCGCACGCGGCGATGGGCGACGCGAACGCGTCCATCCCGACCCCGCAGCCGGTCTTCGCCCGGCCGATGTTCGGCGCCCACTCGGCGGCGCGCGGCAGTGTGCACTTCGTGTCGCAGCAAGCGGTCGACGCGGACCTGGCGGACGTGCTGCGGTTGGCGCGGCCGTTGGTGGCGGTGGGGAACACGCGTGGCGTCACCAAGGCCGACATGGTGCTCAACGACGCGATGCCGTCGGTGAAGGTGGACCCGGACAGCTTCGCCGTGCGGATCGACGGCGAGCTGGTGGAGCCCGCGCCGGTGGCGGAGCTGCCGATGGCCCAGCGCTACTTCCTGTTCTGATGAACCTCGCGGCGCTGATGATCGCGGACTCCCGGTTCCCGGGCGGCGGCCACGTGCACTCGGGCGGGCTGGAGGAGGCCGTCGCGCGGCGGTTGGTGACCGACGAGGCGTCGTTGGCGTCGTTCCTGATCGGGCGGCTGCGGACGGCGGGCGCGTTGGGCGCGGTGTTCGCGTCCGCCGCGTGCCGCGGGCGTTATGCGGAGCTGGACGCCGAACTCGACGCCCGCACGCCGTCGCCCGCCCAGCGCAACGCCTCACGCGTGCAGGGGCGCGGCATCGCGCGTGCGGCCCGGCGGGCGTGGCCGACGGCGGCGTTGGCCGAGCTGCTGCGGGTCACGCCGAGGCCGCACCACCCCGTCATCGTCGGCGTGCTCGTCGGCGAGCCGTTCGAGGCGGCGCAGACCGTGGCCTACCACGCGGTGACGGGTCCGGCGACGGGCGCGATCCGGCTGCTCGGCCTCGACCCGTTCGCCGTGAACGCGGTGCTGGCCCGGTTGGCGCCCGAGATCGACGCGATCGCCGCGACGGCCGCCGGGCACGCCGACACCCCGCCCGAGGACCTGCCCGCCCCGAGCGCGCCCGGCCTGGACCTGCTGGCCGAAGCCCATGACCGCCACCACACGGAAGAGGTGCGTCTCTTTGTCAGCTGACCACGTGCACCCGGTGAACTTCGACCCCACCGACGCGGGCCACGACCCGCACCACCCGCACGACCACGGGCACCGGGCCGTGCGCCTGGGCATCGGCGGGCCGGTCGGCAGCGGCAAGACCGCGCTGACCGCGGCGCTGTGCCGGGCGCTGGGCGACAGCGTGAACCTCGCCGTGGTGACGAACGACATCTACACCACCGAGGACGCCGACTTCCTGCGCGCGGCCGGCGTGCTGGACGTCGAGCGGATCGAGGCCGTGCAGACGGGCGCGTGCCCGCACACGGCGATCCGCGACGACATCACGGCCAACCTGGACGCCGTGGAGCTGCTGGAGCAGCGGATCCACGGCCTGGAGCTGGTGATCATCGAGAGCGGCGGCGACAACCTGACCGCGGTGTTCAGCCGCGGCCTGGTCGACCGGCAGGTCTTCGTGGTGGACGTGGCGGGCGGCGACAAGGTGCCGCGCAAGGGCGGCCCCGGCGTGACCACCGCGGACCTGCTGGTGATCAACAAGACGGACCTCGCGCCGCTGGTGGGCGCCGACCTCGGTGTCATGACGGCCGACGCCCACCGGATGCGCGGCGCGCTACCGGTGATCGCGCAGTCCCTTGTGGACACACCGGACGCTCCCGCGGTGGCCGACTGGGTGCGCGCTCAGCTCCGCACGCTCGCGGCGGTCAGTTGATCGCCGAACGGGCTGACGTCGCCCGCGCAGCCGTGCTGGTCGGTCATCGGCAGGTACAGCGGCACGGTCTCGTCCGGCGGGAACACGCGCACGCCCCACACGGGCGTCTTGCGGCACACGTCCGGGTCGAAGTTGTCGACCTGGGCGAAGCCGACGTCCGAGCGGACCGCCGCGCCGTGCGGCAGGGTGAGCAGCGGACCGCGGTCGCCGACGCGCACGGCGGCGGCGCCGACCCGGTCGCCGTCGGCGTCCACATAGGACACACCCGGGAAGCCCCGCAGCACGCACGTGCGCAGCCCCCGGTTGGTGAACACGACCTCCCGGTACACGGTGCCCGCCGCGCCTCCCACGCGGCCGAACCCGATGGTCAGGTCCGCCGAGCGGCACGTCGAGACCTCGGCTCGCTGTGCGACCGCGGTTCCCCCGGTTCCGCCGATAACCACCATTGCCGCGATGACAGCGGCTGTTGCGACAACTCTCCTCATCACGATCTCCCCCGAGATCCGCGGGTGGCGGTTCCACCCGACCTGGTGACGTGTCGGGGGTCACAGGGGTTGCTCCGGTGAGGGCGCGGGCTCACCTGGTCGTGGCACGCGACCCGAACGGGCGAACCGTCGTGCGCGGGATGCGGTCGATGGCGCCGCTGCGCCTGGTGCCGCGTCGCGGCGCCGACGAGGTGGCGCTCGTGCACCTGGTCAGCGCGGTCACGGCCCCGTTGGGCGGTGACGACCTGGAATTGCGGGTGACGGTCGAGGAGGGCGCGTCGCTGGAGCTGCGCGGCGTGGCCGCGACGCTGGCGCTGCCCGGTCGGCACGGGGGCGGCAGCCGCGCGCTGGTCGACGTGGAGCTGGCCGACGGCGCGTCGTTGGCGTACCTGCCGGAGCCGACGGTCGTCACCGCGCGTGCGTGCCACGAGTCCGTGTTCCGCGCGCGGATGGGGGAAGGCGCTCGGCTGCGCGCGCGGGACGTGGTCGTGCTGGGTCGGTCGAACGAACGGCCGGGCTCGCTCACCACGACGCTCGACGTCCGGCGGAACGGGCCGCTGATCAAGCAGACGTCTCGATTGGGAACGCCCGAAGTGGACGCGAGCCCGGCCGGTCTGGCGGGCCGCCGGGTGTTCGGCACCGAGCTGCTGTGCTGGGGCGACGACCTGCCGGGAGCGGTTTCGGAGCAGTGGTGGTCGCTCGTTCCGCTGGCACGCGGTGGAAGTCTGGGCACCGCCGTGGCCGACGACGCCGTGACCGTCGAACGCGCGCTCGACCAGGCACGGGCCAGGCATCCCGGATCGAGCGACGTTCTGACTCGATCTCGTACTCGATTCCGAGGCGAGGGTCACACCGAAAGTCACGGATCGGGTGGCGGTCATCACCGTGCGGGCGGTTTCGCCTCGGGCGGGAAAGCCGTACGGTCGCTGGACCGCTAGGCGCCACAAGTGCCTTGGCCAGGACGAACTACGCTCCGGGAGGTCGGGATGTCGGAGACGACGAACATCGCGTTGCCGTCGATGCGGGTGTCCTACGAACAAGGCTCGCTCACGGAGAGCGACCTCGCGGCGAGTTGGCACGAGCAGTTGCAGCTGTGGCTGGACCAGGCGGCGGGCGCGGGCCTGCCGGAGCCGAACGCGATGGTGTTGGCGACCTCGGACACCGAGGGCCGCCCGTCCTCGCGGACCGTGCTGGCCAAGGGCCTCGACGAGCGCGGCCTGGTGTTCTTCACCAACTACACGTCGACGAAGAGCCACGACCTGATGGCCACCCGGTACGCGTCGGCCACGTTCCCGTGGTTCGCGATGCAGCGGCAGGCGCACGTGCGCGGCACCGTGGAGAAGGTCGGGCCCGCCGAGACCGCGAGCTACTGGGAGAGCCGCCCGCGCGGCTCGCAGCTGGGCGCCTGGGCCTCGCCGCAGTCCCGCGTCGTCAGCGGGCGCTCCACTCTGGAGAGCGCGCTGAACAAGGTCGAGCGGCAGTTCGCCGACGCCGACCGGGTACCCGTGCCGCCGCACTGGGGCGGCTGGCGCATCCGGCCCGAAGAGGTCGAGTTCTGGCAGGGCCGCCGCGACCGGATGCACGACCGCCTCCGCTTCCGCCTCGGCCGCGACGGCTGGGAAGTGCAGCGGGTCGCCCCCTAGCGGCGGCGCAACAGGATGACGTGATCGGCCTCCGCCACCACTCGATGGGTGGCGGAGGCCTTTTTCACGAGTCGGTCCTCCTCGTCGGGCGTGGTCGGCCAGTGCGACGGGCGGGACACGACCAGCCACTCGGCGTCGGCCGGGAACAAGGACACCCGGCACCGGCCGGTGAGGTGCGGTGCGAGGCGGTTCGACGCGGCGACGTGGGCGTCGTCCGGGATCATCGCCAGGACTCCGGCGGCCGTCGCGCGCCGGCCCTCGTCCCACGTCGGCTGGTGCGGGGGTCGCAGGAGCAGGGCGAGCGTGAACGCGGCCGTGACCGTCGCGCAGATCCAGACCCGGCGCGGGTTCGCGGTCAGGAACGCGAGGAAGACCACGGGCATCAGCACGGCGCTGTAGTGGTGCTCGATGCCCCAGTACGCCGGGTTGCCGGAGGCGAACCGCCACGCCAGCGTGGGCAGCGCGATCACGAGCAGCGGCGACCGGGCGGCGAGGAAGCCGGTAGGCGCGAGCAGCGCGACCGCGGTGAGCAGGCGCAGCCAACCCAGGCCGCCGGTCTCCGCCGTCCGCACCCAGTACGGGTAGCCGCCCGCCGGGTTCACCGCGGGCAGCACCGCGAGCACGACCACGGCGGACGCCGCGACCCCGAACGCCGCCACCGCCCAGCCACGCCGGACCCCGCGCCACACCAGGTAGAGGCCGATCGCCGCGACCGTCAGGCCGAGGTCCTCCTTGACCAGGACGAGCGGCAGGGCCCAGGTGACCGCCGGGCGCCACCGCTCGCGGGCCAGGGCCTCCAGCGAGAACGCCAGCAGGGGCACGGCGAAGGCCACCTCGTGGAAGTCGAACGCCACGGTGTTGTGCAGGCCCCACGACAGCCCGTACGCCACGCCGACGACGACGCCGCGCCGACCGAGCCGGTCCACCGCGAACCTCGTCACCGGGATCGCCGACACGGCCAGCAGCACGGCTTGCGCGACCAGCAACGTCTCCGCGCGCGGGACCACCGCGTAGAACGGGGCGAGCAGGGCGAGGACCGGGTGGAAGTGGTCGCCGAGGAGCGGGAAGCCCGGGCCTTTCAGGTCGGCCGTCGGCCACCGCCCGGCGGCGTAGGAGCGCACCGCCTGCTCGAAGATGCCCAGGTCGAACCCGGTGGTCTGGAACGAGTGGTGCCGCGCGAGCGCGTAGCCGGAGTAGAGGACGGCCAGGCCGAGCGCGACGGCGTACGCCGGTCGGACGGTGGTCCGCGTTCGGGTGGTGGTCCGCGGTCGGGTGTCGAGCACGGCGGCAGCGTCGGGCGAGCACGCTGAACCGGAGCTGAAGCCGCCTGAAGGACCCTTCAGGCAAGGGGCAGCCGGACCGCCATCACCGTGCCCCGGTCGCTGTCCTCGACCTCGACCGTGCCGCCGTGGGCGCGCACGCCCTCGCGCACGATGGCCAGCCCGAGGCCCGCGCCGCCCTCGTCCCGCGCACGGCCCTCGTCCAGCCGCACGAACGGCTCGAAGACCCGTTCGCGGTCGGCTCCGGGGATGCCCGGCCCGTCGTCCGCGACGCGCAGCACGGCCGTGTCGCCCTCCACCGTCACGGTGACGGTGACCTGCGAGGACGCGTGCCGTTCGGCGTTGCCGAGGAGGTTGCGCAGGATCCGTTCCAGCTGCGGCCGGTCGCCGATGACCTCGACCGGTCCGGGCACGCCGGCCAGCTCCGCCAGGTCCACCCGGTGGCGATCGAGGGGTCCTTCGAGGCGGGCCAGGGACAGCAGGTCGGTGACGACGGCCTGCATCCGGTCGAGGTCCAGCACGGTGTTCTCGGCGGTGCGCCGCCAGTCGACCCGGTCGGGGTGGGCGAGCAGCACTTCGAGCTGGGTGCGGGCCGAGGCGAGCGGCGTGCGCAACTCGTGCGACGCGTCGGACGTGAACCGCCGTTGCCGGTCGAGCGCGGCGTTGAGCCGGAGGAACGTGTCGCCGGTGGTGGTCGCGAGCCACGCCAGCACACCGATCAGCAGCGCGGTGGCCGGGACCAACGTACGCAGCAGGTCCCGGACACCCTCCACGGCGGTCCGGTCGGCGTTGCCGATCGGCGCGGCCACGCGGACGTCGTAGAGCTCGGTGGTGACCGTGGCGACCTGGACCTCCATGACGTCGCCGTCGCGCCACAGGTCGGGCGCGACGCAGTCGTGCCGGTCGGGGTCCACGCGGACCTGGGTGGTGTACCGCCTCAGCACCCGTGATGGGCCTGACAGGCTGCCGAGGTTGATCGGGGGCTCCGTCGGCGGGCAGCTCGCGACCACCTCGTGGTCCCGGTCGACCACCTCGAACGGCCCGAGGGCGGTGCCCATCGACCGCACCGCCGCGAGGTCGCCGGTGGTCACGAGCAGCTTCGCCAGCCGGTGGGCGCCCTCGTCCGCGCGTGCTCGGGCGGCGTCGACGATCTGCTGCTCGACCTGCAGTTCCATCTGCTCGACCAGCCACGCCGCGCCGGCGGCCAGCAGCGCGCCGGAGACGAGGGCGGCGGCGACCGCGATCCGGATCCTGTCGATGGGCGGCCACGCGGTCGGGGACCTAGCCACCGGCGACCACGTACCCCGCGCCGCGGACCGTGCGGATGACGTCACGGCCCAGCTTGCGCCTGATCGAGCTGACGTAGACCTCGACCAGGTTCGGGTCCGGGGTGGCCGCGAAGTCCCACAACCCCTCCAGCAGCTCGGTCTTGCTCACCACCTCGCCCGGCCGCGACAGCAGGAACGACAGGACGCTGAACTCCTTGACCGACAACGGCACCAGCGCGCCGCGCGACCGGCACTCCCGCCTGCCCAGGTCCAGCTCGACGTCGCCGACCCGCAGCACGCTCGGCCGGGACGACCCGCCGCGCCGGATCAGCGCCCGCAACCGGGCCAGGAACACCACGTAGGAGAACGGCTTGGAGAGGAAGTCGTCGGCGCCGGTGTCCAGCGCCTCGGCCTCGTCCAGCTCACCGTCCTTGGCGGTGAGCATGAGGATCGGAGTCGAGTCGCCGGCCGTGCGCAGCCGGCGGCAGACGCGGTAGCCGTTCAGGCCGGGCAGCAGGATGTCCAGCACGATCGCGGAGTAGGCGTGCCGGGACGCCATCCACAACCCGTCCGTCCCGCTGAACGCGAGGTCGACCGCGTACCCCTCGGCCTCCAGCCCGGCCTTCAGGGACTCGGCCAACCGGACCTCGTCCTCGACCACGAGCAGTCGCACACCCGGCACCTTACGGACAGCCGCTCCCCTTTCCGCTACTCGACCGTGGCCATTCGTGTGTAGCAGGTGGTCAGCGACCGACACACTCGACATTCTTTGGAGAGCCACCCGCGCGCAGGAGGAACCATGAGCGTTGAGCCGGGCCCGAGCGACAACAGGTCGGAGGTCACCGGGTCGGCGGGCAACGTGTTCCAGGCGCGGGACGTGAGCGGTGGAGTGCACTTCCACCAGTCCGCGTCGGAGATGAGTCGGGTACCTCAGCAACTCCCCGGTGACATCCGCGGATTCGTCAACCGGTCGAGTGAGCTGGGGATGCTCGGCGACCTGTTGGCGCTCCGCGGCGACGACCGCGACGCGGTGGCGGCGGTGGTGGTCGCCGGCACGGCGGGTGTCGGCAAGACGTCGCTGGCCGTTCGCTGGGCGCACCGCGCACGTCACCAGTTCCCCGACGGCCAGTTGTACGTGAACCTCAGGGGCTACGACCCTGGTGAGCCGGTAACACCGGACCAGGCGCTCGACCGCTTCCTGCGCGTGCTGGAAGTGCGCCCCGACGCGATCCCGACCGACCTCGAAGCAAAAGCCGCGATGTACCGCTCGCTGTTGGCCGGCCGGCGCATATTGATCCTGCTGGACAACGCCGCTACGGTCGCCCAAGTCCGTCCGCTGTTGCCCGGCACGGCGGAGAGCCTGGTCGTGGTGACCAGTCGCAGTCGGCTATCCGGCCTGACTTCCCGCAACGGTGCCCGCAGGCTGACTCTCGAATTGTTGCCCGAAGCCGAGGCAGTCGAGCTGATCCGCTCGGTCACGACCGACTACCGCACCGACGACGACCGCGAGGAGATCGCCGAACTCGCCAGGTTGTGCGCCCGGTTGCCGCTGGCGCTGAGGATCGCCGCGGAACGAGCCGCCAGCAGACCGCACATGCCGTTGAACAGCCTCATCCAGGATCTTCGCGACGAATCCGGGCTGTGGGACGCATTGTCCACCGGGGACGACGACGAAGCGGGCGCAGTCCGCACCGTTTTCGCGTGGTCTTACCGTGCCCTGCCTGAGGCCGCCGCGCGGCTCTTCCGACTGCTCGGCCTGCATCCTGGAGCTGATTTCGGCGTACAGGCGGTCGCGGCCCTGGCCGACGTGCCGATCGCCGACGCGCGACGGCGGCTGGACGCCCTCATCGGCGCCCACCTGCTGGAGCAGACAGCGCCTGATCGCTACCAGTTCCACGATCTGTTGCGCGCCTACGCGACTGATCAGGTCAACACAGCCGAGTCGCTGGATGTTCGCCAAGCGTGCTTGCGGCGGCTGGTGCTGTGGTATCTGCACACCGCGGAGGCGGCCAACGCGGTCATGCACACGCACAGCCGGCGACTGCCGCTCGATCCGCTGGAATCGACCGCAGCCGTTCTCTCCTTCGTCGATCACGACGAGGCTGTCAGGTGGTACGAGAGCGAGTACGACAACCTGCTGGCCGCGACCAACGCGGCAGTGCGAGCGGGGATGGATCGGCTGGCGTGGCAGCTGCCGGTCGTCTTCAAGGCATACGGTTCGGCGAACAGTTCGATGGGCGAGAACGAGCGCGGGATGGACGTGGCGCTCGCCGCTGCTCGACGTGCGGAGGATAAGGCTGGCGAAGCAGCGGTCCTGTCCGCTCTCGGAGGTATCGCGATCCGACGGCAACGCCCCCTCGAGGCGATTGAACGACACGAAGCCGCCCTTGCCATCCGGCGCCAACGGGGCGATCGGCAGGGCGAAGCAGTTTCTCTCGCCAACCTCGGGATCGCGCACCTCGCCCAGCGTCGGTTCGACAGAGCTGCCGAGGTCTTCCGACAGGTCGGCGTCATCTACCGGGAAATCGGTGAACATCAGCGCATGGCGATCCCGCTCTACAACCTGGCTGACGCCCACATCGGTCAAGGGCGTTTCGCGGAGGCCGCTTCCGTCGCCGAGGAAGCCGTGGCCATCGGGCGGGAACTCCGCGATCGCTACGGAGAATCGATCGCTCTAATCGTCCTCGCCAGAGCACAATCCGCCATGGGGGAGTTCCGTCGTGCCCTGGACTCGATCGAAACCGCGCTGGACATCGTCCGAACGTTGAAGAATTTCCTGTTGGAGGGTTACGTCCTGTTGGAACTGGGGAAGATCCAAGGGTCTGTAGGTGATACCGCCAGTGCGTTGGAGTCGTACCAGCGGGCGGTGACCATCCATCGGTCCCTGGGAGATCGCGGCCGCGAGGCTCAAGCCCTCGATGGGACCGGAGAGGTCTACCAGGCACTGGCGCGCCACGAGGAGGCGGTGGACTTCCACCGACGTGCCGTGGCGGTCTTCCGGGAGATCGGTGACACGTGGCAATTGGGCTTGGCTTTGTGCCACTTGGGCGAGGCGCTGAATCTGAGTGACTCAAGAGCGGAAGCTGTCGCGGTTCGAGAAGAGTCGCTGAGTTGTCTCGCGGGGTTCTCGGACGAGTTCACGGTGGCGCTCAGGGAGAAGGTCGAAGCGGCTTTGGGTCGGTAGCTCCGTGGATCGGAATCCGATCGGGCGAGTCGGTTTCACCACTCGGTGCACAGGCACCTTCACCTGCACCCGACACGCGACGGACCGCGATCGTCCGCGCAGCGTTGTGCAGGGATTCGAGAGAACGCTTCCGGACGTCGCCGAGTGACGCGGACCTGGCCAGGGTGCACGGCCAGACCTCGCCGTCCGCGCCGATCGCGAGTCGGTCCCAGCCGCATCGTCCGCACAGCTGGGCGACCTCCGGGCGGCCGTACGCTCCGGCCCGGCCGATCCGGCGCACGCGGTGGACGGTGATCTCGGATACTCCGAGTCCGGCGAGTTCGATGCGGGTCTGCCGGGTCCGCCGCCCGTGATGCCCTTCGATGATCGCGACGCGGATGGGTATGCCCCGGCGGACCGCCTGCGTGATGTTGGAGCGCGTCTGGGCATGGCTGCCCGTCCGGCCGGTGATCGACTCGTGTTCCATGGCGCGGTCCGAGTAGTAGGACGTGGCAAGCGCGACCCCGTTGCGTTCGAACAGCCGCCATAGGTCGTCGCGGATGCGCACCAGGTTGCTGTAGACCTCGACCGCCAGGTCACGGGACAGCGCGTGGTCGACGAGCCGGGCGAACGCGGGATGCGTGGTCGGCTCGCCGCCGATGAACTGAACCTCCTCCACGCCGTGGTCGGCGGCTTGGTCGATCACCCGTGACCAATCGTCGGTGGTCATGGTGCCGCTCGTGCCCAGAGGCGACGAGTCGGCGTAACAGTGCGTGCAGCGGAGTTGGCAACGACCGGTCAACTCGAGCGACAGCCAGCGCAACACGGCCCCACCCCCACTGTTGTCCTCTCAGCGTCGACACTGCCCAGCGTGCTGAGAAGCCCCAAACGAGTGATGGGTGTTCCAGGTCTCGGTGAAGGAGTTGTTAGTTGCCGTACGCTAACGACCGTGCGGAGAGTGCTGGGGAAGATCGCCATCGACACCCGACCGCTGAGGATCGTGGCGTTCCGGCGGTTGTGGCTCTCGACGATCGTCACGGCCGTCGGCAGCCAGTTGACCGCGGTGGCGGTGCCCAAGCAGGTGTACGACCTCACCGGGTCGTCGGGCTGGGTGGGTGTGGCGGCCGGGGTGGCCCTGGTGCCGTTGTTGGTCTTCGGGCTGTACGGCGGCGCGATCGCGGACGTGGTGGACCGGCGCAAGCTGCTCGTCGTCACGAACACGGGTGTCGCGGTGACGTCCGTGCTGCTGTGGGCGCAGGCCGCGCTGCACGTGGACTCGGTCTGGCTCGTGATCACCCTGCTCGGGCTGCAGCAGGTGTTCTTCGCCGTGAACGCCCCCGCCCGCACCGCCTCCGTCGCCCGGCTGGTGCCCGCCGAGCAGATCCCGGCCGCCACGGCGTTGAGCTCGACGGTGATGATGTTCGGCGGCGTGTTCGGTCCCATGCTGGCGGGCGCGTTGATGCCGGTCGTCGGCCTGTCGACGTTGTACCTGGTCGACGCGGTCGCGCTGACGCTGACGATCTGGGCGGTCTGGAAGCTGCCGCCGCTGCCGCCGTTGAGCGGCACGTCGCGGCGCGCCGGGCTGCGGGACGTGGTCGACGGGTTCCGCTACCTGGCCGTGCAGAAGATCCTGCTCGCGAGCTTCCTGCTGGACATCATCGCGATGGTGTTCGGCATGCCGCGGGCGCTGTTCCCGGAGATGGCCGAGAACACGTTCGGCGACCCGGCGGGTGGCGGGTTGGCGCTGGGGCTGCTGTTCGCCGCCATCCCGTTGGGCGCGATGCTGTGCGGCCTCACGTCCGGCTGGACGTCACGCGTGACCCGGCACGGCATGGGTGTCGTGCTCGCGGTCGTGGCGTGGGGCGTGGCGATGATCGGGTTCGGCCTGTCGAACGCCCTGTGGCTCGCGGTGGTGTTCCTGGCGATCGGCGGCGCGGCGGACATGATCAGCATGGTGTTCCGCAGCGCGATCCTGCAGTCGGCGGCCACGGACGAGATGCGCGGCCGGATGCAGGGCGTGTTCATCGTGGTGGTGGCGGGCGGTCCCCGGTTGGCGGACCTGCTGCACGGGACGACGGGGGCCATGATCGGTCCCGGCAGCGCCACCGCGTCGGGCGGGGTCCTGGTGGTGGTGGCGACGGTGCTGGCGGTGCTGGCGATCCCGGCGATCAGGCGCTACCGGTTCGCCCCGGCGGACGTCGCCACCGGGGGCGTCGCTGCCGGGGACGCCGCCAAGTGAACCGCTGACCGCGGTCAGACCGGGGTTCGCGGAGCCTGGCCCGGGTCGCCGTGCCGTACCCGCGCCGCGCGCACCCTCAGGCGGTCCAGCAGCAGTATGGCCGGGGTCGCCGTGATGCCGTGCAGCACGATCGAGCCGATGACCACCAGGCCGACCACTCGCCAGATCGCGTCCTGGTCGGCGAAATCCCCGGACTGGAGCGCGTAGGCGACGTAGAAGAGCGATCCGACGCCGCGCACCCCGAAGAACGAGATGACGGCCCGCTCACGGGGCCCCGTCTTGCCCCGAGCCAGCCCGACCAGGCCGGCCACCGGTCGCACCACCAGCAGGAAGACCAGTGCCACCAGCACCTCCCGCCACCCGGTGCCGGCCAGCAGGCCGGTGACCGCCGCGCCGCCCAGCAGGAAGATGATCAGCACCGTGAGCATCCGCTCGACCTGCTCGACGTACTGGTGCAGGACGCGGTGGTAGCCGTGGGACCGCTCGCCGGCCCTGATCGCGCAGGCGCAGACGAAGACCGCGACGAAGCCGTACCCCTCGGCCAGCTCGGTGAGGCCGTAGGCCAGGAACGTGGCGGCCAGCGCGACGAAGCCCTCCGCGTGCTCCGCCAGCCGGAAATCCTTCGACGGCGCGGCGAAGAACAGCTTGCGCAACCCCCACCCGGTGAGCAGGCCGACGAGCAGCGCGCACGCCAGTCGCCACAGCACGTCCACGGCGAGCCACTGCGGCAGCCAGGCGCCCGGCGCGGCGCCGACGACGCTGATGGCCACGGCGGCGTAGGTGAACGGGAACGCCAGCCCGTCGTTCAGCCCCGCCTCGGACGTCAGCGCGAAGCGCGCCTCGTCCTCCTCCTCGCCCGGGTCGTCGGGGTTCTCCGCGGGCTCGGCGACCTGCACCTCGCTCGCGAGCACGGGGTCGGTGGGCGCCAGCACCGCCGCCAGCAGCACCGACGAGGCCAGGCCCAGGCCGAGCGCGCTCCACCCGAGCGCGCCGACGGCCAGCATCGACAAGGGCATCGTGATGCCGAGCAGCCGCCAGGTCGTCGACCACCGGCGCAGGCCGACCGGCCGGTTGAGCGCCAGGCCCGCGCCCATCAGCGAGATGATCACGCACAGCTCGGTGAGGTGCACCGTGAGCGTGCCGTGCTCGGTCGGATCGGGATCGGGCAGCGGGTCGATGACCGTGAACGCGAGCGCGCCCGCGGCCAGGAAGACCATCGGCATGGAGGCGGGCGCCCGTCCCAGGACCCGCGGCAGCACCGCGGCCAGGAGGGTCGCGACGCCGACACTGGCGTAGACCACCGCAGTCGGACCCAACGGGTGAGTTCCTCTCGTCGGCGCGTGGTTCTCCCGGTCGAGCGTGTTCCCGGTCGAGCGGGTTTCGCGGTCGAGCGGGTCGAGTACTCAGCCAGTTACCCGCATCGGGTGGCGCCAACCCCTGTGCGTGTTGGGGATGCGCGCCCGCGCGTGGGTCCACGGTCTCCTGGGCATCCCTAGATGATGCCTCTGACCTGCGGAAATGCTGAGAACGCCCTCAGTCCTCCATAAGCTCTTGATCGTCCGGGACACGATGTTCCGGACGCCCGGGTTGGTGGGGTGTGGCAATCAGTCCTCTGCCGTTGGATGGCTCTCGA
>NZ_JBVJVK010000012.1:15388-199095 GCF_055603705.1 Actinosynnema sp. NPDC037264 | reverse complement strand
CTTCGACCGCTCCGGCGACTCCAACAACTCCCCGAGCATCTCCTTGACCAAAGCCCGGTTCGGCAACCCGGTCAGCTCGTCGTGCGTGGCCTGGTACCGCAGCACCTCGACGGTGCGATGGCGATCGGTGACGTCTTCGAAGGCGACCAACCAGGACGGCGCGACGTCGCTGCCCTCCGACGGCCTGATGTGCAGCTCGCAGTACACCGGCTCGCCGTCCGACCGCACCAGGATCCGGCGCGGGTTCCGGCGCGGACCGCTCTCGAACACGCGGGCCGCGCTCAACCACCGACCGTCGTCGTCGGGATGGGTCAACTGCTCCGCGGTCACGCCGCGCAGCTGCTCCAGGTCCAGCCGCAGCAGCGCGCACAGGGCTTCGTTGGCGTCCACCAGCCGCTCGCCCTCGTCGAACAGGCCGATGCCGACCGGGGACAGCGAAAGCACGTCGGTGATGAGACGACTCGGACCGTCAAGGCGGTGGGGATCGAACAGCACCCACTGGTTCGCCCCCTTCCGCTTCGCCGCGTCCAAGGCCACCCTCGCGTCACGGAGCAGTTCCGCGGCAGTGCTCCGCGCGGCCTCGCGCGTGACGATCCCGACCGCGACGGCCGGCACCAGCACGGCGCCGTCGACGGAGATCGGCGCCCCCACCTCCGCCTGGAGTCGACGCGCCAGCGCGATCACCTCGACATCGGCGCCCGGCTCCACCACCGCGACGACGAAGCCGGCACCCAGAGCGGCGAAGAAGCCCGACTCCGGCAATGCCCGCGCAAGACGGTCACGCACTACCGTCAGCAGCTCGCGTCCGTGTCCCCGGTCGCGTCCGAGGAGGTCGTCGCCTGCGGCGGGCGCGTCGAGTTCCAGGTGGCACAGCCCGACCCGCGTCGCGGAGCCGGACAGGACCACGCCCAGCTCGTCGAGGAACCGGTCGAGGTCGGGCACGCGGTGTGGAGGCACGACACGGGCTCGGGCACCGTCGGCCTCCAGGTCCGCGAGTTCCCGCTCCTGTTCGTCGAGGAGCCGCTGCACCCGGTCCAGGCCCACCGCCGTGTCGTGCAGGACGTCGTCGTGAGAAGGGACCGCGACGTCCGGGTCCGAACCCAGGGCGGGCACGCCTGGGTCGTGGGCGCCGGCGCGGCGCAGCGTGCCCTCCAACTGGACGATCTTCGCCAGGGCGGCTTCGGCGAGCGCGGTCGCGCGACGCCGCTCCTCTTGGGCCTGGCCGAGTTGCCCTTCCGCGCGCCCGCGTTCCTGTTCGGCCGCCGACAGTCGCCGGTGGGTGGCCGCCACCTCGGCACGGTGGCCCGCGGCCTCCGCCAGGTAGCGGTCGCGTTCCTCGGTGAGCTGCGCGATCAGCGCGGACAAGCGGACGAGCACCACTCGGAGCACCATGATCACCTGGGAAGCGCGGTGCTCCACCTGCGCGCTCTCCAGCATCACCCGGCGGGCGTCGTTGAGCTCCTCCATCACGGAGATGAGCTGACGCTGCGCCTGAATGGTCTCCTCCTGCGCCCGCACCAGCCGGACCTGCGCGTCGGGTAGCACGAGATCGTGCGTCAGGCTGATGGTCGCGTCACGAGCGGCTTGCACGATGATGGCCGACGAGGACGCTCGCGCGTGCTGCCCAACCCTGCCGTTGTCGTCGGGTGGACCCTCGTCCGCGCCGTCCTCGACCGGCGGGGCACCGTCATGCATCGCTCGATTGTGCCCCATCCCGCACACCGACGATCCGAACCGAACATGACGAGAGCTCGACCGGCCCGTTCTGCGGCACGCCACCCGGACGAGCCCAGGTGCGGCAACTCCACGGCTTCTCGGCACAAGGACGATCCCAGATTTCTTCCAGCTCGCCACGCCACGCTGTACAGCGTTGAGAGGGGGAGACAGCAATGCTGAAACACTGGAAGGCGTACGGGGTGGGGATCGCCGCGCTGATGGTGGTGCTCGCCGCGCCCGCCCAGGCTCAGCCGGTGGACCAGAGCAAGGCCGCCTTCGCACTCCGGTACGTGGCGAGTCCGAAGATGACCAGGACCGAGGTCGAACTGGAACGGATCTTCGCCGACCCCGGGCGCTTCACGCTCGAATCCGGCGATGAGAGGTGCAAGGGGCCGATCAAGAAAGCCGCCATCAGTTCCCACTACTGCTTCGACACCAACGACGCGAACAGCAGGGAGCCGTGGGTTCCGCAGGGCGTGTCGCACGTGTCCGACGCGAGGAGCGCCGGGGTCTGGCGCGGACGCGAGCCCGTGATCCTCAGCTGGTACCACCGCAAGGGCGAGCACGGCGCGGACGCGGTGCAGCTCACCTTCGTCGACCAGAACCTCAAGTACCGGCACGTCCGGCTGGTCGTCCCGACACGCAACGGCAAGGACTACACCCAGGTCACCGACGTTCACGCGGGTGGTGTGCTCTGGTACGGCCGCTACATCTACGTCACGGAGACCAAGCGAGGCCTCAGGGTGTTCGACACCAACGAGATCTACCGGGGCAAAGGCGCCGACGGCTACGTGATGCCCCAGGTCGGGCGGTGGCAGACCAGGACGGCGAGCGATTCGGACGACTACTGCCGGGGCGCGAATCCGGACCCGCGCTTCTCCTACGTCGGGATCGACCGCACCTCACGGTCGCACCGCATCCTTGTTGGGGAGTACTGCGGAAGCAACGATGGCGATTCCAGGAACGGACGGGTGGTCGCGTACCCGGCCGAGGACGGCAAGCCGGTGACACGTCGGGGGCAGGCCGTCCCGGGCAAAGTCCTGATGCTGCCCGGTCAGAACGTCCAAGGCGTCGCGCACGACGGCCGGTTCTGGTACCTCAGCCAGACCGGGCGGGGCAAGACCGGACCCAGCTACCTGCGCCGGACGAAGGAGAACCCGGCGACCGGCGCGCTCCAGGACGACAAGGTGGTGGAAGCGCCGACCGGCGCGGAAGACCTCTCGCTGGAGCGGGATCGTGGCATGCTCTGGTCGGTCACGGAGTTCGACGACGTCGGCCGCACGCTCTACACGATGTCCAAAACCCTGGGGTGAACCGGAAGGGGACGCGGCCCACGCCGCGTCCCCTTGGTCGGCGTGTGGCCAGGGGTCCTCGCACTCACCGCTCGGGTTCCCACTCCCCTGACGGGCTATCCGGCACCGCGGTCCGGTAGGCGTCCACGGCGGCGTCGGCCATCGCGGCGTCGACGGACAGGTGGGTTCGGGCGTCGGCGAGGTGGCGGAGCGGGTTGTCGTCGTCCGGCACGTCGCGCAACGCCGAGACGGTGGCCGCGGTCGCCTCGCAGAACGACCGCAGCAGCACGGCGGCGTAGCGCAGGTAGGCCGACGACTGCTCCCGCAACTGCCAGAGGTCCTCCGACTGCGGTGGCAGCGACGGGGCGGCGTCGACGTGCCCCGCCAGGGCTTCGGACGTCAGCGGCAACCGCGCCACCTCGGCCAGCCACCGCAGCGAACGGCCGCTGCTCTCGTCCGTGCGACCGGCGAGCTGCTGCACCTGGCCGTGCACCGTGGTGTCGACGTCCTGCCGGATCAGTTCCAGCGCGAGCCGCTCGAACCGGTCCGGGCCCAGCTCCGTGCGGGCGTCGTAGAGCTGCCGCACGATCCTGTTCAGGTCACGGGGCAGCCCGCCCGACAGCGCGTAGCACAGCCAGACGAACGGTTCCGGCAGGCGCAGCACCCGTTGCACGAGCAGCCGCCGCGTCTGGGTGAGCGTCAGCCGGCTGACCTGGATCACGTCGTCGAACGCCGAGTCGAACGTCGTGCGCACCGACAGCACCCGGCGCGAGAACGACGTGAGCGCGTCCTGCGACACCGCCACCAGGAAGAACACCCCCTGCACGCCGAACACCGACTTGAGGTCGTTGACGAACTGCTCGGCGGCCTCCGCGGTCGCGATCTTGTCCACCTCGTCGACGCAGATGACGACCCGCGCGTCGGCCCGGTCGGCCCGGCTGCGCAACCGCAGCCCGACGAACCCCAGGAACTCCCGGAACTCGGCGACCAGCTCCGGGTAGGTCTTCACCTGCTCGGCCCGCTGCCGGGCGACGGCGTTGCCCGCCTCCAGCCCACCGGGCGGTTTCAGCGTCGCCGTGCGCGTCCGCGTGGTCGTCTCCAGGTACCGCAACCCCCGCAGGTGCCTGCGGGCCTCGTCCTCCAACGCGGTGTCCGGCCCCCGCAACCGCGCCCGCCGCCTGGCGAACGCCACCGCACCCACCCCCAGCGGCACGGCCGACACCAGCCCGCCTGCCGCCGCCACCACGGTCCGGACGTTGCCCCCGACCCACTTCGCGGCCTCCACGAGCTGCGGCCACCACACCGCCCCGGCGACGACCCCCGCGCCCGCCGACGCGGTCAGCACCCACCGCAGCCGCGGTAATCGGGACACCGCCGCCCGGTTCGCCGGTTCGGGTGGCAGGACCAGCAGGCACAACCGGGTGAACAGGTGCACGAGGAAGTCGCGGCTGTCGTAGTCGGTGGGCGCGGTGACCACGAGCGAGAGGTCCCCGGGCTGCCCGCTGAAGCGCTGGTCGCCGAACATCTGCAGGACGGTGCTCTTCCCGATGCCGCGCGTCCCGCTCAGCCCGATGGCGCCGCTGGACATCGCATCGAGCATCCGGTTGAGCTGGGCGGAGGTGTCGGTGGGCACGAACTGGGCGCGCTCGGTGAGACCGCCCAACCGCCCGACGGACGCCTCGGGCAGGGCGGTCGCGTAGGACCGCTCGGCCAGCACCTCGACGCGTGCGGCGACGAGCGGGAGGACGCCCTTCTCCACCAGCGCGTCGACGAGTTCGCGGTGGGCGCGCGCCGCTTCCTGCCTGGCCGCGGCGGCTCGCGGGAGTTGCTGCTCGGTGGGCCAGTCGCGGGGATCGTCGGACCCCAGCGCAACGGCCTGTGCCTTCAGGGGCCGCGCCCACCCCCACAACGCCGCGCACACCACCGCCGCGGTTGCGAACGCGATCGTCGCGCCGGTGGACGACGGGTTCAGCACGGGTGAGAGGACCGCGGCGGCGACCAGCGTCACGGTCGACACCGCCATCACGTCGAGCAGGGAGCGCAACCGGGCGTAGTGCCGATGCCCGCTCAGGAACACCCGGGCCGACGAGTCCAGCACCACCACGGCGACGCCCATGGCGATCCACACGGGGGTGCTCGTCGCGGGCGGGAAGACGCTCGCCGCGGTCAGGGTGGCGAAAACCCAGGTGAGGACGAAGTACCACGGCTTCCCCAGCGCGGCGAACGGCACGCGCACCTGCTCGGCGAACCGCCGCTTGGACGCGACGAACCGCTCCCGTTCCCCGGCGGTCGCGGTGACCAGGTCCGTCTGGGAACCCAGGATCTCGCCGACGACCTCGCGACGCATGGTCTCCACGCGCGGCGCCTCGACGACCGCGTGGACCTCCGCCTTGGCCAGGGCGAGGTCCACCAGTTCCTCCCGCATCCTCGACACCATGACGTGCGCCGCGAGGTCGGCCATCTGCCGGGGCAGCGACGCGGGGCCGTACTCGTCCGCGAAGTGCTCCTGGAGCGGGCGGTTGTAGAACCGGAAGGTCGCACCCGAGCGGCGCAGCAGGCCCACGTCCCGCTGGGCTTCCAGGAACGACATCAGGTCGAGCGGCAGCTTCCCCCGGCTCGCCAGCCAGACCCGGCTGAGCGAGTAGCGGAAGTAGGTCGAGAAGCCCGCCGCCACCACGGCCGCCACCGCGCCCGCGGCCGCGGCGCCGGGACCCGGCTCACCGGTTTGCAGGGCGACGACCGCGACGAGAGCACCGGACACCAACGCCCACCCCCACATGCGCCGACGCCGGCCGCGCAGCGAGTCGGTCGGGGTGGCCGCGCGGGCGAGTTCGTCATCGGGTGCCACGTCCGTCGACCGCGCCGACCGCCCGCCCAGCGCGAACATCGCGGTGACCACCAGGACCACCGCGGCCTGGATCGCGACCGCGACGTCCCCGTACACCGCGGTCGTGGCCAGTGCGGCGGACAAGCCGACCACGAGGCCCACCGCGGCGAAGACCGGCGACGGCACCGACCGCTTCAGCTCCCACCAGGCGAAGTCACGCGTCTTCAGGCGCTGCAGGTGGTCCGCCAGGAAGCCGAGGTGCCCGATCGCGCGCAGGGCGCGCTCCTCCATGAGGGCCCCCGGGTCGACGCGGACGACGCGGACCAGGCCCGACTCCTGGAGGAAGCGCCGGATCGCGGTGGGCTCACCGAACCGGACCGGGTCGAGCAGCTCGACGGGATCGGACCGGGGGTCCGCGTAGGCGACGATCGCGAGACCGAGGTACACCGGGGTGGCCAACGCCTTCGCGAGGGCGCCGTCCGGCTCGGTGGACAGGTGCTCCAGGACGGGCGACCACCGCTCGTTCGCGCCCGCCTCCGCCAGGTGCTCCGCGATCTGCCGAGCCGACAGCGGCTTGAGGAAGACGACCTTCACGGCCGGCAGCTCGACGAACCCCTCCGGTCGGGCGGTGAGCACGAACCTCCGCCCGGGGTCCGCCAGCGCCCCCAGGGCGAGCTGCTGCCGGTCGGGCGTCATCTCGTCGAGGCCGTCGAGGACCGGGAGCACGCGGTCCGCGTCGATCAGGGCTCGCGCGACGCCCACCGTGAGCCAACGGTGGTGCTCCGCCAGGTACTCGGCCATCCAGTCGTCCAGGTGGACGGCGCGGGAGTCCCACGAGGCGAGCGGCAGCACCACCGGGACCCGGTCGTGCTCCCCGCTCAGCAGGTCCAGCGCCAGCTGCTGGACGAGCACCGTCTTGCCGGCGCCGGGACCGCCCAGCACCATCACCCGGCCGGCGGGGGTCGTGCGGTACGTCTCGGCGAGGTCGACCCTCCCGCTCCGCCAGTAGGCGGACATCTCGCGCTCGACCTGGGCGCGCACCGACCGGGCAAGTCGCGCCGCGGACTCGTCCAGCCCCGCGGCCGTTCGCGACCTCCGGTCCTCCACGACGCCGTTGACGAGGAGGAACAGGCTGACCGAGCTGCCGCCGACCGCCAGCAGGACCCAGGCCCACAGACCGGGGGTCCGCGCGACCAGGTTCCCGGCCCCGACCAGCCCGAGCACCCCGGTGATCACCGCGTCTCGCCGCATGTGCTCCGTCCACGCCTCGGTTCGCCCGTTTGCAGCGGCTATCGTCGCCGCTCGGGAAGGCGTTTCACGGGGTCGCAGCTCGTCCGGACGTGCGCGTCGACGGTCGCGGCTGTCAGGGGCGCCGGGCCAGCGTCGCCATCGTGCGGCCCATGAGGCCGGGCACGTCGGCGTCACGCACGCCGTCGAGCAACCACTGCCCGAGCTGCACGGACGCGTCGACGACCTCGCGCACGCGCGGGTAGCGGCGGTCGCGGTACTCGGTGAGCACCGCGTCGTCCCAACTGTCCCGAGTGGACAGCAGCTCGGCCAGGACGAGCGCGTCCTCCAACGACATCGCCGCGCCCTGAGCCAGGGTCGGCGGGCACGCGTGGGCGGCGTCACCGACGAGCACCACCCGGCCCCGGTGCCACGGGCCCCGCACCAGCAGCCGGTCGAACCAGGTGTAGTTGATCAGCGACGGGTCGGTCAGCGCGGCCTGGATCTCCGGCCACGGCCCGCCGTAGCCCTGTGCCAGGCGCCGCATCTCCTCGGCGTAGGTGGACGGGTCGATCGCGCCGCGGTCGCGGTTGCGCTCCACCAGGTAGGCGTAGGCGGTGTCCGGGCCGGTCGGGCAGCAGCCGGCGATGAAGCACGGCCCGCCGTAGATCATCCGGGTGTGGTCCAGGCCGGTCGGGCGCGGCACGGCGGCGCGCCAGATGGCCATGCCGGTGGGCGCCGGCCGGTCCTCGACGCCGATCAGCCGGCGGGTGGCGGAGTTGAGGCCGTCCGCGCCGACGACCAGGTCGTACCGCCCGCTCGTGCCGTCGGAGAACGTGACGTCCCCGCGGTCCTGGTCCAAGGCGGTGGCGGTGACGCCCAGCCGGACCGACGCGCCGGACGCGCGCACGGCGTCGATGAGGATCTGCTGGAGCCTGGGTCGTTGCATGCCCACGGTGGCGGGCAGGTCGTCACCGCCGATCCGGCCGCCGGGGTGCACGGCCAGCACCGCGCCGGACGGGGACAAGAGGCTCAGCTCGTCGAACGGGAACCCGTGGCGCAGCACTTGGTCGATGACGCCGACCTCGCGCAGCACGTGCAGCGCGTTGCCCTGCACGGTGATGCCGGACCCGGCGGTGGCGTTCCAGTCGGGCTTGGCCTCCACGAGGTCGACGGCGTGCCCGGCGCGGCGCAGCAGGACGGTCAGGGCGTTGCCGGCGGTGCCACCGCCGAGGACGAGCACGGTGCGGGTCATCAAGGCTCCTCGGGTTGCGGGACGGCGTGGGGTGTCGCGGCACGGCGACGGGGTTCACCGGCGAGCCGATGGTCTCTTCACTTGTCGAGCACTCGTGGCCGTGGAGGGCCGCGAGCGGGTGGTCGGTGACGCGTCACCATCGGACATGTTCGTGGTACCGGTCAGCGGTCGTGGTCGCTGGACCGGAGCCAGCCGTAGTGTCCGGGCAGGCCCCACCGCTGCCATTGGTCCCAGCCGCGGCCGGGGTACCACCAGGGGCCGTCCTCCCCGCGATCGAGGCAGTCGTACGCGATCAGGGCGTCCCGTGCTGTCTTGCACTCCGGGTGCGCCCGGCTGAAGTGCTCGACCCTGGTCTTCGCGCGCAGCGTCCATTCGCGTACCGGAGTCGCGGGGTCCTCGGTGTGCCACCACGTGAACCAGGCGTCCTCGCCCCAGAGCAGCTCCGTCGCCCACTGGCACGCGAGCCGGACGACACCGCCCTGCGCGTTCGGGCCGCCGGCGGTGTCGAGGCGCGCCAGCCACGGCCGCAAGTCGTCGTACGCGCACGCGAGTCCGCCCAGCAGGTCCACAAGATCGTCGGTGGGCCAGCGCTCCAACGCGTCCAGCAGTGCGGCGACCAACGCGTCCTCGATGGCACGGCGTTCCTCGTCGGGCCAGCTCGCCAGGTCGGCGTAAGACGGACCGAAGGCCCGCAACGCCAGACCCGGATCAACCTCCTTGGCGCGCACCAGGAAGATGAGGCGGAGTGCGAACCGCCGGTACAAGGACTGCCATTGCCCGCTGGACCAGTGGTCGTGGGAGTCGGCCGCGATCGACTTGACCAGCCTGTCCGGCACGGCGTCGGCGCCGCCTCCGAGCAGGACGGACAAGTCCTGCTCGGAGTAGCAGCGGGCACAACTGGCGGAGAGGTCCACGGCTTCATCATGTCGCACATCCGGCGGCGCGAGGCGGCCGAGCGCGTCGGACGCCGGATCAGCGCGTGAGCCCCTCGCACCTGCGTTGATCTTGGCGGGTGCGCGGTGGTATACAGGGTCTTGGTGCGATTCCAAGGTGTGGTGGTGACAGCCCACCAGTTCCGCCCGTCGCGGCGGGACGACTCGGTGCGACTCCGAGGCCACGCGGTGAGACCCCGCTCCCTCTCGGGCCTGCGTCCAGGCCCCTGGTTCCGCGCGCGGAGGTGCCACCTCCCGCTGTCGAGAGGCGAATCGCATGTTCACCGGACACATCCACGAGGTCGGCACGGTGGCGTCCGTCGACCGGGGCCGCATCGAGGTCAACGCGCCCAGGACCGCCACCACCGCGCCGGGCTCGATCTGCCTGAACGGCGTCGGGCTCACCATCGACCAGGCCGAAGGGGCGCCGGACGTGCTGGCCGCGGTGCTGTCGCCGGAGACCCGGCGCAGGTCGACGCTCGACGGGATCCGGCCCGGCACGCGGGTCAACGTGGAGTCGCCGCTGGTGCTGGGCGACCGGGTGGGCGGTCACCTGGTGCAGGGCAACGTGGACGCCGTGGGCAAGGTCGTCCGGGTCGACGAGGAGACGACCTCCAGGCGGTTGTGGATCAAGCCGCCGGAGCGGTTCCTCCCGTTGGTCGTCCCGAAGGGGCAGATCGCGGTGGACGGCGTCAGCCTGACCGTCGCCGAGGTGGCGCGCGACCGGTTCTCCGTGGCGCTGCTCCCGGTGACGTTGCGCAACACCACGCTCGCCGACCTGTCGGCCGGTGATCGCGTGAACCTGGAACCCGATCTGGTCACCCGCCTGGCGCAGCGCTGGCCGGCCGATCCGGGACGTGCGGTGACCGAGGCGGTCGCGGCGCTGCCGTGGTCGGGGCGCCGCTCGGGCGCGCGGGGCGTGCAGGAGGCCCTCGCGCAGCTGGCCGCCGGCGGGGCGGTGGTGGTGTGGGAACCGGACCTGGAGGGTGAGGGGGACGTGGTGTTCGCGGGTGCGCACCTGCGCCCGGAGGCGTTCGTCTTCCTGCTCACCCAGGCCTGCGGTCACTCGACCGTGCCGTGCGCGCCCGAGGTCCTCGAGCGGCTGGAGATCGGTCCCATCCCCGGTCCGGGCGACCGGCACGGCACCCGCCAGCACGTCCCGGTGGACCTGGCCGCCGGGACCGGCACCGGCGTGTCCGCCGCCGAACGCGCGGCGACCGTGCGCCGCCTCGCCAGCCCGCACGCCGTGCCGGGCGACTTCGTCCGGCCGGGCCACGTCTTCCCGCTCGCCGCACGTCCGGGAGGGCTCGCCGAACGCGGCGGTCACACCGAGGCCACCGTCGCCCTGTGCGTCGCGGCCGGGCTGCCACCGGTGGGGGTGTGCTGCGAGGTCATGAACCCCGACGGGACCATGGCGAAGGCCGCGGACCTGGAGGTCGCCGCGCTGCGCTGGGGCCTGCCGCTGGTCGACGTGGACGACCTGAGGAAGTACCTGTGAGCACGGCCGGACGCGACCTCTACGACGACGACCGGTTCTTCGCGGGGTACCGCCTGCTGCGCGACTCGGCCGCCGCGATCAACGACGTCGTCGAGATCCCCGCCCTGGACCGCGTGCTCCCTCCCGTGGCGGGCGCCTCGATCGTCGACCTGGGCTGCGGAACCGGCGCCCTGGCCCGCCGGCTGGCCGACGCCGGGGCGGCCGACGTCCTGGCGGTGGACTCGTCCCGGCGGATGCTGGCGCTGGCCACCCCGCACCCGCGGGTCCGCCTCCTGCGCGCCGACCTGGACGAGCTCGCGCTGCCCGCGTGCTCGGCCGACCTGGTCGTCAGCAGCCTCGCCCTGCACTACGTCGCCGACTACCCCGGCCTGGTCGGGCGCGTCGCCCGCTGGCTGCGGCCCGGCGGGCGGTTCGTCTTCTCGGTCGAACACCCCGTCTGCACGGCCGCCGACCCCATGACCGGGTGGTTGCGGACCGAGCACGGCACCGTGTGGCCGGTCGACGACTACGCGCGGGAAGGGCCGCGGACCCAACGCTGGATCATCGAGGGCGTGCGCAAGCACCACCGGCGGCTGACCACGCTGGTCGGCGCGCTGCTCGCCGCGGGCCTGGAGCTGACGGGCATCGACGAACCGGTGCCGGACGACGCCGCGCTCGCCGAGCACCCCCGGCTGGCCGAGCACCTGCGGCGACCGCCGCTGCTCGTGCTCGCCGCCCGCCGCGACCACGGCGGTTCGGCGTCGGATCCTCCGGGAAGGGGAACGTGGTGATCGAGGTCGACGTCGTGGACGGCATCGGGGTCGTGCGGCTGGTCCACGGCAAGGTCAACGCCCTGGACCTGGAGCTGTGCCGGGCGATCACGCGGACGATGCGCGACCTCGACGACCGGGACGCCGTCCGGGCCGTGGTGGTGACCGGGACCGGGCGGGTGTTCTCCGCCGGTGTCGACCTCAAGCGCGTGGTCGACGGCGGGGCCGCGTACGCGGCCGAGTTCCTGCCCGCGCTCAACGCCGCCTTCCGGGCCGTCTTCGACGTCGGCAAGCCGGTGGTGGCCGCGGTCGACGGGCACGCGATCGCCGGTGGCTGCGTGCTCGCCGCCGCCGCCGACCACCGGATCATGGCCGGCGGGACCATCGGGCTGCCGGAACTGCGGGTCGGCGTGCCGTTCCCCCAGTCGGCGCTGGAGATCGTGCGGTTCGCGATCGGGCCGGTGGCCGCGCACCGGGCCGTCTTCGCCGGCGTCAACCACGGGCCGGAGGCGGCGCTGGCCCTGGGCCTGGTGACCGAGCTGTGCGACCCGGACCTGCTGCTGGACCGCGCCTCGGCCGCCGCCACGGCACTGGCGCGCGACATCCCGGCGGACGTCTTCCGGCACACCAAGGCCCAGGTGCGGCACGAGGTGAACGAGCGGCTCGACCGGGCCACCGACGCGGCCACCCTGGAACTGTGGACGACGGCCGCGACCGACGGCCGGATCCAGGCCTTCCTGGACCGGACGGTCGGTGGCCGGTCCGAGCGGTAGCGGCGGGGCACGACGCCGTGCCGGTCGCCGATGCGCGGGCGCCGGAGGACGCGGCGGTGACCGTTCAGCCGCAGACCTCCTGGTAGGGCACTTCCGGCACGTAGCGCTGCCCTCCTCCCGGGTCAGCGGGCGCCGGGTGGTGTCGCACAGGGTCTTCGCGATGTCGCCGGTGTAGCCGAGGTCCACTCCCGCACCGAGTGGTCCTCGCCCGCGCCGGCCAGGCACAGGCGCCGGCCGTCCTGACCGCAGGAGAACTGGTTGCGGGCCTGCTCGGGGTTCCACCCGCAGTCGCCGCCCGTGGCCAGGGTCCGGCCGTCCGGGCTGAACGCGGCGGCGTACACCGGGCCGACGTGCCCGGTCATCGGCTGGTTCGCCCGCAGCCGGCCGCTGACGTCCCACAGCCGGACCGTGCCGTCCTGCCCGCCGGTGGCCAGGGTCCCGCCGCACCGGGAGACGTCGTTGGTGGCGCTGGAACGTCTCGCGCTCCCGGTTGGTCAGCCAGTGCTCGACCTCCCGCCCCACCCAGACCGACGCGGCGGCCCGCGGGGAGGCCATGAGGATGAAGTACCGCGACGAGTCCAGCGCGTTCTCGATGGTCCGCCACAGGTCGGGGTTGGCGCCCAGGCTGGTCTGGTCCCGGAACACCCGCAGCGCCCTGGGCCGGTACCAGCGCTTGGCGAACCGGTGCAGGCCGCGTTGCACGTCGGCGGCCAGCCGCATGTCCGCTCACCTCTTCGTGGCCGCCGACGACCACCGCCCACCGCTCGGCGCCGACCGGACTCGCCGGCGTGACCACGACCGCGCGTCGCCGGGCACACCCCGTCTACCGCTACCGGTTCCAACTGCCCGGGATCAGGGACCGGCGCACTCCCCCGCGACGGGCTTGGCCGCGAGGTCATCGGCGCCGATGCCGGTGGCCGGGCCGAAATCGTTGGGCCGAACAGGTTGTGCGCTCACCGAGCACGCGGACCACCTCCCGCCGCTTCGCCCTGGCCCACTGGCGAACGGCGTCGCCGCCCACCGGGGTGTGGCCCGATACCCCGTCCAACCACGGCGGGAGCCGGAGCCCTGTTCCGCGCCGGGGTGAACCCCGCTCAGCCCGGATGAGCGGCCGGCGGCGCGTCGGGCGTGCCGGGCTGGGCGCGCGTCGGACCGGGGTTGACGGCCGCCGCCGCCAAGTGGCTTTGCAGCGTGCGGTGCAGGAAGGCGTGACCGTCGAGCCTGCGGCGGGTGATGATCCGCTCCTCGGTGTGCGCCAGGAACGCCTCGACGTCGCGCGGCAGCATCCCGGCCCGCACCACCAGGCGCAACGCCGCGCGGTGGCTCCACCAGCCGTGCATCGACACGGCGAACCCGACCAGCCAGATGCCCGTGATGCCGGCGATCGTCGCGTGCAGCAGCGCGGGGCGCAGTGGTTCGGCGACCGAGCCGCTGAGGACGTGCGCCGATCCCAGCACCAGCAGTGCCGCCGCGCCCGTGCCAAGCCGCACGACCAGCGTGCGGCGAGCGGCCGAGGCCCGGCGACCGTGCGGGGTGGTGCGGGCGACCGCCTGGTCCGGCAGCGTCAGCACGCCCGCGGCGAGCCCGGCGGTGAGGCCCGGGATCAGGCCCAGCAGGAGGCCGTGGAAACCGTCCATCCAGCCGAGGTTGCCGCCCACGGTGCCGATGGCCACGCCGATCGCCACACCCGTCAGGAGCACCCGCACGAACGAACCCTGCGCCCCGCGCCAGTCCAGCCGCCAGTGCGCGGACACGAACCGGGCGCGGACGAGCCGGGACTCGCCGGCCTCCGGCACCTTGCCCGCGGATCGCCAGTACACCAGCGCGGTCGCCGACAGCACGCCGGCGCTCACCACGCCGGCCACCGCACCTGCGGTGATCGCGGCGTGGCCGATCACGGCCGCGGCGCAGCCCACCGCCGCCGCCAGGTAGGCCCGGGTGAGTTCTGCGCCCGCCGACCGCTCGGGCCGGCTCAGCCAGGACAGGTTCAGCCCGTCGACCGTGAACGTGTCGCGCCCGGCCGACTCCATCAGCACCGCCAGCCCGCGCATGTGGTGCAACGACTGCCCGTCGCCGTACGAAGCGGTGCTGGTGAGACCTCGTTGTCGGGGCAGGGCTTCGGTCAGGTAGGCCGACCACAGCCGGTCGAGGTCGTTGTCGATCAGCTCGCGGACCAGCGCGTCGTCGACGTGCCTGCCCCGGTAGGTCAGCACGGCCACGGTCAGCGTCAGCGGGGTGTCGAGCAGCCGCACCAGCTCCGGGTTGCGGTCGCACGCCGCGCGCAACGAGGCCAGCTCGGGCCCCGCCTCGCGCAGGTAGTCGTCGACGTCGAGCGGCCGCAACGGCTCGATCTGCACCGCGACGCCGAACTCGAGCCGCCTGCCCGACTCGAAGTACTCGTCGACCCGGCTGCACACCACCATGCCCGCGTTGAGCCGGGAACGCAGCAACGACAGCACCTCCACGCACCGCCTGCGGTCGTCCAGGTCGCGGATCTCGTCGAGCCCGTCCAGCAGCAGCACGACCGGGCTGCGGTCCGCGCGCAGCCAGCGCCGCACCCGCTTCGGCGGCACCTGGTACAGCCGGCCGATCTCCCACGCGAGCCACTCCACGGCCGTGTCGACGGCGAGCTCGACCTGCGCCTGCTTGGCCTCGGCCAGGCGTTGCTGCCGCATCGCGAGGTCCTCGGCGCTCTCCTCCTGGCCGTCCTCGGCGGACCTGGGCCGCAGCAGCGCCCGGTGCAGGCCGGCCAGCTTGTACGGATCCACCTTCCAGCTGCTGCCCGACAGCGACACCACGATCGGCACCGGGCCGTCGGGATCGGCCAGCAGGTGTTCGGCGAGCCGCAGCAGCTGGGTGGTCTTGCCGGCGCCCGGCGCGCCCAGCACGACGAGCCTGCGCGCGGTCCTCTCGTCGGCGAAGATCTCCACGATGCCGGTCAGGGTCGGGGTTCCGACCACGCGCAACGGGCCGGTGATCGCGTCGCGGCGCTCGGCGAAACCGAGCTTCGCGGGCACGATCCGCTCCAGCGACCGCGCCAGGAACTCGTCGATCCAGACGACCTTCATCCGCCGCCGCAGGTCGTCGAGGTGGCCGTCGGCGCGCGGGTCGAACGCCTGGTCGGCCACCGCGTCCGGGGTGCGTTCCCGTCGTTGCCACGCGAGGCCGCCCGCCACCAGGGTGACCAGGGCGAAGACGCTCAGCGCCAGGCCGGTGTTCTGCTTCATCCACGTCTGGCCGGGCAGCGGGTTCTCGGCCACCCAGTCGCCGAGCGGGGCGAAGTAGGCGGCGGCCACCGCGGTGAGGACGACCGCGAACACCCAGCCGCGCCTCCCCATCGACCCCACCTCCGCCGCCGGTGTCGTTCGGCACGGGCCCGAACGTTCGGTTCGGGGCACGAGCCGGACGGTGATCATATCGGCACGAGCGCCCGCGGGCGGTGTCTCCCGCGAAGCCGCGGTCGTGCGGTGGGACGAGGGTGGCCGAAGGTGCGAACCGCATCGGCGGTCGAGGTGATCGGGCCCGCAATGCCTCGGTCACCGCCCGACTTCCGCGTTCGCCGTGTCGACCCAGCGCTCGCCGCGTTCGACGAACCGGTCCGGCAGCGCCGTCGACGTCCGCTCGTCCACCCTGGTCCCGAAGTCCCGGGTGCCCGGCGCGATCAGGTGCCTGTCCTTGCCACGAGTGCGAGGACGCGGTCTGCCACGTCGTCCGGTCGGGTGGTCGTGGTGTCGACGGCCAGGTGCGGCGACCGCGGGAACTCGGCGGCGATGTCCACGCCGACGACTCCGGTCCGGCGGTAGACCTCCGAACGCCCGCGCAGCGCCTCCGGCGACGCGCGCAGCCACACCTCCAGGTAGCCGGGCAGGTGCTCGCGGTTCCACTCGTGCACGGCGTGGAACAGCGACACCGTCGCGCACACCACCAGGTGGCCCTGCGAGGCGATCTCGGCGGCCGGCCGCGCGTAGACCATCGCGAGCCGGCGGCGTTCGGCCGGCTCGAAGCCCGGCCCGGAGGCCAGCGCGTGCCGGACGCGGTCGCCGTCGAGCAGCACGGGTGGCCGCCCGGCGCGCACCAGCCGCTGCCGCACCAGCTCGGCGGTGGTGGTCTTGCCGACGCCGGACAGCCCGGTGATCCACACGACGCCCGCCATCACGTCCCCTCGTCCAGCGCCTTGAGGACGTCGCGCCCGGCGGCGACGTCCGAGGGGTGGTCGAACTCGAACCACGGCCCCGCCACCGGCACGGCGGTCACGGTCAGCTCGCGCACGAGCCGGCCGGTCAGGTCGAGCCCCGGCACGTGCGCCGCGGACGCGGCGGACCACCCGTGCGGCGTGAAGTGGAGCAGTCCGGTGTACTGGCCCTGCACCTCGGCGGTGGTGTTCTGGTCCACCAGGTGCGCCGCCAGGTCGTCCGGCAACCCCTGCGGCAGCAACGAGTTCAGGCTCACCCGCACGTCGACGTACGGCAGGCCCGCGAAGTCCACCAGCAGCGGCACCCCGCTCAGGTCGCGGTAGCCGTACCGGCGGCGGGCGCGGGCGTACACGTCGTCGGTGATCAGCCGTCGGTACAGCGACGACGCCAACGGCCGCGGTCGCAGGCCGATGATCTCCGCCGGGTTCCAGTCGGGCATCACGCCGAACACGGTGCGCTTGCCGACCACCGGCCCTCTCGCCGACGACCGGCTGCCGATCACCGCGGACACGCGCTCCAGCACCCGGCGGTGCGCCGCGGCGGGCACGGGCGCGGCGGCCACGACGAGCGGGCGGACCTGGAGCAGCACCAGCGCGCCCGAGGACCGGACGGCGAACTCGACCTCCAGGCCGTCCACGCCGGTCAAATCCGCCGGCTCGCACAGCAGCGCGGTCACGCCCGGCAGCGGCGCGTCCGGGCCCCGGTCGGTGCCGTACCAGGTGTTCACCCCGCCGACCCGGCCCGCGGTCACCGCGTCCGCCCCCGCGCCCTCGACCCAGTCGACCACCAGGTACGGCGCTCCCCCGCTCGGGTCCCGCCCGCACGCCACGCCGCTGAGCACCCCGTCGCGCACCTGCGGCTGCACCAGTACCTGGTCGTCGGGCCGCTCGCCGTCGTAGGAGGCGAAGACGCGGTCGACGCCGTCGGCGAGCTGCGCGCGGGTGTGCAGGCCGGGCAGCGCCCGGAACCGCCCGGCCTGCGAGCCGTGCGCCGAGTCCTCGGTCCCGGCGCTGCTGCGCGCCATCAACGGACCGCGCGCCCACGGGCGCCGCAGCACGTCGTCGAGCACGCGTTCCCGCTCGGCCTGCCGGCGGCGCAGCGGGAAGCACGCCAGGGGCGGCACGTCGGCGCGGGTGACCAGCGGCGCCAGGCGCACGAGCGACTCGGCCTTGGTACCCAGGCGGACGCGGGTCACGGGCGGTCCTCCCCCCGACGGCGCGCGACCCACGCGACGGTCTCGTACGGCACGGAGACCCGCGCGCCCGCTTCGGTCCGCACCAGCTCGCGGATCTCCCGCAGCACGGTCTCGAAGCGGCCGCCCGCCTGCTCGCCGAGCGTCCAGTGCGAGCGCCACAGGTCGCACCACGCCTCGGCGTCGAGGTCGTAGACGGTCCGGCCGGAGATCCGCACGGGCCCCTCGAACAGCCCGCTCTCCTCGATCACCGTGCCCTGCTCGGACCGCCGCACGCCGTACCGGAAGTCCGGCACGTGCGACTTGATCAGCTCCTCGATCCGCGCCTGGAGCGGGTCGTCCAGCTCGCGGTGGTTCCACAGGCACACGAAGTGGCCGCCGGCGCGCAGCAGCCGGGCCGCCTCGCGCAGGGCGACCCCGCGGTCGGTGTGGTCGAACGAGCCGCCGTAGCTGACCAGCGCGTACCGCCCGCCCGGCCGTCCGGTGTCCTCGCCGACGCCGGTGTGCCAGCTCACCGAGCTGTAGTCGGCCGTGCGGCGCTGGCCGAGCACGCGCATGGCGTCGTTCGGCTCGACCGCGTCCACCAGCAGGCCGCGGTCCAGCAAGGGCTGGGTGAGGTGCCCGGAGCCGGCGCCGATGTCGCACGCGATGTCCCCGAAGCCGACACCGGCCACCCGGACCACCGCGTCGATCACGGTGGTGACGTACTCCGGCCGACCGCTGTAGGTGGACGCGTACTTGCCGAAGTCGAACTTGATCGGCATGGGAGGTCTCCTGTCACGTTGGCGTGCAGCGGCGGACGCGCACGGGTAGGGGTCGGAGGCGGTGGCCCAGCCGGGCGGCGGTGTCGACCGGGTCCGGCTCGCGGAAGCGCGCGGCGAGGTCCTCGTCGTCGATCCACTCGCGCCACTGGCCGACCTCGCCGCGCCGGTTGACCCGCGGCCCGTCCCCGGCGACGCGCGCCTCGTGCGCCCGCATGGCCTCGAAGGAGCCGCGCGCCACCGCCCGTTCCAGCTCGGACCGGTCCACCGCGGACCGCGGGAACCGGGGCAGCGCGCCGAGCAGGCGGAGGTCGGCCCGGTGCCGTTCGACGGCTTCCCGGTCGGCCCTCGACGTGGTCGACTGCCCGGTCATCGGCTGCTCCCGGTGTGCGGTTGGAGGACGGCCGCCGCGACGTTGCCGCCGAACCCGAGGCCGAGCTGCACGGCCGGTCCGCCGGGGTGCAGGAAGTGGCCCTCGGCGAGCTGCGGGTGGCGCTGCTCGGTGACCGCGCGCGGTGCGGGCACGACGCCCTCCACGACGGCTCGCGCCAGCGCCACCAGCTCCAGCAGCGGCGCGGTGCCCATGGTGTGGCCCAGGAGCGGCTTGAGGCCGTACGTGACGGCCTTGTCGCCCAGGTGCGCCAGCACCCGCTCGTCGGCGGTGTTGCAGGCCACCGTGCCGGTCGCGTGCGCGACGTACAGCCCGATCGCGGCCTTGTCCACGCCGGCGGCGGTCAGGGCCTGGTCGACGGTGCGCACCAGGTGCTCGCCGGACGGCTCGATCGACGTCGGGTGGTGGGCGTCGTTGCCCAGCGCGGTCGACAGCACGCGCAGGTAGCCCGCCGGGTGCGGCGCCGCGGTCAGCACTACCGCCGCCGCGGCCTCGCCGATGACGAACCCGCGCGTGCCCTCCTGGAACGGGCGGCAGACGTCGTCGGGCGGGCTGTCGTGCACCAGCGCGCCGAGGTCGGCGAACAGCCGGATCTCCTCGCCGTCGTAGCCGACGTCGGCGGACGTGACGACCACGTCGGTGGCGTCGCCCCAGCGCAGCAGCCGGTGGGCCAGCGCGACGGCGTGCAGGCCGGACGAGCACGCGGCGCTGAGCACGGCGCTCGGACCGAGGAACCGGTTCTTGATCATCACCTGGCCGGGCGGCGTCGTCCGCACCCGCTCGACGAACCGGCGGCGGTTCGTCGCGCCCGGGTACCGGTCGCGCCACAGCTCGCGGTCCGCGCCGGTGGTGGCGTGCAGCACGGCGACCCGCTCGCCCGGTTCCCAGCCGTGCGCGCGGGCGTCGGCGACGGCCTCCTCGGCGACCTCGGCGACGGCCCGCGCGTACCGCGTCGCCCCGCCCGACGCCTCCGGCCGGTCCGGCACGCGGGCGTACCAGCAGGGGTCGGGGAAGGCGTCGCCCAACCCGCGGTGCGGCCTGGCCGAGGAGACGCCGCCGACGAGCCCGTCCCACAGCGCGTCGACGCCCCAGCCGTAGCCGGTCGCCGCGCCGACACCCACGACGTCGATCACCCCGTCGGACATTGCCGCCCTCTCTGGTCCGAGGCGCATACGCCCCCTCGGAGTCCGGCTGGGCGGAGCCCCTCGTGTCCGCCCAGCCGAAATCCGATTGCCGCGTCCGCTCGGCTCGCCGGCGGACGGCACAACTCTTCTCGGAGGTGGGCAAGTACCGCTGTCACAGCGCTTTAGCGCCAGCTCAAGGGCGGTGCGATGACGTGTGGCGCGGCGAGTGCCGCATAACGCCGACGTCGAATTCCCTCAACCGGCCGCTGGCCGACGCCAATTCCGGCAACTACGCTGGACGCCTTGGGGGAAAGGGTGGGGGACGCAATGCTCTCGGGTATTCGCTATTCCGCACTGGGGCCGCTGTCGGCCTGGCGGGCGACGGAGAAGATCGAGCTGGGCTGGGCCAAGCAGCAGGCCGTGCTGGGCGTGATGCTGCTGGAGATGAACCGGCCGGTGCCGGTGCGCAAGATCGTCGACGGGGTGTGGGGAGAGCAGGGGCCGCGCGACGCGCGCAACGCCGTGCAGACCTACATCAGCCGCCTGCGCCGGGTGTTGCGCGGGCCGGGCGAGTCGCTGGTGCACACCGAGGCCGGGTACCTGCTGCACGGCGAGCCGACGAACCTCGACGTCGTGGTGTTCGAGCAGCACCTCGACGCCGCGCACGAGCGCTACCGCGACAGCGACGTGGCGGGCACGGCCGAACAGGTGGACGCCGCGTTGGCGCTGTGGCGCGGCGAGCCGTTCAGCGGGCTCGACGGCCCGCTGCTGGAGGCGGAGCGGCAGCGGCTGGCGGAACGCCACCTCAGCGCGCAGGAGCTGCGGGCCCGCATCGGGATCGAGCTCGGCCGGGCCGGCGAGAGCGTCGCCGGGCTGACCAGGCTGGTCGCCGAGAACCCGTTGCAGGAACGGCTGCGCGCGCTGCTCATGCTGGCGCTGTACCAGTCGGGCAGGCGGGCCGCCGCGCTGGACGTGTTCCAGGAGACCAGGCGGCTGCTCGCGGACGAGCTGGGCGTCGACCCCGGCGAGGAGATCCGCGACCTGCACGAGCGGATCCTGCGCGGCGACCCCGGCCTGACCGCGCCCGGCGGGCAGCCGGCCACGCGCAACACGCTGCCGCGCGACGTCGCGGACTTCACCGGCCGGGCGGGCGAGCTGGCGCGGCTGCTGGCCGACCCGCCGCCGTCCACCGCGGCGGTGGTGGAGGCGGTGGACGGCAGCGCCGGGGTGGGCAAGACGGCGCTGGCCGTGCACGCGGCGCACCAGCTGGCCCACCGCTATCCCGACGCGCAGCTGTTCGTCAACCTGCACGGCCACTCGCCGGGCCGCACGCCGGTCGAGCCGCTGGCCGCGCTCGACACGCTGCTGCGCGCGCTCGGCGTGCCCGGCGAGCGGATCCCGGCGAAGCTGGACGCCCGCGCGGGCCTGTGGCGGGCCGAGCTCGCCGACCGCGCCGCGCTCGTCGTGCTGGACGACGCGACGGACGCCGAGCAGGTCCGCGCGCTGTTGCCGGGCACGGCCCGCAGCCTCACCCTCGTGACGAGCAGGCGCAGGCTGGTCGACCTGGAGGCCGCGCACGCGCTGTCGCTGGACGTCCTGCCGCACGACGACGCCGTCGCACTGTTCGGCCGGATCGTCGGGGACCGCCGGGCCGACGACGAGGCGGACACGGTCGCCGAGGTCGTCGAGCTGTGCGGCCGCCTGCCGCTGGCGATCCGGATCGCCGCGGCCCGGCTGCGCACCCGTCCCGCGTGGACCGTCCGGTACCTGGCCGACCGGCTGCGCCAGGACCGGCCGCTGGCCGAGCTGGAGGCGGGCGACCGGGGCGTCACGGCGGCGTTCTCGCTGTCCTACCGGCACCTGACCGGCGGGCAGCAGCGGGTGTTCCGCATCCTGGGGCTGCACACCGGTCCCGACCTCGACGCCGACGCGGCCGCCGCGCTGGCCGGTCTGGAGGTCGGCGCGGCGCGCCGGGTGCTGGAGGACCTGGTCGACGTGCACGTGCTGGAGCAGCCGACGGCCGGGCGCTACCGGTTCCACGACCTGGTGCGGCACTTCGCCCGCGACGTGGTGGAGGGCACCGAGCCGGAGCCCGTGCGGTGCGCCGCGCTGGACCGGCTCGGGGACCACTACCTGCACACGGCCGCCGCGGCCATGAACACCATCGCGCCGCACGAGCGCTCGCGCCGTCCGGACCTGCCCGCGCCGGCCGTGCTCGCCGAGTACGACGAGGCGTTGGCGTGGCTGGACGCCGAGCGGCCGAACCTGCTGGCCGTGGCCGCGCGACCGCGGTACGCGACGCCGCTGGCCGACGTGCTGCACCGCTACCTGCACCTGCGCAACCACATCGACGACGCCCTGGCGCTCGACTCGCTCGCGTTGGCGGCGGCGACCGACCGCGACGCTTCGGGGCGTGCCCTGCACCGCCTGGGCCTCGGCCACTACCGGTCGGGCAACCAGGCGGCGGCGCGGTCGTTCCAGGAGCGGGCGATGGAGGTCTTCCGCACGTCCGAGGACCGCCAGTGGGAGGCGGACGTGCTGCGGGCGACGGGTGTGCTGGACGGCCTGGCCGGCAGGCACCGCGACGCGATCGACACGAACCTGCGGGCGTTGACGATCATCCGCGAGGTCGGCAGCGTGGCGTGCGAGACGGCGGCGCTGTCGAACATCGGCGTGGCCTACCAGCGCCTCGGCCGGTACGACGAGGCCTTGGAGCACCTGACGGAGGCCGCGTACCTGGCGCGCACCATCGGCCACGAGGTCGCCGAGGGCTACGCGTTGTGCGAGACGGGCGTCGTCCACCGCCGGCGCGGGGAGTACGCCGAGGCGCTCGACCACCACCGCCGGGCGTTGGCGAAGGCGTGCGCCAACGGCCACCGCGTCGGCGAGGGCTACGCGCTGGCCAGGCTGGGCGAGGTGCACGGCCTGATGGGTGACGAGGCGCAGGCCCTGGACCACCTGGACCGGGCGCTGGCCGCGAGCCGCGGTGCGGTGCACCGGGTCAGCGAGGGCGACGCGCGGTGCGCGTTGGGAGAGCTGCACTTGCGCGCCGGTCGTCGGGCGGAGGCGGCGGCGGAGTTCGGCCTGGCCTTGGCCATCGCCGTCGACACCGGTGACCGGGGGCAGGAGGCGCGGGCGCAGGAAGGACTGGGTGACGCGGCGGACGATCCCGAGGTGGCGCGGCGGCACTGGTTGCGGACGTTGGAGGTGTACGCGGTGATGGACGTGCCGGGCGCGGACGCCGTGCGGGACAAGCTGGGGAGTTAGCGGGCGCGACCCGCGTCGGCCGCCCCGGCGCCGAGGCTGCGACCGTTCTCCGGGCCGGGCGGCCCGACCGGCTTGCCGGCCAGGCGGACTTCGCAGCCTGGCGGACTTCCTGGCAGGGCACCGCACTTGGGCGTCGTCCCCCGCTCGAACGCCGGACCCCTTGTCGGCAAGCATCTCTCGCCGCGGCACCGCACCGATCGGTGTCGGCCGCCCGTGACCGGTGCTCTTTCGGGTGTACTTCGCCTTCGGCGGCGCGAACCGGGCCGACACTGGTCGCTGAACCGGCTCCTCCAGAAGGTTGGACCATGCGCCGCATCCCCGCTCTGCTCGCCGCGCTGGTGCTGATGGTGGCGGTCACGCCTCCGGCATCGGCCGAGACCCGGGATTCACCGCACTGGGTCGGATACGGGGCACGCGACCCGGAGGGTTTCCGATCCGTGAGCGCCAGGTGGACCGTGCCGGCGTACGTGGGCGAATGCAGCGGGAACCGGTGGGCGGCGTACGCGGTGTGGGTCGGGATGGGCGGCCAGGACGGCGGCGCCACCGACACCGTCGAGCAGACCGGCACGATCGCCGAGTGCCGGGACGGGACGGTGGAGCACTGGGCCTTCGTCGAGGCGTACCCGGCCGAGGCCGAGCTGTTGTTCGAGGTGCAGCCCGGAGACGTCGTGGATGCCCAGATCACCATGAGGGAAGGGGTCTTCGACTTCCTGGTGGCCGATTCGACCTCCAAGAGGTGGGAGGACGGAACCCGGGCGACCACCGGGCTGGGGCGGACCGCGGAAGTGGTCGTCGAGAGCCCGGACGGCGAGTACTTCGGGAAGTTCGACCCGGTCCACTTCAGGAAGGCGAAGATCAACGGTCGGTCCATCGGCCTGCTGGACCTCACCCGCTGGACGTTGGTCGACTACGACGGCGACCACCCCACCGAGCCGCGCGTGGTCCGCGCCTGGGCCACCCACTTGTTCAACGCCGGAACGGCGTTCGACGTCCACTGGCTGTCCGAGTGACGGCGGCGCCCGCACGGCGCCGCAGGGGTCCCGGTCACAGGTCGAGGACGAGTCGTGGGCTTCGGGACCGCGACACGCAGATCATCATCACGTCGCAGGCCGCCCGCTCCCCCTCGTCGAGCACGGAGTCCCGGTGGTCCGGGACTCCCGCCAGCACACCCGTCTCGCACGTGCCGCACGTGCCCTCCCGGCAGGACGACAGCACCGCGATCCCGGCCTCCTCCACCGCGTGCAGGACCGACTCGTCCTCCGGCACGACCAGGGTCCGACCCGACCGCGCCAACTCGACCTCGAACGACGTGCGCGGGCCTTCGACGGCCCTGGGCGTGAAGCGCTCGACGTGCAGCCGAGCGGGAGAGCGCTGTTCGACGGCGGCCAGCAGCGGTTCCGGCCCGCAGCAGTAGATCTCGGCGTCCGCCTCCAGGAACGAGTCCAGCTCCAGCAGCCCGGTCTCGTCCTGCGGCCGCACGACCACCCGGTCGCCGTACCGGTCGCGCAGTTCTCCGGCGAACGCCATGGACGAGCGCGTCCGCCCGCCGTACAGCAACCGCCACGACGCGCCCCGATCCGCGACAGCCCTGATCATGGGCACGATCGGCGTGATGCCGATGCCGCCCGCGACGAACAGGTAGCGCTCCGCCGCCACCAGCGGGAACTGGTTGCGCGGCCCGCGAACGCGCACCGCGGACCCCTCGCCGAGCGTCGAGTGCACGTACCGCGAACCCCCGCGGCCGGCGGGCTCGTGCAGCACCGCCACCTGGAGCGCCGAGCGGTCCGCCGGGTCGCCGCACAGCGAGTACTGGCGGACGAGGTCCGGCCCCAGCACGAGGTCGACGTGGGCGCCGGGTTCCCAGGCGGGCAGCGGTTCGCCGGCCGGGTGGCGCAGGGTCAGCCGCACCACTCCGTCGGCGATGAACTCCTTGCGCTCGACCAGGACGTCGAACTCCACGTGCTCGGCGGACGCGGTCATCGGGCTCCTGTTCACCGGTGGGCTTCGACCGGCCGCCGCTCGACCGTCGGCGGTGACCCGGCCGTCGGCGGCGCGTGGCCCTCCGGGTGGGCCAGCAGCCAGTCCCACAGTCGCACCGGGTCGTCCGAGTCGTGCTCGGCTCCGCAATGGCACACGCCGACCAGCAGGTCGGTGCCCGGTTCCCAGTGGACGCGGTAGACCGTGCCGCCGCGCAGCATCGCCACCCGGTCGCTCATGTCGCGGTCGCCTTCGCGGGTTCGCCGGCCGCCGAGACCATGCGCTTGAGGATGCGCCGCGCGGCCAGCCCGCCGGTGTCGATGTTGATCGACAGTTCCTGGTAGCCCTCGGGCTCGGACCGGATCACGCGTTCCAGGACGTCCAGCGCGGTGACGTCCTGGAGGACGACCGTGCGGTTGCTGTCACGCAGGAAGTCCGACACCTCCTGGTCGTCCAGCGCGAAATCCCGTGCCACGGCCCAGAAGTCGTGCGTGCTGTGCTCGGTCTCCGGTGTGATGGCGTAGACGACCTCGACGTGGAAGCCGCGCGGGTCCGAGCCGTCGGCCTCGGGCAGCACGCCGACCGGCGCGACCCGGCTGTGCAGCAGGTACAGGCACGGCGGGTGGTACTCGATGTCCTGCCAGCGCGTGATCCGGCCTTCGATCCCGGTGGACCTGGCGTAGAACGGCGGGCAAGCCGCGTCGGCCATGTGCCGGCTGACGTAGATGATCCCGTTGTCCTCGTCGACCTCGGTGGTGATCGGCGTATTGGCCACCTCGGGCGTGCCGATGTACCCGCCGTGCAGGTAGGTCTCGTGCGACAGGTCCATGAGGTTGTCCACCAGCAGCTCGTACCGCGCCGCCAGCGGTTCCATCCCGCACACGGTGGTGTAGGCGGGGTCGGCGAGCCACGGCGCCCGGGGGATCAGCGCCCGGTCGGCCCGGTCGCGCTCGCCGATCCACACCCAGACGAACGAGTCCTGCTCCACCACCGGGTAGGACGGCACTCGCGCGGTGCGCGGGATCCGCTCCTGACCCGGCACGAACACGCAAGTGCCGGCCTTGTCGTAGGTGAAGCCGTGGTAGCCGCAGACGATCGTGTCGCCCTCCAGCCTGCTTTCCGAGAGCGGGTAGCGCCGGTGCACGCACCGGTCCGCCAGCGCCACCACCTCGCCCGCCTCGCTGCGGTAGAACACCAGCGGCTCGCCCAGGATCGTCCTGGCGAACAGCTCGTGCCCGATCTCGCGGCCGTAGGCCGCCACGTACCACTGGTCACGCGCGAACGTCATGATCTGGCAACCTCCTGCGGTGCACGGTCCGGGCACGAGACAGATCGCGGCCGGGCACGGGGCGGTCGGCCGACGTGCCCGCCGCGGACCTCTGATGCGTCCGTCGCCGCCCCATGCGGTGATCTTCGAGCGATTCGTCTCCTGTGGACGGTCGGGTCAGGTCGCGCCGTAACGGGCGCGCACGAGTTTCTTGAGCAGCTTCCCGGTGGCGCTCTGCGGCAGTTCGTCCACGAACACCACGGACTTCGGGATCTTGTAGCCCGCCAGCCGGTCGCGCAGGAACGCCAGCACGTCCAGCTCGCTCGTCGCGTCCGCACCGGGGTTGACGGTGACGACCGCGCGGCCCACCTCGCCCCACCTGGGGTCCGGCACGCCGATCACGGTGCACTCGGCGATCGCCGGGTGCTCGTGGAGGACGCCCTCGACCTCCGCCGGGTAGATGTTCTCCCCGCCCGAGATGATCACGTCCTTGAGCCGGTCGACCACGGTGATGTAGCCGTCCTCGTCCGGCGTGGCGACGTCGCCGGAGTGGAACCACCCGTCGGGGCCGAAGGCCACCGCCGTGTCCGCGGGCCGCCGCCAGTAGCCGCGCATCACGTTCGGACCGCTGATCACGATCTCGCCCTTCTCACCGGGCCCGACGTCGGCCAGGTCTGGCCCGACCACGCGCACGTCGGTGAAGAAGTGCGGCACACCGGCGGTTCCCGCCTTGGCCTCGCTCATCTCCTTGGTCAGGTACAGGGCGCCGGGCGAGGTCTCCGTCATGCCGTAGCCCTGGCTGAAGGACAGCCCGCGTCGCTGGTAGGTGCGGATGGTCGACTCCGGCACGGGCGCGCCGCCGCAGTTGACCTGCCGCAGGCTGGACAGGTCGGCCTCCTCCCAGCGCGGGCAGGCGGCGATCGCGTTGTACATGGTGGGAACGCCGAACATGTAGGTGACGCGGTGGGTCTCGATCTGTTCGAGCACCCCGGCGGCGTCGAAGGCGGACATGAGGACGACCGTGCCGCCCTTGATGAGCGTGGGCAGGCAGGTCATGTTGAGCCCGGCGGTGTGGAACAGCGGCGCGACGACCAGCGTCACCTCGTCACTGGCCAGGTCGACGTCGACCAGCACGTTGACGGTGTTCCAGGTGAGGTTGCCGTGGGTCAGCATGGCGCCCTTGGGCCGCCCGGTCGTGCCCGAGGTGTACATGATCAGGCACAGGTCGTCGAGCGTGACCGGCTCGTCGATCGGATCGGCCTCGGAGGCCGCGATCAACTCCTCGTACGAGGACTCACCCGCGGCGGGGTGGTCGAGCGCGATGACCCGCAGCGGACCCACGGCCGCCCGGACCGCCTGGACGACGGAGGCCTGCTCCGGCGCGTACACCAGCACGTCACTGCCGGAGTCGGTCAGGACGTGGGCCACCTCCGCCGGCGCCAGCCGCATGTTCAGCGGGACGAACACCGCGCCGAGCACGCCGACGGCGAACAACGCCTCCAGGAAGGCGGGGTGGTTCGGCCCCAGGTACGCGACCCGGTCGCCCCGGCCCACCCCGACCCGCCGCAGGCCGTGCGCCAGCCGGAGGACCCGCTCGTGCAGCTGCCGATAGGTCGAGCCACGACCTTCGTGGACCACCGCCACCTTCTCCGGCGTCTTGCGGACCCGCCGTGCGGGCCACGAGCCGATGCCCTGGTTGCGCATGACGACCCCTTCAGTCCTCGACCAGACCCGGCGGGCGGGCCGCGCGGTCCTCGATGATCTCCGGCCGGACACCGTGCTCCCCCGCCGGCCTTCGCGCGCCGACCCGGCCACCACCGATGACCACCGCGACCTCGCCCGGCAGCTCCATCGCGCATCCCCTCCCGCCGACCCGCGCTCGAACCGGTCCCCACATGAAGCTAGGCACATCCATGTCGGCCGTCAAGAATTTGCCCAACGTTCGGTGCGGGAAGAGCCCTGGAGACGACGCCTGGCTCGGTTTCAGGGTCCGACGTGGATGTACGGGACCCAGGCGGAGGGCAGCGTGTCCCAGCCCCGGGCGCGGAGGTCGTGCACGGCGTGGTGCAGCGCGTAGGCGGCTCGGTCACCGGCCGTCGTCGTGCCGAGGCGTCGGTAGAAGCCGCGGGCGACCTCGGCGGCAGTGGTGTCGTGGATCGGCCACAGGGTGGCCACGACGTTGCGGTAGCCGGCCAGGTGGAGCGCGGCGCCCAGGTGCAGCGATTCGTCGGGCAGGTCGCCTCCGCTCGCGGTGTCGCACGCGGAGAGGTAGGCCAGTTCACCGCTGAGGTGCAGGCGGGAGACGTCGGCGACGGTCAGCCGTTCGTCGTGCAGCACCAGTCCCGAGGCCGACGGGTGGCGGGGGTCGGCCACGCCGTGGCAGGCGAAGTGCACGTGGGTGTGCCGTCGCAGGTCGGCGAGCACCCGGTGGCGCGCCGCGTCGGCGGATCGGCGCACGGTGCACCGGCCTCGCGACAGCTCGGTGAGCACGGCGACTTCCGGGTCGACGTCCAGCGCGACGGCGTCCGCCGCGTCGGGGACCGCGACGACGAGCGTGCCGTCGCGCCCGGCCGGTTCGTCCTTGCGCGCCAGGGAGAGCGCTCTGATCGTGGGTGTGTAGGAGGACACCGTGCGGTGGGGCACGGAGGCGGACGTGCCGGGGATGCCGGCCGCGTGCAGCGGCAGCCGGGTCATGGCGCCGGTCGGGCACCACCACAGCCGGGGCGTCGGGCCGAGGTGGTCGAGCACGGGCCGTGCCACGGCCTGCCACAGCCACGCCAGCACGTCGTTCAGGACGGTGTTGTGCGCGATGACCCCGGCGACGCCCTGGGCGGCGTGCGCGGCCGCGGCGAGTTCGTCGGCCCGTTCGGCCGCGGTGGCCCCCGTGAGGTCGGGCAGGGGCACCACGTCGACACCACGGGTGGTCAGGACCAGGGCGTCGCAGCGCAGTGGGCTCACGTTGACGATGACGACCGGTCCGCCGGCCGCGGCGGTGAGCAGCTCGGTGAACGGCGGCGGGCGCAGGAAGCCGGCCAGCCCCGGCAGCCCGCGGACCTCGTCCACCGCCTCGTCCCACTGCCGGGCCAGCGCCATGCGGCGGTCGCGCGCGGCGGGTGCGGGATCGGTCGCAGGAGCCTCGTCGAGGCCGTCGCGCAGTTCGACCAGCCGCCGCGCGAGGTCGGGGCGCACGTCGTGCAGCGCCAGGAAGTCCGTGCGCAGGTCCAGGACCTGCGACCAGAGCACGGACCGGCCCTGCTCCAGCAGTTCGACGGCCCGTTGCGGACGACCCGCCGCGAGCGCGGTGGCGGCGGCGTGCGAAGCGACCCCGACCATCGCCAGCAGTTGCCGTTGCTGGTCCTCGCGGTGCAGGCCGCGCCAGGCGAACACCGGCAGCAACGCCACCACCTGCTCGTACCCGGCGAGCGACGACTCCACGTCGTGGCCGGCCGCCGCAACGGCCCACCACGACGCCGCCTGGATCCGGTCGAGCGCGGGCGACGCGACCGAGCCCGCCGCGACCGCCAGCGCGGCGAGGGCCTCGGCGAGGTCGGCCGGGTCGTGCCCGGCCCGGTGGCGGCGGATCAGCGCGGTGGCGAGGTTGTACGAGTGCACCGCGTGCCGGGTTTCGCCCGACGTGGTGCGCGAGACGCATTCCCGCATCAGGGCGACGGCCTCGTCCAGGTCCCGGGCCTGGCCGGTGGACCCGAACCGGTCGGCGAGCGCGCCACCGAGGTTGGAGAGGTACCGGGACCGGCCGGGGTCTTCTGGGCGCGTGGCCGCCAGGACGTCACGATAGATCCCGATGGCGCGGTCGAGGTCGGCCGGGTCGCGCCGGACGCGGAAGCGCGTCGCGTACGCGTTCGCGAGGTTCGTCGAGTTCCGGGCGTGGCGGGTCGTGCCCTCGATCCCGGTGACCGACCCGATGCCCGCCTCCACGGCCGCGTCCAGGTGCGCGGGGTCACCGGTGAGGTGGTACAGGTTCCCCAACCCCTCGCACAGGCCGGCGAGGATCTCGGGCCGCAGCACCTCGGTCGGCCCGACGGTGGCCAGCGCCTCGTGGAAAGCGTTCACCGCGTCCACCGCGTCCACCGCGTCCACCGCGTCCGCCGCGGCGCCGGTCCGCTCGAAGCGGCGGAGCAACGCGCCGCCAAGCTGGTCGACCAAAGAGGGATCCGGACGGACGCCACCCGCGATCCCGCGCCGGATCACCGCGATCCCGTCGTCCAGGTCGCGCGCGGAGCCGAAGAGCTCGTACGCGGTCAGCAGGGCGTGTCCGACCGCCCCCAGCTGGACGACCGCCATGCCCGGCGGCAACTCGGGCGCGGTGATCTCGCGGGCGATGGCCAGCGCGCGCGTGGCCGAGTCCTGGTCGCCGTGCCGGTGGTAGCGGGCGAGGTGCGCCCGCACCAGGTTGGCCTGGTCCAGCAGGTGCTCGGGATGCCCGTCCGGCCTGGCTGCCGCGGCGGCGGCGTACAGCTCGATCGCTTCGTCCAGGTCCTCGTCGCTGCCGAACCTGCGGGAGCGGTCGGACAGCGCGACGGCCAGGAGGTTGAGGTGGTCGACGTAATGCGGCCGGTCCGGCGGGACGTGGTCACCGGCCGACCTGTGCCACCGCACCGCCTCCTCGATGGCCGCGCGGTCGCCGGTCTCGTCGAACAGCAGTCGGTATGCGGTGCCGAGCTGCACCCTGGCCCGACCCTTGAGGTCGGTGCTGCTGCTGTCCACCACGGTCAGCAGCAGCTCGATCGACTCGGCCAGCGCGCCCGGCACGCCACAGAGGTGCGCCGGCACCAGCGCGTTCGCCAGGTTGACCACGCAGTAGTCGGTCAAGGGCTGCTCGCCCCGCGCCGGGCCGAGTGCGGCGCGCCCGGCCGCGACGCCGTGCTCCACGTCGAGCGGGTCCTGGAACCGCTCGAAGCGCGCGAGGTAGGTGAGGCACAACCGGGTGTGGGCCAGCGCCTGCGGCACCCCCAGCGCGAGCTGCTCCGCGAGCGGCACGGCGCGGCGCAACACCTCGACCGCCTCGTCGAGGCCGACGGTCGTGGTGTCGGTCTCGGCGCGGGAGACGAGGGCGAGGCCCAGTTCCAGCAGGGCGTGGACGTGAGCCGGGTGGCCAGGCTCGGTCGCCGCCACCCCGAGGCGGTAGAGGGCGATCATGCGGTCCGGCTCGTCGGTCCCCACGTGTTCGCCCAAGCCGGCGAGCAGGTCGGCGGTCAGCGCGGCGACGTGCGCCCGGACGTCGTCGTCCGCGTCGGGGTCGTGCCACGTCCGCGACATCACCTCGACCAGCAGGTCGGCCCGCTCCGGCCCGGGTCGCTGCACGTACTGCGTCGCCCGCAGGTCGACCAGGTTCATCAGCGCGACGGGCCGGTGCCGCCAGCCGGGCCGCGCCGCCGCGAGGCAGGCGTCGAGGACGCGGGCGGCTTCGGCGCCGTCCGGGCTGTCGGGGCCGTCCACCCGGAGCCGGAGCGTCAGGAACCCGCCGAGCCGGCACAACGCGGTGCCGTGGAACTCCTCGCCCTCCGGGAGCCTGGCGGCGCACGCGGTCGTCGCAGCCACCGCGCGGTCGAGGTCCGACCGGTCCCCGGTCACCTCGAAGCGGGAGGCGAAGCCGCCGCCCAGGCTGTAGAGGAAGAACGGGTCGAACTCGCCCTCCCCCGCGCCGCCTGCCTCGACCAGGTCGAGCGCGGCCGATAACAGGACCGGCAGCACCTCGGGGTGCGCCTGCCGCAGCGCGAGGAACCGGTTCAGGTAGGCCGACACGGTGTCCAGGTCCTGGTCACCGGCGAGGAACCGGCACCAGCAGAGGTACGCCACGGCCACGACCGCGTCCGGATCGGTCGCGTCGGCGAGCGCGTGGGCTTCCGCGAGCGCTTCGGGCGCCAGGACCGCGTCGACGTCCTGGTCCTGGAAGAAGGCGGCGACGCGCCGGAAGAGCGAGGCGGCCAACTGCTCGGTCTCCACAACACCTGCCTCGCACGGCGTCGCCCTCGCGTTACCGCCGGGATCGTCCGACACCGTGGCCCGCACCCGCCGGGCGCGGTGGAACTCGTTGCGGGGTGGGGAATCCGCCGACGTGGGCCGACCCGATCCCACCTTCCTGGTGGTGGACGGAATCCTTCCGATGCCCGACGCTGTCGCGTGACGTGAGCGCGCGCACCGGCGCTGCCGTGCCGGGGGGAAGCCGGAGGAGGACTCCCGTGGAGATGGCGGACCGCTTGGCCGGCTACGCGAAGGCGTTGCGCGAGCAGGGGGCGATCCGGACCGACGCGGTCGAGCGCGCCTTCCGCTCGGTCAGGCGGGACCGGTGCGTGACCCACTTCTACCCGGGGCCCGGTTCGCGCGTCGACGTCGGGCCGGACGGGCCGCCCGGAGCGGTGCTGGACGTGATCTACCGGGACACCCCGTTACCCGTCCGGCGGCCCGGGACGGGGCCCACGGCCCGGTGCTCGTCCGCGCGGCCGAGCCTGGTCGCCCGGATGCTGGAGGCGCTCGACCTGCGACCGGGGCACCGGGTGTTGGAGATCGGCACGGGCAACGGCTACACCGCCGCGCTCATCGCGGCCGTCACCGGGACCCGCGTGTTCTCCCTGGACTGCCGGCTGGACGTGGTGCACGACGCCCAGCGGGCGATGCGCAGGCTGGGGCGGGCCGACGTCACCGTGGCGTGCGGCGACCTCGAACGCGGCGTGCCGAGCCAGGCCCCGTTCGACCGGGTGATCGTCACCTTCCCCCGCGACCGCGTGTCGCCCGCGTGGCTCGACCACCTCGGCGCGGACGGCGTGCTCCTCGTCCCGATGAGCCTCGCCGACGCCCATCCGGTGCTCGCGGTTCGCGTCAATCGCGACGGCGCGTTCGGCACTCCCGCGATGTGGACGTCTCCCCGGGATTACGACTGGGCGCTCGCGGCGGAGGAATTCGACCGCCCGAAATCACCGATCCCGATCCCGACCCGCCGGTGACTCCGCACCGCCACCACCCGACCGGTGTGACTTGGATGTTAAAGATGGGTGTGAACCTGCCGGTCGACGCCCGTCACGCAGTGTGCCATCAGGACACCCGACGGCATATCGTCGCAGGTAACACTACGTAAGTCGGTCCAGGTCCGGACGTGAGCCGCAGCACGGTCGTAAACGTGACGTTACGTCGTGCTCACCACCCGCGGCACGTTAAAGTGCGGATTCGAATCCTTTCTTGTAGGCACCCCTGCGGCCCCCTAAGGTGACCCAGCGAGGCCATTGACGGTGGCCGTCGATTTAGCGATTCACTATTACTTCGGAGGTGATCGCCGTGTCGAATTTCTCCGCCGGTAGCGTTCGTCCGGACGCCGCGGAGCCCGATTCCGAGCTCGGTGACTCGCTGCTGCGCCTGGCCAGGCACTTCCAGCGGGGCGAGACCTCCGCGGACGGGCGCACGTTGCACCAGATCGGTGGACGCGGCGCCGACGTCTTCTACCGGGACCGGTGGGCCCACGACAAGGTGGTGCGGTCCACCCACGGGGTGAACTGCACCGGCTCCTGCTCGTGGAAGGTCTACGTCAAGGACGGCGTGATCACCTGGGAGTCCCAGCAGACCGACTACCCCTCGATCGGGCCGGACAAGCCGGAGTACGAGCCGCGCGGCTGTCCGCGTGGCGCGTCCTTCTCCTGGTACACCTACTCCCCCGCCCGCGTGCGCTACCCGTACGTGCGCGGCGTGCTGCTGGAGTACTACCGCGAGGCCAAGGAACGGCTGAAGGACCCGGTGCTCGCCTGGGCCGACATCGTCGAGGACCCGGAGAAGTCCCGCAAGTACAAGGCCGCCCGCGGCATGGGCGGCTTCGTGCGCGCCGAGTGGTGGGAGGCCGCCGAGATGGTCGCCGCCGCGCACGTGCACACGATCAAGCGCTACGGCCCGGACCGGGTCGCGGGCTTCTCGCCGATCCCGGCGATGTCCATGGTCAGCCACGCGGCAGGCGCGCGGTTCGTCTCGCTGGTCGGCGGCTCGATGCTGAGCTTCTACGACTGGTACGCCGACCTGCCGGTGGCGAGCCCGCAGGTGTTCGGCGACCAGACCGACGTGCCGGAGTCGGCGGACTGGTTCGACGCCGGCTACCTGATCATGTGGGGCTCGAACGTCCCGGTCACCCGCACGCCCGACGCGCACTACATGACCGAGGCGCGCTACCGGGGCCAGAAGGTCGTCGTGGTGTCCCCCGACTACGCCGACAACACCAAGTTCGCCGACGAGTGGCTGCCCGCGCGCCCCGGCACCGACGCGGCGCTGGCCATGGCGATGGGGCACGTGATCCTGCGGGAGTTCTTCGTCGAGAAGAGCACCCCGTACTTCACCGACTACGTCAAGCGCTACACCGACCTGCCGTTCCTGGTGACCCTGACCGAGACCGACGACGGCCACGTGCCGGGGAAGTTCCTCACCGCCGCGGACCTCGGCGACACCGGCGAGGGCGCGGAGTCCAAGACGGTCCTGCTGGACGCGCGCGGCGAGCCCGTGGTGCCGCCGGGGTCGCTCGGGCACCGGTTCACCGACTCGGGCCAGGGCAACTGGAACCTCGACCTCGGCGACGTCGACCCGCTGCTGTCCGCGCGCGGCGGCGAGCCGGTCACCGTGGCGCTGCCGCGGTTCGACACCAGCGAGCCGGGCGTGCTGCGCCGGGGCGTGCCGACGCGGATCGTCGCGGGCCGCCGGGTGACCACGGTGTTCGACCTGCTGCTCGCCCAGTACGGCGTGCGCCGCGACGACCTGCCCGGCGAGTGGCCCACCGGCTACGACGACGCCACCCAGCCCTACACCCCCGCCTGGCAGGAAGCGATCACCGGCGTGCCCGCCGCCGCGGCCGAGCGGATCGGCCGGGAGTTCGCCGACAACGCCGAGCGCTCCAAGGGCCGGTCCATGATCCTCATGGGCGCGGGCACCAACCACTGGTTCCACTCCGACCAGATCTACCGCTCGTTCCTGGCGCTGACCATGCTCACCGGCTGCCAGGGCGTCAACGGCGGCGGGTGGGCGCACTACGTCGGCCAGGAGAAGTGCCGCCCGGTCACCGGGTGGTCCACCCTGGCGTTCGGGCTGGACTGGCAGCGCCCGCCCCGGCAGATGCAGGGCACGATCTTCTGGTACCTGGCCACCGACCAGTGGCGCTACGACCCGTTCACCTCGGACGTGATGTCCTCGCCGCTGGGCACCGGGCGCTTCGCCGGGCGCACCGCGGCCGACAACATCGCGCTCGCGTCACGGCTCGGGTGGATGCCGAGCTACCCGACGTTCAACCGCAACCCGCTGGACCTGGCCGACGAGGCGGAGCGGCTGGGCAAGCCCGCCGCGGACCACGTGGTGGACGGGCTCAAGTCCGGGCACCTGCGGTTCGCCTGCGAGGACCCGGACGCGCCGGAGAACTTCCCGCGCGTGCTCACCGTGTGGCGGGCGAACCTGCTCGGCTCGTCGGCCAAGGGCAACGAGTACTTCCTCAAGCACCTGCTCGGCACCGACACCAACCTGCGCGCCAAGGACTCCGACGGGGTGCGGCCGCAGGAGGTGACCTGGCGCGACGAGGCGCCGGTCGGCAAGCTGGACCTGCTGCTGTCGCTGGACTTCCGGATGACGTCGACGACGCTGTTCTCGGACGTGGTGCTGCCCGCGGCGACCTGGTACGAGAAGCACGACCTGTCCTCCACCGACATGCACCCCTACGTGCACGCCTTCTCGCCCGCGATCTCCCCGCCGTGGGAGACCAAGACCGACTTCGAGGCGTTCCACCGCATCGCCCGCGGGTTCTCCTGGCTGGCCGAGAAGCACCTGGGCAAGCGCAAGGACATCGTGGCGGTCGCGCTCACCCACGACACCGTCGACGCCACCGCGCAGCCCGGCGGGCAGGTGCTGGACTGGAAGAACGGCGAGTGCGAGCCGATCCCCGGCAAGACCATGCCCCGGCTCGTGGTCGTGGAGCGGGACTACCCGGCGATCGGCGACAAGATGGCCGCCCTCGGACCGCTGGTCGAGAAGGTCGGGCTGACCACCAAGGGCGTCACCTACCACCCGGACGAAGAGGTCGAGTACCTCAAGGGCGCCAACGGCACGGTCCCGTCCGGCGTTGCGGCCGGTCGGCCGTCGCTGGCCAAGGACACCCACGCCGCGGAGGCGATCCTGGCGCTGTCCGGCACGACCAACGGCCGCCTGGCCACGGAGGGCTTCCGCGCCCTGGAACGCCGGACCGGCACCCCGCTGGCCGACCTGGCCGCGGAGAGCGAGGGCAAGCGGATCACCTTCCCGGACACCCAGGCCCGGCCGGTGCCGGTGATCACCTCGCCGGAGTGGTCGGGCAGCGAGACCGGCGGCCGGCGGTACTCCCCGTTCACGATCAACACCGAGCGGCTCAAGCCCTGGCACACCCTCACCGGGCGCCAGCACTTCTTCCTCGACCACGACTGGATGTTCGAGCTGGGCGAGCAGCTGCCGGTCTTCCGACCACCGCTGGACATGACGGCGCTGTTCGACGAGCCGGCCGTCGGCGCGCTGGACGGCGGGGTGACCGTGCGCTACCTGACCCCGCACTCGAAGTGGTCGATCCACTCGGCGTACCAGGACAACCTGCACATGCTCACGCTGTCGCGGGGCGGTCAGGCGATCTGGATGTCCGACCGGGACGCCGCGAAGATCGGCGTCGCGGACAACGACTGGATCGAGGCGGTCAACCGCAACGGCATCGTGGTCGCGCGCGCGATCGTGTCCCACCGGATGCCCGAGGGCACGGTGTTCATGTACCACGCGCAGGACAAGGCCGTCGGCGTGCCGCGGACCGAGGCGACCGGCAAGCGCGGCGGCATCCACAACGCGCTGACCCGGTTGATGATCAAGCCGTCGCACCTCATCGGCGGCTACGCCCAGCAGTCCTTCGCGCTCAACTACCACGGTCCCACGGGCAACCAGCGCGACGAGGTCACGACCATTCGCCGCCGCGGCCAGGAGGTGCAGTACTGATGCGCGTGATGGCACAGCTCGCCATGGTGATGAACCTGGACAAGTGCATCGGCTGCCACACGTGCAGCGTCACCTGCAAGCAGGCGTGGACCAATCGCGGCGGTGTGGAGTACGCGTGGTTCAACAACGTCGAGACGCGGCCCGGGCAGGGCTACCCGCGCCAGTACCAGGACCAGGACAAGTGGAAGGGCGGCTGGGCGCTCAACAAGCGCGGCAAGCTGACCCTGCGCACCGGCTCGCGGCTCAAGCGGCTGCTGAACATCTTCGCCAACCCGGACATGCCCACGGTGGCGGACTACTACGAGCCGTGGACCTACGACTACCAGAACCTGCTCTCCGCCCCGCCCTCGGACACCACGCCCACCGCCAAGCCGAAGTCGTCGATCACCGGCGAGGACACGAAGGTGACGTGGGGCGCCAACTGGGACGACGACCTGGGCGGCGGGCCGGCGCAGATCGGCAAGGACCCGTTGCTGGGCAAGCTCTCCGAGCAGGTCAAGCTCGAGTTCGAGCAGACGTTCATGTTCTACCTGCCCCGCATCTGCGAGCACTGCCTCAACCCGTCGTGCGCGGCGTCCTGCCCGTCCGGCGCGATCTACAAGCGCGCCGAGGACGGCATCGTGCTGGTGGACCAGGACAAGTGCCGCGGCTGGCGGCAGTGCGTCACGGGCTGCCCGTACAAGAAGATCTACTTCAACCACAAGACGGGCAAGGCGGAGAAGTGCACGTTCTGCTACCCGCGGGTCGAGGTGGGCATCCCGACGGTGTGCTCCGAGACGTGCGTCGGCAGGCTGCGCTACATCGGCGTGCTGCTCTACGACGCGGACAAGGTGGGTGAGGCGGCGTCGGTCAAGGACGACAAGGACCTCTACCCCGCGCAGCTCGACGTCTTCCTCAACCCGCACGACCCGCGGGTGGTCGCCGAGGCCGAGCGGGCGGGCATCTCCCCCGAGTGGATCGAGGCCGCGCAGAACTCGCCGGTCTACCGCCTGATCGTCGACTACCAACTGGCGCTGCCGCTGCACCCGGAGTACCGCACCATGCCGATGGTCTGGTACGTGCCGCCGCTGTCGCCGGTGGTCGACGTGCTGTCGGAGACCGGTCACGACGGCGAGGCCGTGGGCAACCTGTTCGGCGCCATCGACGCGTTGCGCATCCCGGTGGAGTACCTGGCCGAGCTGTTCACCGCCGGTGACGTGGGGCCGGTGCGGGCCTCGTTGCAGCGGTTGGCCGCGATGCGCGCGCACATGCGCAAGGTCAACCTCGGCGAGGACGTGGACGACTCGATCGCCGCGTCGGTGCGGCTCGCGCCCGGCGAGATCGAGTCGATGTACCGGCTGCTGGCCATCGCCAAGTACGAGGACCGCTACGTGATCCCCGCCGGCGCGGGGTCGGACGCGCACCGGCTGGAGGCCCTGACCACCGGGTGCAGCCTGGACGGCGACGGCGGTCCCGGCATGACCGCGTTCGAGGTGATGGCGGAGAAGTTCCAGCTGACCGACACCAACGGCGCGGCGCCGGCCGACAAGGCCAAGCGCATCAACCTGCTCGACTGGGACGGGGTCGACACCAAGGGCCTGTTCCCCGCCGGTGGCAACGGCAACGGCAACGGCGCCGCGACCGCGCACGAACCCGAGGCCATCGCATGAGCGTGCTGCGCAAGCGCGACAAGAAGGTCGCGGAGGCGCCGGACCGCGAGAGCCGGCTGGTGTGGCGGATCGCCGCGCTCCTGATCGACTACCCGGGCGAGGCGATGACGCGCCTGCTGCCCGACCTGCGCGCGGCGGCCGGGTCGCTGCCCGCGCCCGCCGGACCCGCGCTGGCGTCCTTCATCGACCACGCGGCGTCCTCGACGGGCAACGCGCTGGCGCAGCACTACGTCGAGACCTTCGACCTGCGCAAGCGCAACTGCCTGCACCTGTCGTACTACGCCTACGGCGACACCCGCAAGCGCGGCATGGCGCTGCTGCGGTTCAAGCACGCCTACCGCGCGGCCGGTGTCGAGCTGGGCGAGCACGAGCTGCCCGATCACCTCTCGGTCGTGCTCGAGTTCGCCGCGACCGCCGATCCCGCCGCCGGGCGGCGGCTGCTGGTGGAGCACCGCCCGGTGCTGGAGATGATCCGGCTGTCCCTGGCCGACGGCGGGTCGCCGTACCTGGCCGTGCTGGACGCGGTGTGCGCCACGCTGCCGGAGATCAGCGCCGCGGACCTCCGCAAGATCGCGACCCTGGCCGCGGAAGGGCCGCCCGAGGAGGACGTGGGGTTGGAGCCGTTCGCGATGGACCCCGCGCTGCACGCCGAAGCGGGAGGACGACGATGAGCACGTTGTTGTGGCTGGCCCTGCCGTACATCGCGCTGACCTCGTTCCTGGTCGGGCACGTCTGGCGGTACCGGCACGACCAGTTCGGCTGGACGACCCGGTCCTCGCAGATGCACGAGAGCAGGCTCCTGCGCATGGGCAGCCCGCTGTTCCACTTCGGGCTGCTCGCCGTGATCGGCGGCCACGTGCTGGGCCTGCTGGTCCCGAAGAGCTGGACCGAGTTCTTCGGGATCAGCGAGGGCATGTACCACCTCGTCTCGGTGACGGCCGGGACGCTGGCGGGCGTGGCCACCGTGGCGGGCCTGGCGATCCTGCTCTACCGCCGGTTCACGGTGTCCGCGGTGCGCCAGGCCACCACGCGGGGCGACAAGGTCATGTACGCGCTGCTCGCGGCGGCGATCGTGACCGGGATGTTCAACACCGTGGGCGAGAACCTGATCGGTGGCGGCTACGACTACCGGTCGTCGGTGTCCGTGTGGTTCCGAGGCCTGTTCACGTTCTCCGCGCGGCCGGAGCTGATGGCGGGCACGCCGCTCAGCTTCCAGGTGCACAACGTGACCGTGCTCGTGCTGCTGGGCATCTGGCCGTACACCCGCCTGGTGCACGTGTTCAGCGCGCCGCTCGGCTACCTCGTGCGGCCGTACGTCGTGTACCGCAGCCGTGACCCACAACGCCCCGACGCCAACCGCTACGCCCGCGCGTGGGGCGACCAGCACGAGTAGGAGCGGTCACCCGCACCGGCCGAGTCGGCCCCACCTGCCTCGCGGTAGGTGGGGCCGACTCCGTCGTGCACCCCTCGTGAAACCCCGTCTGCGTGTCGGCAAGCCCACAGGCCCGCACGGCGAAATCCCGGTGCGGCGGGTCCAGGCCTTGACCTACCCTGGTCGACGTGATGCAGCAACTGCTCTTCCTCTGAGGGACGACGCCTCCACCGGTACCGCGGTTTCGCGCTACCGGGTCTCGTCCTTCCTGCTCATCACCTTCACCGGAGGCAGTCCTCCCATGTCATCCCAGCTCTCGCCCGCGCTCGTGCGCGCGGCGCACGTCCGCGCGTCCGACGTGCACCTCTCCTTCGGCGGACGGCCCGTGCTCGCCGGGGTCGACCTCGCCGCCGCCGCCGGTGACCGGGTCGCCGTGGTCGGCGAGAACGGCCGCGGCAAGACCTCCCTGCTCCGGGTGCTCGCCGGCGACCTGCCCGCCGACCGCGGCGACGTGCGCCGCGCGGGCTCGGTCGGGGTCGCCGACCAGCAGCTCCCGCTCGGACCCGCCGACACCGTCGGCGACCTGATCGACCTCGAACTGGCCGCCGTGCGCGGCGTCCTGGCCCGCCTGGAGCGCGCCACCGACGCGCTCGCCGACGGCCGTCCCGGCGCGGACGACGCCTACGCCGCCGCGCTCGCCGAGGCCGAGGCGCTCGACGCGTGGGACGCCGACCGGCGGGTCGAGGTCTCGCTGGCCGCGTTGGGCGCCGTGGACGACCGGACCCGACCGCTCGGCGCCCTGTCGGTCGGCCAGCGCCACCGCGTGCGGCTCGCGTGCCTGCTCGGCGCCGGGCACGCCGTGCTGCTGCTGGACGAGCCGACCAACCACCTGGACGCGGGCGGGCTCGACCACCTCACCGAACGGCTGCGCGCCCACCCCGGCGTCGTCGTGCTGGTCAGCCACGACCGGGCGCTGCTCGCCGACGTGGCCACGACGGTGGTCGACCTCGACCCGTCCAGCGACGGCCGGCCGCGGGTGTACGGCGGCGGCTACACCGCCTACCTCGACGCCCGCCGCGCCGAGCGGGCCCGGTGGGAGGCGCTGCACGCCGAGCAGGTCGCCGAGCGACAGCGCCTGGCCGACGACCTGTCCGCGGCGCAGAACCGGCTGCGCGACAACTGGCGGCCCGGCAAGGGGCACGGCAAGCACAGCCGCGCGACCCGCGCGCCCGGCCTCGTGCGGGCCGTGCACCGACGGCAGGAGGAGCTGAACGCGCACGTGGTCGAGGTCCCGCCGCCGCCGGCCAGGTTCGCCATGCCGGAGTTGCCCGAGCACGAAGGAGCGACCCTCCTGCGCGCGGACGGCGTCACCGTCGCCGGGAGGCTCGACCACCCGGTCGACCTGGCGTTGGACTCGGGCGACCGGCTGGTGGTCACCGGGCCCAACGGCGCGGGCAAGTCGACGTTGCTGTCCGTGCTGGCCGGAGCCCTGGAGCCGACCACGGGGACGGTCACCCGGGCCGCGGCGGCGCGAATCGGGCGGTTGGGCCAGGAGTCCGACCCGCACGGTCGGCGCACGGCCGCGGAGCTGTACGACGAACGGCTCGCGCGCTCGGGCGTGCCGGGGCCGGGTCTGGCCGAGTTGGGCCTGCTCGACGGCTACGACCGGCGTCGACCGGTGGACGAGCTGTCGGTCGGCGCGCGGCGGCGGCTCGACCTGGCGCTGGTGCTGGCGGCCCGCCCGCACGTGGTGCTGCTGGACGAGCCGACCAACCACCTCTCGGCCGCGCTGGTCGACGAGCTGACCGCCGCGCTCGGCGCCACCCCGGCCGCGGTGGTGATCGCGACGCACGACCGGCAGCTGTTGCGCGACACGGGATCGTGGCCACGACTGGCCGTGTGAGCGGTCGGAGGAGGACCGGTTCCGGCGGCGGGCGACCGTCGCCGGAACCGGTGACTCCACGACGCGGTGGTGTCAAATGTCCGCGGCACGACGGCGCAGCACGGCGTCCAGCGACCAGCGGCCCGGTCCCACGACGAGCAGGAACGCCAAGCCGAGCAGCATCGCCCAGTCGGTGCGCGACTCGTGCGCCAGGTCCCAGAGACCGTCCGCCTTGGGTTTGTCGGCCGAGCCGCCCCAGAGGATGGGCACCTTCGTCAACGCCAGCGCCAGCACCATGTTCACCAGCATCGGCAACGCGGCCAGGCGGGTGAGCAGACCGACCAGCAACAACGCTCCGCAGGTCGTTTCCGCGACGGCGGACAGCGGGCCGAAGAACTCCGGCGCCGGGATCCCGATCGTCGCGAACCGCCCGGCGGCCTGCTCGTCCGGGTACCGGAACTTGCCGATGCCCTCGGACAGGAACACCGCGCCGACCGCCAGCCGGATCAGGATCACCGCGGCGGGCCCGTCCGCCTTCAGCCATGCGGTCTTCACGCGCGTTCACCCCCACGCGATCCGTGCGACGTCGGATCACGGTAGCGCACGGTGCCGTGCCGCCGGGACGTTCCGCGACGGCTCCGGGCTGCGATCGCGGGCGGCCGGCGCGATCGTGGTGTGGTGAGTGCGAAGGACCCCGACGAACGCCGGCTGACGCTGCCCGCCGTCCGTTCCGACGAGCGCGGCGCGGCGCCGGTGCTGGTGGTCGGCTTCGACGGTCGAGCGGCGAGCCTGGCCGCGTTGCGCACGGCGGCGGACCTCGCGCGTCGCCTGGGCGCGGACCTGCACGTGGTGCACGGCGTGGACGTGCGCGACTACCCGGTCGACCCCGACGTCGCGGTCGAGGTCTGGGAGGGCCACGCGCGCGAGGCGCTCGAACACCTGCACGTCCAGGTCCGCGCGGCGCTGGCCGACCACCCCGGGAACTGGACCTACCACGCGTCGGACGGCGACCCGGTGCGGCTGCTGGTGACCGTGGCCGAGGAGCAGGACGCCCTGATGGTCGTGGTGGGGACGCACCGGCACCGGTCGCTGAGCCGGGTGATGCGCCGCTCGGTCAGCCACCACCTGCCCAAGGCCGCCCACCGGCCCGTGCTGCTGGTCGCCGACCCCGCCGATCGCTGACCTGCGCCGTCCTGCCGGGATGGACGTGGAGCCGGTTGACGAATCACGACTTGTTCTATAAGAATTAGAACATGCTCTTCCGGGTCGACCCCACCAGCAGCACCCCGCTGGGAGACCAGATCGCGGCCTGCGTGCGAAACGCCCTGATCAGCGCCACTCTGAGCCCGGGCGAGCGGCTGCCGCCCGCCCGGGAGCTCGCGTCCTCGCTCGGGGTGAACATGCACACCGTGCTGCGGGCCTACGCGACCCTCCGGGACGAAGGGCTGATCGAACTGCGACGAGGGCGCGGCGCGGTCGTCACCTCGGCCGCGACCGAGGAGCGGGCACGGCTGGCCGACGCGGTGCGGGAGGTCGCGGCGGCGGCCCGGCGGATCGGCATGGACGCCGACGAGGTCGTCGTCCTGATCAGGAAGGCGTTCACATGAGCCAGGTGCTGCGGTGGCTGACCGGCCTCGTCCTCTTGCCCGGCGCGGTGCTGGGCACCACCGCCTTGCTGGTGTCGGGCTGGGTCGGCAGACTGCCGGAACGGATTCCCAACAAGGGCGGGGGCGGGCGGCCGGTGCTCAGCACGCTGGCCACCGAGCCCTTGATCACCGTCGGGCTGGGTGCGATCGCCGGGCTGTGGCTGCTGGGCGTGGTGGTGTTCTTCCTGGCCAGGCTGCTGCCCGCGCCGGCCGTGCACTGGGCGCGCGCCGTGACGCAGCTCGTGGTGGCGGTGCTGGTCACCGCGTTGTGCGGCGCCCTGGTCCTCGTCCTGGTCCCGGCCTTGGACGCGCGCGGCCCCGAGGACGTGGGGACGCCGCCGGTGCCCCTCGCGGTCGGGCTGCCGGTGGCGGTGCTGGTGGTCGGCGCGCTCGCCTTCGCGGTGGCCGGGCGGCGTTCCTCGGGACTGCCCCTGGCCGGTTCGCCACCCGCGGACGTCGTCCGGATCCCGTTGGCCGACGGGGAGCGGGTGTTGTGGAGCGAGCAGCGCGTGCTGCGCTTCGTGGTCTGGGCCGCCGCCGCGCAGGCGCTGATCGGGGTGGTCATGGTGGTGGTGTTCGGGCTGTGGCTGGGTGTCGAGTTCGCGCCGGTCGGCCTGGTCGCCGTGCTCACCGCCGCGGTGACGCTGGCGGGCAGCCGGTACCGGCTGGCGGTGGACGAGCACGCGGTGCGCGTGGCCATCGGGCTGTTCCGGCGCGAGTTCCCCCTGACGGCCGTCGAGCACGCCACGAGTTCCCCGCTGTCCACCGACGACTGGCTGGTGGCCGGCGTGCTCCACGGCTACGGCACCATGATGGCCCCCGCCCCGGGCCCGGCCGTGCGACTGGTGTTCGCCGACGGCAGCAGGTTCACCGTGGGCAGCGAGGACGCCGACACCCTGGCCGCCCTGATCAACGGCCTGCGTCACCGCCGGCACCCGGCCTAGCCTCGACTTCGCCACCCGATCGTGTGACATCGGCGAACGGGCCGTTCGCGGAAAGGCCACGGCCGCAGGCCTTCCGTCCCGCCGGGATCGACGCTCTGCACGCGAGGTGGTCGTCGAGCCGGAGGCCGGGCGCCGTCGCGCGGCGGGCGGCCGGGATCGCCCGCGCGCACCCAGGCCGTCCGCGGCTCGCGGACTTCCAGCCCGTGTCACCCGGCGGGCCGGGGTGGGACCGGCCCGGACGAGGTGGACGACTCGCCGGCGGCTCGGCGTCCGCCGGCCCGCTGCGTCGCGGTCCCGGTCAGTCGCCGATCCGGCGGAGCCACTCCCTGATGATCGGCCGTGTCGCGGGCGTGGCGTGCACCCAGCCCTGGCCGCGGGCGTCGGTGTAGCGGACGACCAGCCAGCGGCCGTCCGGGCAGTCGAGCGTGGTGATGAACGACTCCGAGCGCCGGCGTCGCCCGTACCGGTCGCGGGTGGCCGCGAAGAGCTTCGCGACGCCGGCGCGCGGGCGCTGCATCAGCTCGACCAGCGGCCGTGACGTCGACGCCTCCTCGGCGCGGGCGTTGATCGACGAACCCCGGCCGGCCCGCAGCTCCGGCAGGCACGACACCAGCCGGTCCGACGGGTCGCCGCGCAGCGCGTCGATCCGCACGTGACCGTTGTCCCGCAACGCGAAGACGCCGTGCCGCCCGGCCGTGGCGACGACGACCGGCAGCGTGACCTCGCGGTTGAACGCGATCCAGCCGAAGCACTCGAAGTCCGCGAACGCGAGCAGCCGCAACGCCTCCAGCGCTTCGTCGACCCGCACGCCGTCGCGGTACAGCGCCTGCTCGACCTCCAGGGTGTTGGCCTCGGCGGGCGGCACGTGCAGCACGGTGTGGTGCTCGCCGATGTTGTCGTGGTGCCACAGCACGTCGAACTCCGCGTCGGACAGGACCACCGGTTCGCGCAGCATCAGTCCTCCCCGATCACGGGCGTCACGCTGTCGGGCATCGGGCCGACGAGCGCGTCCGCGTCCTCCTCGAGGTACACGGTGCGCTGGTGCTCCCGGTCGTCTTCCTCGCGCGTGTACGGGGCGTGCGGCGCGAAGCCGCCCATCCCCGCCATCCCGACCTTGCCGGCCGCGCCGCGGGCGCCGGCCCCCGCGGGGACGTTGGGCGGCGGCGTCCTGCCGAGCACGCCGGAGCGGTCGCCCGCGTCGAGGGCGCCGCGCTGTCCCCTGGTGCCGGTGGGGTCGGCGATGCCGATCCCGCCCGGGAGCACCGGCGCGCCACCGGCCAGGTGGTCGCCCTTCGGGAGGTTCGACGTGTGCGCGGTGTCGTGGGCGGACGGCGGGCGTGACGCGATCGGCACGCCGCCCGGCACACCGGCGGACCAGTCGGCGACCGCCGTCCGGTCACCCGGCGGCAACGGCGCGGTGGGCCGCTGGACGGCGGGCGCCCGACCGCCGAGGTCCCCGTCGCCACCGCCGGCCTCGCTGGCCGACGTCCGGCCGCCGCCACCGCCACCGCCCACCGAGGGCGGCGCGGAGGTCCGGTCACCGCCGGCCGCTCCCGCCGACGACGGCGACGTGCCGCCCGCGTCGCCGACCTGTGGAGGTGCGGAGGTCGCCGACCGCACAGTGGGGCCGCCCGCGGCCTGCACGGCGGTGTCCGCACCCGCGCCGCCCGCGGCCTGGGGCGTCTGCGGCAGCATCGCCTGGTTCTGGCCCGTCGCCGTGGCGTACTCGGCGTAGACGCGGCGGTTGTTCGCGTCGGCCTTGAACCACTCCTTGCGCGCGAGCTCGTTGTCGGTGTCCCACGGCGTGATCTCGTCGAAGAGGGTCAGCTCCGGCGGGTGCTCCGTCGCCATCGGCATCACCACCTGCCGGAGCCGGCTGTAGCTCTGCGCCTGGGTCCTCAACGAGGCGTCGGCCTGGTGCAGCGTCTCCTGCGCGCGCTGGAGGGCCTCCTCGATCGGCCGCACGGCCTGCGCCGCCCGGTCCGACGCCTTGCCCTGCCAGGTGGTCTGCATCTCGGAGGTGAGCCGGCGCAGTTCGTCGCCGAGGGCCTGGATGCGGGTGCCCGCGTCCTTCGACACGTCCGCCGCCTGGTTCAGCCCATCGGGGCCCGCGCCCTGGGACACCATCTGGTAGATCTGGTAGCCGTTGAGTTCCGCCATCACCCGGTCACCGCCCAGCGTCCTTCGTTGCCCTGTTCGGTCTTCGCGTACTGCTCGACCGAGGCCTTCAGCTCCTCGATCCGCGCCTGCAGGTCCCGCTCGATCGCCGAGACCGAGTCGAGGTGCGCCTGGCCCGCCTGGCAGGCGGCGGTGATGAAGGAGGTGGTCGCCGGGTCCTCCATCGGGGGTGGGATCTGCGCGAGCAACCGGCTCTGCCGGTTGGTCGCGGTCAGCTCGTCACGCACCTTGCCGTGCCTGCCGACCACTGCGTGGAGGGTGTCGATGGTCACTTCGAAATCGCCCATGAGCGCAGCGTGGCGAACGCGGTCGGGGACCCCTCCCCGTCTGTCGCGGCGGACGGCGAGGTGTCCCTCCCGTGGTCGGGAGGGGTCCCGGGGCGTTGCGGGGACACTGCGCGGCAACAGGAGGAGGCCGGCATGAACAGCGAGAGCCTGGCGCGCGACGTGCCGCGCGCCGCGCCGGGAGCCGTCGTCGCCCTGGCGCTGAGCGGGAAGATCAGCGTCAGCCCGGTCGAGGGGCGCCGGGTGCGGTTCGGCCGCAACCGGCCGGACGTCGACCTGTGCGTCGGCGAGACCGACCCGCGGGTCAGCCGCCTGCACGGCCTCCTGACCCGGCACGCCGGCCGGTGGTGGGTCACCAACACCGGGCGGCTGCCCATCCGCCTGCCCAAGACCCGGTGGCTGTTCCGCGACGAGGACCCGGTGCCGCTGGCCGACGGCTACACGCCGCTGTTCATCCGCGGCTCCCACGACCGCGAGCACCTGCTCGAGCTGTACGTCGCGGGCGAGGACGGCAGCCACCCGGCGACCCGCCACGCCGCCGTGACCCAGCCGCCCAAGCGGTGGCGGCTCACGCCGGACGAGCACCTGCTGCTGGTCGTGCTGGGGCAGCGCTACCTGCTGCACGAGGCCAACCCGCAGCCGGTGTCGCGCCAGCACGTCGCCCAGGTCCTCGACGAGCTCCAGCCGGACGCCGGGTGGAGCGTCAAGCGGGTCGAGCACATGGTCGCCGACGTCCGGGCCAGGCTGTCCGCGGCGGGTGTGCACGGCCTGCTGCGCGAGGAGGTCGGCGAGCCGGTCGGCAACGCGCTCAACGACAACCTGCTGCGCGAGCTCGTCCTGTCGACCACGCTCGTGCCGCCGGACCTGGCGGTGCTGGACTCCCTGTCCTGACGTCCGGTGGCCGCCTTTCGGGTGAAAGTCCGGCCTGACGGCCGGTTCACCCGCGTCGGCCGGACGAAGCTCATGACGGCGTCCCAACGTGGTCCCTACACTACGCACCGTGCGCACGGGGGATGTGGTCGGCGGGCGGTACGAGCTGGAGGACGCCCGCGGCTCCGGATCCGGTGGTGTCGTCTGGGGCGCGTTCGACCGGAAGCTGAAGCGGCGGGTGGCGCTCAAGCGCCCCCACGCGGCGGCGGACCGGACCGATCGGACCCGGTTCCGCCGGGAGGCCGAGACCGCCGCGCAGGTGCAGCACCCGAACGCCGTCTCGATCTTCGACACCGTCGACGCCGACGACTGCTGGCTCGTCATGGAGTACCTGCCGGCGGAAAGCCTCGACAAGACGCTGGCGAAGGGTCCGCTGCCGCCCGAGCGGGTGGCGCGGATCGGTGTGCAGATCGCGGGCGCGCTGGCCGCCGTGCACGCGAAGAACATCGTGCACCGCGACGTGAAGCCGGGCAACGTCCTGGTCACCGACGACGACCTGGCCAAGCTGACCGACTTCGGCATCTCCATCTGGCGTGACGTGACCCGCACCGACGACGGCAGGGTCACCGGCACGCCCGCGTACACCTCGCCCGAGGTGGCCGGCGGCCACCCCGCGAGCCGTGCCTCGGACGTCTTCTCCCTCGGCGCCACGCTGTTCGCCGCGGTCGAGGGCACGCCGCCGTTCGGCAACGGCGAGCCGCACGAGGTGCTGAAGCGCGCGCGGCGCGGCGAGACGCTGCCGATGCGCCAGGCGGGTCCGCTCGCCCCGCTGCTGGCGGAGATGCTGCGACCGCGGCCCGACCAGAGACCTACCGCCGACGAGGTCCGATTACGGCTCAAGGACGTCGTCGGCGACTGGGAGCCGCCACCGGCGCCGGTCGAACGCCCGATCCGGGCCGCGGCACGGCGCCGTCCGTCGCTCCGGGCCGTCGCCGGGCTCGCGTTCGTCCTGGCGCTCAGCGCGATCGTGTTCACCTGGCAGTACCAGGCGCCGGCGGCGCAGCAGCCGCCCGCGGCCGGCGGTCTCGTCGGCGACGAGCGCTCCGCCGACCCCTGCGCGTTGATGGACGAGGAGGCGCTGCGCCGGTTCGGCCCGACGCTGCTGTTCACCACCTACGGCAACTTCAACCGCTGCGACGTGGTGGTCGACATCGGCGCGAAGGCGTCGGTGGACGTCGAGGTCCAGCTCATCACGCGCGCGTCGCGCACGGTCCAGGGGAAGCCGTTCGAGGTCCTCGAAGGCCCCTTGCAGAGCGGCGAGTGCGACCGCACCGTGGTGGTGGACGACGTCTACGCCGTCCGGGTGGCGGCGAAGCTGCCGAACCCGCCGCTGGACCTCTGCGTCGTGGCCCGGGTCGCGACGGACACCGTGCTGGAGGTGCTCCGGAGCGGTCCGATCCCCCGGCGGACCACCCCGTTCCCCGTCGGCTCGCTCGCCCACGCCGACGCCTGTCGGGTGCTGGACGACGAGACGCTCACCGAGGTGGCCGCGGTCGACGCCGACACGGCCGTGAACGTGTTCGGGAACTGGGCGTGCAAGTGGTTCAGCACGGTCGGCGGACCGGGCATCAACCTGCGCTTCGACCAGCACCCGGCGCAGAAGCTGATCGAGGGCGAACTGGTCGATCTCGGCGGTCAGCCCGGGTACGTCAAGGTGGACGCCGATGCGAGCACGAGCTGCACCGTCAGGGTTCCCCACCAGCCGCCGGACGTGCCGCAGCCGGCGCACATCGGCGTGGTGGTGCTGACCGTGACGGGTGACCGGGCGGGCGCCGAGTACTGCGCCCGCGCCATGCGCCTGGCGGAGGTGGCCGCCGCGAGGCTGCCCTCCTGACCGCGCCGGGGTCGACGGGCCGGACCGCACCCGCCGACCCCGGTGTCGAACGTCGTCGTGCGGGCCGCCCTACCGGGCGTGCGGGCCGACGTCCCACGCGCGGAGCGGTCCTCGGACGACCGCGGCGGTCGACCTCTCGTCCGCGCCGACGTCGGTGACCCCGACCCGCGGCTGGCCGTCCATGTCGTCGGTGACGAACGCGTGGCCGCCCGTGCCGGCGTCGATCGCCGGGCTGCCCGCGCCGATGCGGTGCACGGGTCCTTCGCGCCGCAGCAGCGGGTCGACCGGGCGGATCGCCTCGGCGGGCGCGCTGACACCGACGGTCGCGGTTCCGGTCGCCCACGCGACGTTCCCGACATAGGTCAGGTTCACGGGCGTCTTGAGCTCGTTGAACAGCTTGCCCCGCGCCCCGGTCACGATGTTGTCGGCGATGGTGGAGTCGACCGGGGGGAACGTGTAGTTGGCGCCGATCTCGATGTTCGACGTGTTGTCCACGAAGGTGTTGTTCACGACGACCGCCCGGTAGACGCGCCAGTGCGCGTTCAACGCGCCCGAGGTGTCCACGTCGCCGCCGTCGAGCTGGAGCGCGGCGTCGTAGCCGGATCCGGTCAGACCCTCGAAGTGGTTGTTGTAGACCTTGTGGTCCTCGCCGTAGAGCCGGATCCCGCCGGTTCCCTCCTTGCCCTCGCCGAGGAAGAAGTTGCCGTGCAGGGAGCCGCGGTTGCCGTGGCGGTGCGATAGCGTCCCCTGCGAGGACCGGAAGGTGTTGTAGCGCACGGTGTCGTCGTTGCTCTTCACGGAGATGATCTCCGGGTCGCCGTCGCAGTCCTCGAACAGGTTGGACTCGACCACGGTGAACCCGCTGGAGCGGGAGATCGTGCTCCGGCCGACCCGGATGGCCTCCATCTCGTTGACCGCGCGCGGGCCGATGTCGCGGAAGTGGTTGTGGTCGATGCGGTCGTGCCGCGACTGCTCGGTCTCCGAGCCCTCGATGGTGATGAAGTTGCCCAGTTGGCGCTTCTGCTCGAACAGGTTGTGGTCGATCCGGTTGTGGTGGCTGTTCTCGCCGTCGACGAGCACCCAGTTCGTCTTCGCGTCCTCGGTGAGCCGGAAGTGGTTGCGGGTCAACCGCACGTGGTGGGAGCCGGTGATCCGCAAGGTCGAGCGGTTGGTCCACCGGAAGCCCTCGAAGGTCACGTGCGAGGAGCCCGCCACCTCCAGCTGCCCGTCGTCCACCACCGCCCCGCCGCGGTGGGCGGCCACGACGGTGATGGGCTTGGCCGCGGTGCCGTGCTTGCCGGTCATCGCGCCGATCGAGTACCGGCCGTCGGCGACCACGATCCGGTCACCGGCGCGGGCGTCGGCGAGGGCGTCGCGCAGTCGGGTCGAGTCCGTGACGTGGACGACGCGGTCGACGCCGTGGTCGCCGTCGACCGCGTCGGGCGGCATGTTCCCGGCGTCCGAGGCGCCGGCGATCGGCAGCGGCGAGGCCGCCCCCGACGTGCTGGGCCGCGACACGGCGGAGACGCCCGCCACGAGCAGCACCGCCAGGAGCACACCAACAGTCCGTGACATCGGGATCCTCGCTCTTGACCGGGGAAACGACATCCGAACAGCATGTCCGACCACCTCCGGGACCAGTCCCGACGACCGCGACCCGGCACGGTCACGCGTCGGCACGGGATCGGGTGGCCGGGGCACGCTGATCACGCGGTGGTCCCGCGGCCCCCGTGGTCGAGGTCGTGCAGTCGGCGTTCGACGCGGGCGGTGTCGGTGGCGCGTCCCTGGTCGCGGTAGACGGTCAGCGCCTCCTGCCAGGCCGCGCGGGCCTCGGCGGGTTCTCCTGGCGCCGCATGGGACGGGCCGCGGTGCCACCACCATCGCCCATTCGGGTGCTAACGCCCGCTCCGAACGGCCGATACCACCGGTAGAGGTGCACGCGGGGAGGTAGCGTCGCCGACGTGGAGCCCAGGCGCGGGGTCGTCACCCCGGAACTGGAGCGGTGGAGCCGGGACGCCGAGGACGGCGACCGGCGGACCGCCCTGGTTCGGCTGCGCGGCGGAGCGGAGGTCGGGCAGGCGACCGAACGGCTGACGTCGCTCGGCATGGAGGTCACCAGCACCGGTCCCGGCTCCGTCATCGGCACCGTCTCACCCCCCGCGCTGCGCCGGATCGCTCAGGAGACCTGGGTGCTCGCCGTCGAAGGGCCCCGAACCCTCAGGTCGCTGCGGCACGACTGAAGGGGTGGGGGCAGTGGAACCCAGACGTGACACGGTTCTGGACGCGCGGTTGCGCAGGGCGGCGGCGTTCGCGGACCTTGACCTGCCGCCGGGTGCGAGCATCGGGGCACGAGCGCTCGCCGTGGGAGGACGGGCCACCGACCCGCGCCGGACGACGGTGAAGCTGCTGGTCCGGTCTGCGGAGTCGAAGGTGGTCGAGGGCTGGCTGGCGAAGGTGGGCGGCCACGTGGTGTCCGCGCCGCCGGACCCGGCCTCGTCCGGCCAGGTGGTGGTGCTGGCGGTCGTCCCGGTCGCCGCGCTGTCCTCACTGGACGGGCAGCCCTGGCTGCTGCGCGCCGAGGCGCCGAAGGAGATGTTCACCCGCATGGACCGGGCGCGCGGCCCGGTGACCGGCGTGGACGCGCTCCAGGCCGCGCACGGCGACCTCACCGGCGCTGGTGTGCTGGTGGCGGTGGTGGACACCGGGATCGACTGGGCGCACCCGGACTTCCGCCACGACGACGGCACCACCCGCCTGGAGCGGTTCGTGCACGCCCACGTCCGCGAGGGCTCGGACGAGTCCACGTTCGCCGTGTTCGACGCGACCGCGATCAACAAGGCGCTCAACGGCGGTCCGCCCATCCCGACCGGCGACCCGGGCGGCCACGGCACGCACTGCGCGTCCATCGCGGCCGGCAACGGGCGCGGCACGTCCGACCGCAGGTTCCGCGGCGTGGCGCCCAAGGCGTCGCTGATGGGCGTGCGCGCCGAACCGCTGCTGGACGTGCACGTCATCGAGGGCATCCGCCAGGCGTTCGACCTGGCCGGCGACCGCCCGGCGGTGGTGAGCCTGAGCCTGGGCGGCCACTTCGGCGCCCACGACGGCACGTCCGCGATCGAGAACGAGATCGCGCGCGCTACCGGGCCGGGCCGGATCGTGGTCGCGGCGGCCGGCAACGAGGGCGACGACGGCGTGCACGCCCAAGGCCGCCTGGTCGTCGGCGAGGAGCTGTCGTTCACCGTGCGGGTGCCCGACACCGGCCTGGTGTTCTGCGACGTGTGGATCCCGCGCGGCGACCAGGTGGACGTGTTCGTGGAAACGCCCAGCGGGACCAGGTTCGAGCCCAACACCGGCGAGACGTCCACCCCGGACGGCGTCTTCGTCGCGGACTTCGTGGAGAACCCGGTCAACCACGAGCAGAACCTGACCTTCCTGATGATCGACGGCACGGTCGACGAGCGCTGGACCATCCGCATCACACCGCTCTCCGTGGCGCACGGTGAGGTCCACGCGTGGGCCGGCTCGGTGGACGGCGGTCGGCTGATGTTCCCCGGCGCGCCCTTGGAGGGCTACTCGATCGGCATGCCCGCGACCGAGGAACGGGTGGTCGCGGTGGGTTCCCTCACGTCCCGCAACAAGTTCGAGGGGCCGCAGGGCGACTCGACCCTGCCGGGCCTCGTGGTGGACACCCTGTCGTCGTTCTCCAGCCAGGGGCCCACGCGCATCGGCGTGCAGAAGCCGGACGTCGTCGCGCCCGGCCAGGTCGTGACGGCGGCCTTGTCGGCGGGCTCGGAGATGGCCACGTCGCCCCGGTTGGCGGCGCGGCGGCACCCGTCGGGCAAGTACGTCACCATCCAGGGCACCAGCATGGCGACGCCCTTCGTCGCCGGCGTCGTGGCCCTGATGCTGCAACGGGAACCGAGGTTGACGCCGGAGGAAGTCCAGCAGCGCCTGCGCATCACGGCCCGGCGGGACGCCACGACGGGTCCGGTCTGGAACCCGCGCTACGGCTGGGGGAAGCTGGACGCCGAGGCCCTCTTCCGCCCCTGACCCACACCTCCCGGCGACGTGCGAGCACCGCGGTCGACCCATCGCCCCGGCGATCGACTAAACTCATCGCACGTTGAATTGGGAGGGTGCCATGAACTTCGCCAGGCTGCTCGTCGCCCACGGCATCGTCACGCTGGCCGCCGGGATCGTCCTGGTCGTCGCGCCCGCCGCCATCCCGGCCGCGGTCGGCGTCCGGGTGCCCGGCGACGCGTTCCTGGTCCCGTACCTGCTGGGCGCGGCGGAGGTCGCGATCGCGGTCCTCTCGTTCGGCGCCAGTCGGCTCACCGACACCCGGGCGCTGCGCCTGGTCGCCGTCACCTTGATCGTGTTCCACCTGACGACGGCGGCCGTCGAGGCGTACGCGTTCTTCCAGGACCGGGCCGCCGCAGGGGTGTGGGTCAACGTCGGCGTGCGCCTGGCCGTGTCGGCGCTCCTCGCCGTCCAGTCGCCGCCGGTTGTGGCGGGAACTCGCCACGTGGTCGGGTAGTGCCTGGTCAGGGCCCCGGTAGCCGGCGCACGACGTCGTGCCGGACCGCCCTGCGCGCAGCCTGGTGTCGACATCCGGGTGGGGATCACGGATACGATCAAGTCAGGTGGGCCGAGTCCGGTGCCGACCCGTCGCCGCCGCGGACCTCGGCGGCGTCGAAGAGCGGTTTCCCGGGGGTGGGCGTGAGACAGCCGAAGGCGCTCGTGGTCCGTGGCGGGTGGGAGGGCCACCGGCCGGTCGAGGCGACCGGGTTGTTCATCCCGTTCCTGGAGCGCGAGGGCTACGCCGTGCGGGTCGAGGAGTCGACCGGGGTGTACGCCGACGCCGCCGGGATGGCCGACACCGACCTGGTCGTGCAGTGCGTGACGATGTCGCAGATCACCGGCGAGGAGGTGGCCGGGCTGCGGGCGGCGGTCGAGGCGGGCACCGGTTTCACCGGCTGGCACGGTGGCATCGCGGACTCGTTCCGCGCCTCGTCGGACTACCTGCACCTGGTGGGCGGCCAGTTCGCGACGCACCCCGGCAAGCCGCCGGCCGAGCGCGTGGGCGGGCAGGAGGACAACTACCTGCCGCACACCGTCGCCATCACCGCCCTCGGCCGCGAGCACCCGATCACCGCGGGCATCGAGGACTTCGAGCTGGTCACCGAGCAGTACTGGGTGCTGCACGACGACCTGATCGACGTGCTGGCCACCACGACCCACCCCGCGCCGGCGTGGCAGCCGTGGCACCGGCCGGTCACCTGTCCGGCGATCTGGACCCGCCGGTGGGGCGCCGGGCGGATCGTGGTGACGACCCCGGGGCACAGCCTGGACGTGTTGGAGCACCCCGACGTCCGCACCGTCATCGAGAGGGGGATGCTGTGGGCGACCCGCACCGCGTCGGCATCGTAGGTCTCGGGGTCATCTCCCGCGCGTACCTGGACACGCTCGCCACCCACCCCGCCGTGCGCATCACCGCGGTCGCCGACCTCGACGCCGAACGGTCGGCCGCGGTCGCCGCCGGGCTGCCGGGCGCCGAGGCGGTGGGCGTCGAGGACCTGCTCGACGGGTCGGACGTCGACACCGTGCTCAACCTCACCACGCCCGCGGCCCACGCCGGGATCGCGCTGCGCGCCATCGACGCGGGCAAGAACGTGTTCGGCGAGAAGCCCCTCGCCGTGACGTTCGCGGACGGCCGGACGATCATCGACCGCGCCGCCGCGGCCGGTGTCCGGGTGGGCTGCGCGCCGGACACCGTTCTCGGCACGGGCACGCAGACCGCGCGTGCGGCGATCGACCGCGGGCTCATCGGCCGCCCGCTGTCCGCGTCGGCCGTGATGGTCACGCCGGGGCACGAGCGCTGGCACCCCAACCCCGACTTCTACTACACCGCGGGCGGCGGTCCCCTGCTGGACATGGGTCCGTACTACATCGCCGCGCTGGTCCACCTGCTCGGCCCGGTGCGCGCGGTGATCGGCGCGGCGGGCCGCCTGCGCGACGAGCGCGTCATCGGGTCCGGACCGCGGACGGGTCAGCGGATCCCGGTCGAGGTCGCCAGCCACGTCTCCGGCGTGCTCGAACACGTCGGCGGCGCGCTCTCCACCATCACGACGAGCTTCGACGGCGTGGCCACCACCGCCGTGCCGATCGAGGTGCACGGCGAGACCGGCACCCTCGCGGTGCCGGACCCCAACCACTTCGACGGCGAGACCCGGCTCTTCGCGCTGGGCGGCACCGAGTGGCGGGCACTGCCCCCGAGCGCGGGCTACGCCGGGGCCGGCCGCGGCATCGGTCTGCTCGACCTCGTGACGGCCGGTGGACAACGACTCCCGCGCGCGGGTGGGGACCTCGCGTTGCACGTGCTCGAAACCATGACCGCCGTGCTGCGCGCGGCGGAAGAAGGACGGCGGATCGAGCTGACGACCACGGCCGAGCGACCGGCACCGGTCCCGCTGACGCCCGCGGCGGAGTGGTCCGCCAACCGCTGACGCGGGCGAACCCGGCTGCGAACCGCTCCCGCGCCGGGTGCGATGCGGTTGCCGGCACCGGTATCGCGGCGCGCCCGGCGGGTCGCCGGGTCCGTTGTGGTCGGACGGGTGCTTGCTACCGTGACGCATGCTTTCATTGCGCGCCAACGGTGTCGAGCTCGGTGTGGAGTGCTTCGGCCGTGAGGGTGATCCGCTGGTGCTGCTGGCCGGTGGCACGACGATGCTGTCCTGGCCGGACGCGTTGTGCGAGCGGGTGGCGGCGGGCGGGCGCCGGGTGGCGCGCTACGACCTGCGCGACTGCGGTGGCTCCACGACCGTCGACCCGGAGGCGCCCGGCTACACGCTCCGCGATCTCGCCGCGGACGCGGTGGCGCTCGTCGACGCGCTCGGGGCCACCACCGCGCACCTCGGCGGCATCGGCGTCGGCGGCATGGTCGCCCAGGTCGCCGCGCTCGACCACCCCGCGGCGTTCTCGGCGCTGACCCTGGTCGGCACGCGCCCGGTCGCGCCGGGCCCCGTCGACGAGGACCTGCCCGACCACGACCCGGCGGCGATGCGTGCGCTGTTCTCCCTGCCCAGACCCGACTGGAGCGACCCGGCGGCGGTCGCCGCGTACGGCGCCGAGCGGGCCGAGCTGCTCGGCGACGACCCGGAGCAGGCGCGCGCGACCGCCGCGCGGATCTGGGACCGGACACCGTCGAGCACCCCTGCCGCGCACGAGGCGAACCAGCTCGGGATGGTGTTCGCCCGACTCGACTGCGCGCCGCGGTGGCGCGAGCGGCTCGGCGACCTGACCGTGCCGACGCTGGTCGTGCACGGCCGCGAGAACCTGTTCTTCCCGGTCGGCAACGGCGAGGCGCTCGCCGCCGAGATCCCCGACGCCCGGTTGCTCGTCCTGCCCGGCACGGCCACCGCCCTCCCCGACACCGCCGCCGACCAGGTCGCCGCCGCGATGCTCGACCTGCCGACCGCTCGTCCGAAGGCGTGACCGCCGAACACCCCCGAGCACTGCCACTCCGCCGGACGGGCCGGCGCAGCACCCGAGGCGGCCACCGCCGGCTCGGAGTGCGCGGTGCCTGCCCGCCGATCCGCGCGGGTCAGTGGTCGCTCAGCGCCCGGTAGTGGTCGATCTTCGCGTCCAACGACGTCAGGCAGTCGGAGAGTTCGGCGATCCGCCGCCGGACCGCGTCGCGGTGCCGTTCCAGCAGCTCCAAGCGCTCCGGGACGGTCACGTCGCCCCGCCTGCGCAGTTCGGCGAAGCGCCGCATGTCCCGGATGGGCATGCCGGTGGTGCGCAGGCGGGTGAGGAAGCCGAGCCAGGCCAGGTCGGCGCTGCGGAAGCGACGCCGGCGGTCCGGGCCGCGGCCGACCGGGTCGAGCAGGCCGATCCGCTCGTAGTAGCGCAACGTGTGGGCGGTCAGGCCGGTGACCTCGACCGTTTCCGCGATGGACAGCACGCTCGTGTCGTTCACGCGGTCGACGGTAGGAGTTGGAGCGCGCTCGAAGTCAACCCGGCAGTTGCCCGAACACGTCCCTGGCCACGGTCACGGCGTTGAGCACGCGGGGGAAGCCGGCGTAGGGCACGACGTGGATCAGCGCCTCGACCACCTGGCCCCGGCTCAGCCCCACGCGCAGCGCAGCGCCCAGGTGCACCCGCAGCTGGGGTGCGGTGTCGCCGGACGCGGTCAGCGCGCCGATGGTCACCAGCTGCCGCTGCGGCGTCGTGAGCCACGGCCGGTGGTACACGTCGCCGAACGCGAACTCGACCACGTAGCGGCCGAGGTCGGGCGCGATGTCCCGCAACGACTCGATCACGTCCAGCCCGTGCTGCCCGTCGACCTCCACCAGGTTCTCCACGCCGCGCGCGTAGCGGTCCCGCTCGTCGGTCTGCACCGGCGGCTCGAACGCGATCCCCCGGTCGGCGAACACCTCCCGGGCGGCCTGCACCGCGTTGAGCGCCCTCGGGAAGCCCGTGAACGGGACGACGTGGATCAGCGCCTCCACGACCTCGACGGGGCTCAGCCCGACCCGGAGCGCCGCGTCGAGGTGGAACCGGAGCTGCGGCGCGGTGTCGCCCTGCGCGGCCAGGGCGCCGATGGTCACCAGCTGCCGCTGCCGCAGGTCCAGTCCCGGCCGGGCGTAGACGTCGCCGTAGGCGAACTCGACGACGTAGCGGCCGAGGTCCGGCGCGATGTCCGACAGCGACTCGACCACCTCGGCGCCGCGGTCGCCCGAGACCTGCCGCAGCACGGCCAGTCCCCTGGCGTACCGGCCGGAGGACGCCTCCGGCGCCGCTGATGCTCCCGGCGCGGTCGCCACCCCGGAGGCCCCGATCAGCGCTCCGGCGGCCAGCAGCGAACGTCGGTTGACGGCGGTGCCGTGATCTGACTTGGTCATGGCGGCGACGCTAGGTCTTCGCGCGCGCTCGAAGTCAACCCTCACCGCTCCCGAGTTGCGCCAGCACGGTCCCCTGGGTGACCGACGCACCCGGCTCCGCGGTCAGCCCGGTGATGACGCCGGCCTTGTGCGCGGTGACCGGGTTCTCCATCTTCATCGCCTCCAGTACCAGCACGAGGTCGCCGGCCTCGACCTGCTGCCCCTCGGACACCGCGACCTTCACCACCGTGCCCTGCATCGGCGCGACGATCGCGTCGCCGGACACGAGGGTCATGCCGCCGCCTCGCCGGCGCGCGGTCGGGCGGGGTTGGCCCGCGGGCGTCGCCGCCGGTGTCGCGCCGTCCACCAGCGCGGTGAAGTCGGCCGGCAGGGACACCTCGACGCGCCGGCCGTTCACCTCCACGGTCAGCCGCCGGCGCGGGAGTTCCTCGACGGTGGCCGGTTGGGCCTGCGGCTCGACCGGGTTGTGCCACTCGGTCTCGATCCACTTGGTGTGCACGTCGAAGGAACCCGGCCCCGCGAACGCCGGGTCGTCCACGACCTGGCGGTGGAAGGGCAGCACGGTGGCGATCCCCTCGACGTCGTACTCGCGCAGCGCGCGCCGCGCTCGCCGCAGGGCCTGCTCGCGGGTGGGACCCCACACGACGAGCTTGGCCAGCATCGAGTCGAACTGGCCGCCGATCACGCTGCCCGCGACGACGCCCGAGTCGACCCGGACGCCCGGACCGCCCGGCTCGCGGTAGCGGGTGATCCGGCCGGGCGTGGGCAGGAAACCCCGGCCGGCGTCCTCCCCGTTGATCCGGAACTCGAACGCGTGCCCGCGCGGCGCCGGGTCACCGGTCAGGTCGAGCGGGTGGCCCTCGGCGATGCGGAACTGCTCCAGCACCAGGTCGACGCCGGTGGTCTCCTCGGTGACCGGGTGCTCGACCTGCAACCGGGTGTTGACCTCCAGGAACGACACGGTCTCGCCCTGGACCAGGTACTCCACCGTGCCCGCCCCGGAGTACCCGGCCGCCAGGCAGATGGCCTTGGCCGAGTCGTGGACCAGTCGACGCTGCTCGTCGGTCAGGAACGGCGCCGGCGCCTCCTCGACCAGCTTCTGGTGCCGTCGTTGCAGCGAGCAGTCACGCGTGCCGAGCACGACGACGTTGCCGTGCCGGTCGGCCAGCACCTGGGCCTCCACGTGCCGCGCGCGGTCCAGGTACCGCTCGACGAAGCACTCGCCGCGGCCGAAGGCGGCGACCGCCTCGCGGGTCGCGGACTCGAACAGCTCCGGGATCTCGTCGAGGGACCGGGCGACCTTCAGACCCCGCCCGCCACCGCCGAACGCGGCCTTGATGGCGACCGGCAGGCCGTGCCGCTCGGCGAACTCGACGATCTCCCGCGCGTCGCCGACCGGACGCCCCGTGCCGGGGACGAGCGGTGCGCCCACGCGCTCCGCGATCCGCCGCGCGGTCACCTTGTCGCCCAGGTCCCGGATGGCCTGCGGGCTCGGCCCGATCCAGGTCAGGCCGGCGTCGAGGACGGACTGGGCGAAGTCCGCGTTCTCCGACAGGAAGCCGTAGCCGGGGTGGACCGCGTCGGCGCCGCACCGCCGCGCCACCTCCAGGATCCGGTCCCCCGACAGGTAGGACTCGGCCGCGGTCCGACCGCCCAGCGCGAACGCCTCGTCGGCCAGCGGCACGAACGGCGCGTCGGCGTCCGGTTCGGCGTACACCGCGACGGAGGCGATCCCCGCGTCGCGCGCCGCCCTGATCACCCGGATCGCGATCTCGCCCCGGTTGGCGATGAGAACCTTGTGCACCTGCGACTCCCTCTCTGTTGCTCGGGTCGGTCCGCTCGGGCCGACCGCTACCCGGCGTTGCGCCAACTGTTGGGCGGCACGAACACAGCGGCCCGCTCCGGGTACAGCCACCGGGGCGCGGCCAAGGGCCGCGCGTCGTCCGGTGGTCGCCGGGCGGCCAGGCACAGCACCGCCAGCAGGGCGCCCAGCTCGGGCTCGTCGAGCGTGCCGGACTCGATCCGCAGGACCGTCTCGTCGACCATGACCGCTCCCCTACAAAGGTGTGTTGCCGTGCTTGCGCAGCGGCAGGTCGGCGTGCTTGGAACGCAGCATCTCCAGGCCGCGGATGAGCACCGGTCGGGTGTCGGCCGGGTCGATCACGTCGTCGACGAGCCCGCGCTCGGCGGCGTAGGACAGGTGCATGAGCTCGGCGCGGTACAGGTCGATCTTCTGCTGCCGGACCGCCTCGCGGTCGCCGTTCGCGGCGGCGATGTCGCGCCGGAAGATGATGTCGACGGCCGCTTCCGGTCCCATGACGGCGATCTCGTTGCCCGGCCACGCCAGCACGAGGTCCGCGCCGATCGAGCGGGAGTCCATGACGATGTACGCGCCGCCGTAGGCCTTGCGCACGATCACCGACATGCGCGGCACCGTGGCGTTGCAGTAGGCGGCCAGCAGCTTCGCACCGTGCCGGATGATGCCGTCGTGCTCCTGGCCGACACCGGGCAGGAAGCCGGGCACGTCCACGAACGTGACGATCGGGATGTTGAAGCAGTCGCAGGTCTGCACGAACCGCGCCGCCTTCTCCGACGCCGCGATGTCCAGAGCGCCGGCCAGCACGGACGGTTGGTTGGCCACCACGCCCACGACGTGACCGCCCAGCCGGGCGAACGCGCAGATGACGTTGGTCGCCCAGCCCTCCTGCACCTCCAGCACGAACCCGTCGTCGACGACCTCCTCGATCACCGCCCGCATGTCGTAGGGCCGGTTGCCGTCGGCGGGCACCAGCTCGTGGAGCCCCTCGGCGCGGCGGTCGACCGGGTCGGTCGACGGCCACGCGGGCGGTTGCTCCCGGTTGTTGGCGGGCAGCATCGACAGCAGCAGCCGGACGTCCTCCAGGCACGACCGCTCGTCGTCGTAGGCGAAGTGCGCGACCCCGGAGAGCCGGTTGTGCACGTCCGCGCCGCCGAGCTCGTCCATGGTGACCCGCTCGCCGGTCACCGTCGCCACCACGTCCGGCCCGGTGAGGAACATCTGGGAGATGCCGCGGACCATGAACGTGAAGTCGGTCAGCGCCGGGCTGTACGCGGCGCCGCCGGCGCACGGACCGAGCATCACGCTGATCTGCGGGATGACGCCGGACGCCTTGGCGTTGCGCCGGAAGATCCCGCCGAACCCGGCGAGCGCCGTGACGCCTTCGTGGATGCGGGCGCCCGCGCTGTCGTTGAGCGACACCAGCGGCGCGCCGGCCGCCACCGCGAGGTCCATCACCTTGTGGATCTTCTCCGCGTGCGCCTCGCCGACCGCGCCGCCCAGGATGCGGAAGTCCTGGGCGTAGACGAAGACCGTCCGCCCGAGCACGGTGCCCCAGCCGGTCACCACGCCGTCGGACAGCGGGCGGTGGTCCGCCCGGCCCAGCCCGGCGTGCCGGGCCCGGCGCAGGCCCTCGACCTCCTGGAACGACCCCTCGTCGAGCAGCAGCGCGATCCGCTCGCGGGCGGTCAGCTTGCCCTTGTCCCGCTGCCGCCGTGCGGCTTCGTCGTCGTCGTCGTCGAGCAGTGCGCGCTTCAGCTCGACGACCTTCTCCAGCGCGTCGTGCGCCATGCTTCCCCCCTCTTGGTGACCGCCGTCAGGCGGGCAACCGCTTCTGCTGTGCGAGTGCGACGAGCGCCGCCTTGTCGACCTTCCCGTTGGCCAGGCGGGGCAGGGACTCGACCACGGTCAGGACGTCGAGGTCCGCGGTGGGCAGGTCCGGTGCGCTGTCGGTGGCAGTCCGGACGAACCCGGCGAGCCGGGCCGGGCCGCCGTCGGTCGCGGGCACCCCCACCACGGCGCACTCCACCACGTCCGGGTGGGCTTCGAGCGCCCGGCGGACCGACGACGGCGAGACGACCTCGCCGCCCCGGCGGACCAGGTCGCCGATGCGGTCGACCACGGTCAGCAGGCCGTCCGGGGACAGCGAGCCGTAGTCGCCGGTCGGGAACCAGCCGGGCGCCACCGGGGTCACGCCCGAGCCGTCGAGGTAGCCCTGCATGACGCTCGGGCCCGCGACCCAGATCTGCCCGGCCACCCCCATCGGCACCGGCTCCGCGGTCGGGTCGTCCAGCGCCGCGATCCGGACCGCGACGTCCCGCACGGGCGCGCCCACCGAGCCGACCCGGTCGTAGCCGGCGCGTTCGGTGCTGACCAGCGACGTGGTCTCGGACAGCCCGTAGCCCTGCCGGCACGGGATGCCCAGCGTGGCGCCGATCCGGGTGGCCGCCTTCTCCGCCAGCGCGGTGCTCCCGGAGCCGACCATGCGCAGGTGCCGGACCCGCGTCGAGCCGAACGCCGGGTCGGCCGCCAGCTGCTCCAGCCGCACCGGCAGGGAGTACAGGTGGGTCGCCCGCGCCTCGTCGGCGGCGAGCACCGAGTCGAGCACGCGCCGGTGGCCGACCAGGACCTGCCGGACGCCGGCCAGCACCGACGCGTTCATGTGCATCGGGTAGAAGATCGGCCTGCTGTGCGCGAGCCCGCCCGAGGCGGCGAGCCCGTGGGCGTCGGCGAGCTGGGCGGCGTTGGTCAGGACGTTGCGGTGGCTGTAGGCGACCGCCTTCGCCCGGCCGGTCGACCCGCTGGTGAACATCAGCGCGGCGGTGTCGTCCGGCAGCACCGGCGCCGCGCCGGTCCGCAGCCGGAGCAGCCGGCCGAACTCGACCCGGACCTCCTCCCGGACCAGGTCTAGCATCCCCTGCTCGGCCAGCTTGGCGCGCAGGGCGTCCGACCCGGCCTCGGACACCAGCACGGCCGAGGGCATCGCCAGCCGCAGCACGTGGGCCACGGCCGGCGCGGGCAGCAGCGGGTTGATCGGCGCGACGACGTTGCCGCTGCGGATCGCCCCGTAGTAGTAGGCCGGGAACACCGGGTCGAGGTCGGCCACCAGGCCGACCACCCCGCGCCCCGGTGCGGCCGCGCCCAGCGCCCTGGCCACCGACGAGGCCACGTCGTCCCAGTCCCGGAAGGTCAGCGCGTCCGCGCCGACCTGCACCGCCGGCCGGTCGGCGCCGGCGCGGACGGCCTCGGTCAGCAAGGTGTCCACCGCGGCGGGCCGCGGGTCGGCCAGCGGCCCGGCCGCCACCCAGGACCGCCCGGCTTCCGGCCAGCGCATCGTGTCGTCCATGACGTCCCCCATCACCAGTTCGTCCTCATGCGAAGCACTCCGGCAACCCGCCGTTGAGCGCGACCATCTCCGCGAACACCGCGACGACGTCCAGCGGCGCGCCCGGCGCGGCGCCGTCGAGTTCGGCGTAGGCGCGGTGCAGGTTCGCGACCAGCCGTTCCGGCTCGCCCCACCGGGCGAACTCGTCCGGGTCCGCCCGCTGCGCGGCCTCGGCGGGGGTCAGGCCCTCGCGCCGCCCGGCCGTCGCGACCCCGTCCAGCCAGTCCAGGTACCGCTCGGTGTCGTCCAGCAGCCCGGCGCCGCCGACCGGTCCGTGGCCCGGCACGACCACCCTGGGCCGCAGGTCCCGCAGCGACGCGACCGCGGCGCGCATCCCGGACACGGACCCCATCAGCAGGAACGGGGTGCGGCCCGACATGATCACGTCACCGGCGAACAGCACGCGTTGCTCGGGCAGCCACACGACCGTGTCGCCGCGGGTGTGCGCCGGCCCGACGTGGAACAGCTCGACCGTGCGGCGGCCGTCGTGCAGGACGAGCCGGTCCTCGTAGGTGCAGTCGGGCAGCCGCACGGCGGGCTCCCCCCACCGGACGTCCGGCCACAGGCCGGTCAGCCCCAGGCCGCTCGCCGCCATCTCCCGGGCGGCCTCCACGTGCGCGAGGACCCTGGTGCCCGCCGGGAAGCGGCACCCGCCGAAGACGTGGTCACCGTGGAAGTGCGTGATGACCAGGTGGTCGATCGGCTGCGGGGCCAGGGCCCGGACCGCGGCGAGCTGCGCCTCGGTCCGGTCCCGGGTGGCGCACGTGTCGATCACGGTGGTGCCCTCCGCCCCCACGAGGACACCGCTGTTGTTGACGCACCAGCCGCCGTGCTCCTGCAGGTAGGCGAACACCCCCGGCGCGAGCTCCACCGGCGTCGGCGCGGGTGGCAGGTCGATCCGCACGCGTGACACGGTCAGACCCCCTCCAGCAGCGACTTGGCGATCAGCATCGTGGCCATGCTGTTGGCGCTGAGCGCGTCGCGCGCCTTGGCCAGGTTCGCCGCGGTGCTCGCCTGGTCGCGGGCGACCTCCGGGCGCAGCCGGATGGTGTGCTCGGAGGTGAGCACGGTCTCGCCCTGCCCGGCTCGGATGGTCCAGTTGCCCAGGTGCAGGTCGAGCAGCGGCGGCAGGTCGAGCTGCTTGTAGCCGATGCGGCCGGTGCCCTCCGTGATCCGGATGGACATCGTCTCGTGCTCGCCCACCTTGGACAGCGTCGTCATCCGCAGCGACTGGACGTCGTGCGTGCCGTAGTCGTCCAGCCGCACGGCCGCGACGTGCGGCAGCCGGTCGGTCCAGTGCTCGGCCTCCCACAGGAACGCGTGCACCGCGTCCGCCCCGGCGGCGATCCGGACCGAGTCGGAGAACGTCCGGACCTCGCCCCCGCCCCGCTCGGCGACGGCCTTGACGTTGGCCAGTTCGGTCCGGCTGTTCTCGTCGGTGACCTTCTCGATCCAGGCGAGCGCCTCGGCGTCGTCGTCGACCGCCGAGAACGTGTGCAGCAGCCGGAGGTGGGTCCGCCCGGGGCCGTCCTCCTCGACGACCCAGGTGCCGCTCATGGTGGCGATCGGCGGCGCGGGCACCGCTTGGCGGAAGGTGATCCGGTGCGCCACGGGGTCGAGCTCGCGCACCGAGGTCCACGATTTCACCTCCTCGCCCGCGCTCGCCCAGATCCGGAAGGTCTCCGTCGTGCCGCGGCGCTCGACGTGCGTGACCTGGATGGTCGGTTCGAACAGCTCGGGCCAGCGCTCGGCGTGGGCGAGCAGGGCGTAGACGTCGCGGGGATCGGCGTCGATCGTGATGTCGTGCGTGGTGTCCATTGCGTGCCCTCGCGTCAGTAGTTGCCCAGCCCGCCGCAGACGTTGAGCGCCTGCGCGGTGATGGAGGCGGCCAGTGGGGTGGTGAGGTACTCGACGAGGCCCGCGACCTCGTCCGGCGTGCTGTAGCGGCCCAGCGGGATCTTGGCCTCGAACTTGGTCAGCACGTCGGCCGCGGACACGTCCCAGATCCGGGCGTAGTTCTCCCGGACGTGTTGCGCCATCGGGGTTTCCACGTAGCCGGGGCAGACCGCGTTGACCGTGATGCCGGTGCCGGCCAGCTCCAGGCCGAGGGCCTTGGTGAAGCCGACCACGCCGTGCTTCGAGGCGCTGTAGGGCGCGCCCAGGACGACGCCCTGCTTGCCGCCCGTCGAGGCGATGTTGATGATCTGGGCGGCCTCGCGCGTGGTCATCCCGCCGGTCGTCAGCACGTGCCGCGACATCAGGAAGACGCTGCGCAGGTTGGTGTTGACGACGTTGTCCCACAGCTCGGTCGACAGGCCGCTGGTGACGCCCCCGCCGGGGATGCCCGCGTTGTTCACCAGGGTCGTGACCGGGCCGAACGCCGCGACGCCCGCGGCCACGAAGGACTCGACCTGCGACTCGTGCCGCACGTCGCACGACTGGCCGTCGGCGGTGATGCCGAGCTCGGCGAGGTCGGCGACGGTCTCCTTGACCCGCCGCGCGTCGCGGGCGCCCAGGAACACCCGGTAGCCGGCCGCGCCCAGCCGCTTGGCGATGGCCAGGCCGATCCCGCTCGTGCCGCCGGAGATCAGCGCGACCCGGTCGTCGGTGGTGTGCTCAGGCAGCATCGCGCTCCTCCTCGATCACGTCGAGCAGGGCGGCCGGGGTCTTGGCGTGTTCCAGGACGTCGTCGTCGAGCTGGACCCCGTGCTCGCGCTTGAGGACGTTCAGCACCTCCAGCAGCGCGATGGAGTCGAAGCCGATGTCGTCGAAGGAGGTGTCCGGGTCGACGTGGGTCGCGAGGTCGAAGGTCTCGTCCTCGCCCGCCACCTCGCGGAGCACCGCGGTCAGGGTGTCGATGTTCATTGCGTTCTCCCTCAGTCGGAGTCGAGTTCGGTGTGCGGCTTCGTCAGCACCATCGCCGAGTTGAAGCCGCCGCGGCCCCTGGCGAGCACCAGGGCCGTGTGGACCCGGCCCGCGGCCGGGTGGTCGACGACGTGCAGCGCGCTCGCCGCCTCGGAGAGCTCGTAGCGCGGTGTGGGTGGGACGACCTGCTTGGCGATCGCCAGGCACGCCGTCGCGACGTCGAGCGCGCTGCCCGCGCAGCCGAGCCGGCCGATGCCGGTCTTCGGCACGGTCACCGGGACGCCTCCCGGGCCGAACACGGCGGTGATCGCCCGCGCTTCGCGGTCGTCCATCTCGCGGGTGCCGAACCCGTCGGCGAACACCACGTCGACGTCGCCCGCGTCCACCTCGGCGTCGTCCAGCGCGACGCGGATCGCGCGCTCCAGGCCGCGGCCGTCCCGCGCCACACCGTCGAATGTGGACGCGAAGCCCGCGATCGCGGCGTAGGCCGCGCGGGAACCGGTGCGGTCGGGCCGTTCCACGGTCATGATCGCCCCGCCCTCGCCGGACACGAAGCCGTCGGCGTGCGGCGAGAACGGCCGGTACGCCGTGCGCGGGTCCGGGTCGGTCGCCATGAGCCCGGCGCTGGTGTAGGCCGACCAGCCCCACGGGCAGAGGTTGGTGTCCACGGCGCCGGCGAGCACGAGCTCGCAGTCGTGCCGCAGCTGCCGCCGCGCCTGGCCGACCGCCTCCATGCCACCGGTGTCGTCGGTGACCAGCGCGCGGGCGGCTCCCCGCAGGTTGTGCCGGATGGAGATCTGGCCGGTGTTGACCGCGTAGAACCAGGCGAACGACTGGTACGCGCTCACGTGGGCCGGGCCGCGCGACCACAGCGCCTGCATCTCCTTCTGCGCGAACTCGAACCCGCCGCCGTTGTTCGCGGTCACCACCGCCGAGGCGTGCTCGGCGTAGGCGCCGTCCGGGATCGCCGCGTCGTCGAGCGCGTCGCGGGTCGCGACCAGCGCGAACTGGGTGACGCGGTCGGTCTGCGGCAGCAGCCGGGCGGGCAGGTGGTCCCTCGGGTCGAACCCGGGGTGCTCCCCGGCGATCCCGGTGGCGTACCGGCCGCCGTCGAACCGGGTGATCGGGCCGATCGCGTTGGCCGACTCGAGCAGCGCGCTCCAGTACGGGTCGACGCCGATGCCGAACGGCGTGACGACGCCCAGGCCGGTGATGTGCGGTCTCATCGCGTCGCACCCGCCTTCGAGATGATCATGGCGCTCTGGAACCCGCCGAACCCGCTGCCCACGCTGAGCACGTGCTCCGGGGCCGCTTCCCGCGCGTGGACCGGGACGTAGTCGAGGTCGCACTCGGGGTCGCGCTCGGTCCAGTTGGCGGTGGGCGGCAGCAGCCGGTGCTGCAGGGCCAGCAGGCAGGCCGCGATCTCGATGGAGCCGATCGCGCCCAGCGAGTGGCCGACCATGGACTTGATCGAGCTGACCGGGGTGCGGTAGGCGTGCTCGCCGAGCGCGAGCTTGAACGCCGCGGTCTCGTGCCGGTCGTTCTGCTTGGTGCCCGACCCGTGCGCGTTGACGTACCCGATGTCGGTGGGCGCGAGGCCCGCCTGGTCCAGGGCCGCGGTGATCGCCGCCGCCATCTCCACGCCGTCCGGCCGCAACCCGGTCATGTGGTAGGCGTTGCACCTGCTCGCGAAGCCCGAGAGCTCGCCGTAGATCGGCGCGCCCCGCCGCCGGGCCGACTCCAGCTCCTCGATGACGAACATCGCCGCGCCCTCGCCGAGCACGAACCCGTTGCGGCTCTTGTCGAAGGGCCGCAACGCCCGTTCCGGCTCGTCGAGCCGCGGCGTCGTCGCCTTGATCGCGTCGAAGCAGGCGATCGTGATGGGCGAGATCGGCGCGTCGGACGCGCCGCACACGGCCCGGTCGACCGTGCCCTCCCGCACGAGCTCGACCGCGTGCGCCACGGCGTCGAGCCCGGAGGTGCACCCGCTGGACACCACCGAGACCGGCCCTTCCGCGCCGACCTCGACGGCCAGCTCGGCGGCGATGGAGCTGGGGATGTAGTAGTCGTAGTAGTGCGGGCTCGCCAGGGACTCGTCCACTTCCCAGGCGGTGCCGCGCCCGCTCATCCGCACGTACTCGGACTCCAGGGCCGGGGTCGACCCGACCGCGGTCCCGACCACGACGCCGGTCCGCCCCGGGTCGCCCTGGCCCAGGTCGATCCCGCTGTCCTCGATCGCCTCCCGCAGGGCGACCAGCGCGAACTGCCCGACCCGGTCCAGCCGCGCCACCTCGGCGGCGCTCAGGCCGCACGACGCCGGGTCGAAGTCGACCTCGGCCGCGACCCGCGACCGGAACGGCGTCGGATCGACCAACGTCATGATCCGGGTGGCGGTGCGCCCCTCGGAGATCAGGTTCCAGAAGTTCTTCCGCCCTGGTGCGCCCGGCGCCACCACACCGATGCCGGACACCACGACCCTTCGAGTGCTCGTCATGCTCAACCCCACGTCCCCCCTTGAGATCAACGATTCGTCAGTTCGGCTTCGCGGTCCGCGACACGACCCGGTGCCCCGCGTTCCCCTCGACCCGGAGCACGTCCGCGAACTCGATCACCCCGGAGACGCGCGAGCCCTGGCCCACGACGGACTCCACGGTCAGCACCGTGCCCCGCACCCGGAGGCCGTCGCCGGTCGGCGTGATCGCGCAGTTCGACATGAAGTGCCGCTGCACGGCGCCGCGCGCGGACCGGGCGTCCCGGAGGACCCGGCTGTGCTCGACGATCCGGGCACGTCCCCGCAGCGTCCGCAGACCGTCGATCACGAACTCGGCGTCCGCGGCGAACGTGTCGCCGTAGGCGTCGAAGTCGCCGCGGTCGAGCGCGTGGACCTGCTCGGCGTAGAACCGCTCGACCGCGCTCCGGTCGTCCCCGCCCATCAGGACCGCCACGGCTTGTCGTCGCGGGTCACCTTGCGGGCCCGGACCTGCCAGCGGTCGTCGCGCCGCACCAGGACGTCCTCGCACAGCGTGCTGGCGTAGACGACGGGCGGCGTGCCCGCGCCGCTCTCCACGACGAGGACGTAACTGCTCGCCCGCGCCAGCGTCGCGGTGCGCGGCACGACCCGCAGCATCGACACCAGGTGCCGGTGGGTGATGCCGTCGCGGGCCCGCTGCTCGACGCCGGCCGCGGCCGCCGCCTCGATCGCGGCGCGCCCGTGCACGAGCCGGTCGAATCCGCTCGCCGCGAAGGTCGCTTCGGGCACGAAATCCGCGGCGAACGCGGCCGTGTCGCCCCGGTCGAGGGCGCCCAGGTGGTTCACGTAGAACCGGGACAGTTCCTCGTGCAGCGACACTTCCGCGCGGACGGGCGGTCGGATCATTTTCAAGGTCGTCATGAGCCACCGGATTCAGTCGTCGGTCGTTCGTGGCGGTAAGCCGGAGTGCCGGCTCGTCAATGTTGTCGGCGACGTTATGGCGCGGTGTCCGGCGGCGGCAATCGACTTGCACTGGAGTTCGTCAATCCTGCACTCCTGTTCACCCCGCGTATCGCGTCCCGGGCACCGAGAGGAGTCGACGCAGGTGGGAGGCCTGTGCGGGCACGCTCGCGCGGGCCCGCACGAGGAGGTGGCGATCTTTGCCGACGGCCGCGCGAAGTGCGGTCAGCGGCCGTTCCGAATAATTCTCATTATCTGCCGAGGCCGTCCGGACCACGACGGCCGGCGCACCGGAAACCGATCTTGGCGCAGTTCTCCGGTTCACCCGCGCTCGTCGCCCGTCCGCGGTTACCATGACCTGGTCCGATGCCACAGCGACACTGGTGCGGGGAGGTACCAATGCGCGAGGGAGCTTCTGGGGGGCAGGTCCCGGCGGAGCGTTCAAGATTCATCAGGATTCACAACCGGAACGCGGATCCGACCGACCGGCTCGACTATTGGAATGAGCTGACCGAGAGCACGCGGTACGGCAAGAGCGGGATGCCGTTGATTGTGGCCGACCCGACTTTCCAGGCCGATTACACCGGGCACTGGGTCGGCGAGGCGGGCGTGGTGGCCGGCCGGATGGACGCCGGCGCGTTCCTGGTCGACCGCAGCCGGGCGGACGGCATCGACGGCGGTCGCGTGCAACTCATCCTCTCGGGCAGCAACGGCGCGCGGATCGACGCGCGGGGCTCCGCGCACGAGATCGGCCCCGGCTCGCTCTACCTCCAGTTCCACGACGAGCCGCGGCGCGTCCTGTGGGACAAGCCGGACCGGCAGCTGATCGTGGACATCGACTCGTCGCGGCTGACCGTGGACGTCGAGGTGCTCCGGCGGGCGATGTTCTCGCCGCTGCCCGTCGACCGGGACCTGGTGGACCTGTTCGTCCAGTCCGCGACCAGGATCCTCCACACACCGCGTTGCGCGACCCCGGCGGCCGGGCCGTTCCTGGTCAGCCTGGTCGAGCTGCTGGTGCGCAGCGCGCTGGGCGACGACGTCGAGCTGACGGAGACCGGGCCCGCGCTCCGGGGCCGGGCACTGGCCGTCATGCGGGAGAACCTCTCGCGCACCGACCTCAGCGCGGAGGACGTGGCGGCGGCCCTGAACATCTCGCGCCGCAGCCTGTTCCAGCTCTTCGACGACGGGACACCGCCCATGACGGTGCTCCGCCGGATGCGCATCGCGCGCGCCCAGGAGATCCTCGGCGACGGCAGGCGGGACGACCTGACCATCGCGCAGGTCTCCCGGTTGTGCGGCTTCGGCACCTCGCGCGGGTTCAACAACGCGTTCCTGCGGGAAGCCGGCCAGCGCCCCACCGACTACCGCCGCAACCGCAGCGCGCCGTCGACCACCGAACCCTGAACCGCCCCGACCGGACTACCTCAGCTGCGCGACCGGCACGACGGCCGCCGCGGCGAACCCGGCCGCGGCCACGACCGTCCTGATCAGGTGGAAGCGGCGCCAGCTGTCGCGGTGCGCGGCCCACGAGTCCGGGATCGACCCGACCCAGCTGTCCGCCAGCACGTTCAGCGGCACCAGTGTCGTGACCGTGATGACGATGCCGGCCAGCATCGCCACCGCGGCGAGGATGCCGGCGACGAGCACGGTCGCGTCCTTCCGGTAGCTGAGCACCGCGACCGCGCTCGACGCCAGCATCCCCACCACGAACAGCGGCGGCATGAACCGCCCGTAGTCCCGGTTCACCGCCTGCCAGTACGACACGTAGGCGCTCGGACTCATGGTGGCGACGCCCGGGTTGAACGCGATGCCGAAGCACAACCCGGCGTACAGCCCGGTGGCGAGCAACGACAGCACGATGGAGATCGCGTAGACCGACTTCACCCCGGGCACCTTCCTCTCGGACCCGTCCAGTGCACTACAGGATGGCGATCCCGGCGACCGCATGGATCACCGCCAGCACCGCGCCGCCACCCATCAGCCCCTTCTCCTTGCGCCAGACGCCGATGGCGACGTCGATCAGCTGGATCGCGGCGGCGACGAAGAGCAACCAGGCGACCCCGGCGCCCCGTTCGAACCAGGGCAGGACCGCGGCGACGAGCCCGAGCGGCACGGCGCGCGCCGCGTACATGTAGGCGAAGAACCGCTCGGCGGCCTCGACGGTCGTCGAGCCGCTCATCGACGCCGGGCGGGCTCCGGCCGCCGCGGCGAACCCCACGCTGAGCAGCGCGGCCAGTGTGTTCAACACGAGTAGGACGGTCATTGTGTCACTCCTGCACTGTGTACTCACTCAACTGTTGAGTGATGCTACAGTACCGGTATGGAAGCGACAACGCACCCGGAAGAGCGACTCTCCGACTCGCTGGCGTTCCGGCTGACCGTGCTCGGCGCGGTCGTGCAGAAGGAGTTCGCGCTGCACCTGAAGGAGGCGGGGCTGACACCGAAGCACCTCGGCGTGCTCGACGTCGTCGACCGCGGGTTGGCCCGGACCCAGGACGACGTCGCCACGCTCATGCAGGTCACGCCCGGCATGGTCGTCCGCCTGGTCGATCACCTGGAGCAGCGCGAACTGCTCCGGCGCCGGCGGGACCCGATCAACCGGCGGCGGCACATCCTCACCGTCACCGAGGGCGGCGCCAAGGTCCTGGCCGAGGGCGCCGCCTTCGCCGCGACGGTGGACGCCCGCCTGGTCGCCACCACCGGTCGGACCCTGGCCGGTCGCCTCGACGAGGCCCTCACCGCCCTCATGCGCCCCCTCACCGGCGAAGGATGACGCCGGTGAGGGGGCGCCAGGCGGCCCGCTCCCACGAGGAACGCGGCCGGGCGTGATCCGAGCCGCGTGACGTTCGACAGCCGCCATTTCTCGGCGGTCGTCAATAACGAGCAATCACCGGAACGCGCTGTCAGGCGGACCGGTCGAATCGAGTTCCGGCCGCGTGCGACAAACCCGCGTCAGGTCAATTGGGTGATGACGATGTCGGCGGGGCCGCCGGAACCGGTGACGCCTTCCGGCGTGAGGCACTGCTGCGGCGTGGTGTTGAGCACCACCGCGTTCATGACGACCAGGGCTCCGGCGAACCGGCCGGCGGTCACCCTGCCCTGGTACACGACGACCGTCTCGTTGGCCGGACGCAGCACCACCACGCCGGCGGCGGCCACCGTGGTCGTCTCGCCGGTGTTCCAGGTGATGGTCACCGTGATGGAGACGCTCCCGGCCAGGCAGGAGATCAGGCCGGTCACCACGACCCGGTACCCGCCGGACGTGATCGCCGGCGACCCGCTGGACACGCACGGGCCGTAGTCCGCGCGCGAGGTGATCGTGACGGGCCTGATCTGCGCGGTCACCCCGGGCTCGTAGGTGTTGGCGCCGCTGCCCACGCACGACAGCAGCTCCGCGTCCGCCGCCTGCGCCGCGGGCACGGCGGCCACCAACCCGGCCGCGGCCGTCACCGCGACGACAACACCCGCGGCGGAACGCCGCAGCGCCGACCACGAATTCCTGATCCCACTCGTCCGCATCGGGGCGCCTCCGCGAATCCGCAACGGCAAAGGAATCGCCACTGTAACTCCGCCGCACCGCGCCATGAAGGTGAATTCAGATGCCACTTTCCGTGGGTGTCGCGAGCGGTGAAGCCGCAGATTTCGTTGTCCACGCCATCACGGCGAAGCGACACCTCGGCACCGGAGAGGCGGATTCGGCGCCCGGCCGGGTCCTCACCCGGCCGGGCGCCGCGGGGTCAGCGCCGAGGGGTGACCGAGTTCGCTGCGACGAGCGGGGCGAGTTGGACCCAGTCGACGTTGGGACCCGCGCCGGTGGCGTTGCCGAGGGTCAGCGCGCCGCCGGCGGTGGTCAGGTCGAGCGGCGAGGTCTCCGGCCAGAACCCGTCCCAGGTGTAGTTGTGGCGGTAGGGCGCACGGGTCGTGCCGCCACCGTCCTCGGTGGTGTCGAGGAACCTGGTGACCGCGTCGGTGTTGTAGGGGTGGCCGGTGTTCTTCTCGGCCTGGGCGTAGGCCACGGTCAGGTTGTACTGGCCGGCCCCGCGGACCGCGGCCGGCCGGGGCACGGTCAGCGTGCCGCCGTTGCCGAGTTGCCCGACGTAGGAGCCGCCGGACGCCCACGGGCCGGACGTGATCGCCGCCGTCCCGCCGAGTTGCCCGGCCTCGGCCTCGACGCGGACCGCGTGCCGGTCGGCGGCGGTGTCGCGGACCTGGGTGAGCGTGCCCAGGACCAGCGGCGTGCGGCCCTCGTTGGAGAGCACGACCTCGGTGACGCCTGCCTTGAGGTGCGCGGTCACGCTGCCCGTCCACGCGCCCGCCCGGTCGGCGGTCAGGTCTCCGCCCTCGACCCGGCGGTCGGACAGGGTCAGGCCCAGGGCGCTGCGGCCGGCGCCGAACCACGTGGTGGACAGCCCGTAGTAGCCGTCCTCCGCGGCCGAGACGTAGGTGGTCACGGTGTCACCCGGCCCCAGCACCACGGCGTCGGGCACGAGGGCGCGCAGCGCCCGGACCCCGCGGTCGACCGAGCCGCCGGTGCGGCGCGAGTCGGTCAGCTGGTAGGTGCTCGTCTCCGGGCCGGTGATCTCGGTGAGGTCGATGCGGTCCAGCGCGACGTCGGCGGGCCTGCCGAGGAAGCCCGTCGGGTCGCTGGTGCGCAGGGACAGGCGGTGGCGACCGGCGGTGAGCTGGACCGGCGTGTCGAGCCGGCCGCGGTACTGCCAGTTCAGCGTGGCCGGGAAGGTGAGGGTGGCGCGGTGGGCGTCGTCGACGTAGAGCGCCTGCCTGCCGACGAACCCGCCGGTGCCGTACAGCACGCCGAGCCGGTAGGTCCCGGTGCGCGGCACGTCGACGTCGACCGTGACGCGGGAGCCGGCGTTGTTCATGTAGCCGACGTCCTTGCCGCCGGACGTGGTGTAGCGCCAGCCCGACGGATCGGCCTGGTTGACCACGGCGGCGTTCTCCACCAGGCCGGATTCGGCTTCGTGGCTCGCGGTCCACGGCGCGTTCGCGACCGGGGCGGAGGCGAGCCCGGCCGGGGTGACGATCACCTGGTAGGCGGCCAGGGGGTCGCCGCCGGGCACCTTGACGGTGATCCCGCCGTCGGAGACCCGCACGCGTGCGGCGGCCACCACCGGTGGCTGCCCGGCGTCGCCCTCGTAGCCGGACCAGCTGGTCTTGGACACGCGCACGTCCACGTGCCCGCCGAAGGTCTTGCGGTCCAGGCCGGTGACGGCGACGTCGACCGGGTTGGCGGTGCCGCCGAGCAGGACGGTGGCCTTGGCGTCGGCGCGGTCGAGGGTGGCCAGGCCCTGGAGGGTGTCCCGGGTGCTGGGCCGGGGAGGGGTGACGCGGACGGTGTCGCCGGACAGGTCGGCGTACCACTTGGTCAGCCACCAGCCGCCGTTGGCGCGGGACGTGCGCACGGCGTGGTCGCTGAGGTTGCCGGCGAGCGTCCAGTACGCCATCTGCCCCTCGACCTTGGTGTCCTCCAGCATGGTGATCCACTGGATCATCTGACCGGGCACGGAGGTGTCGCGGCGGTTGGCGTACTCGGTGATGTTGATCGGGAGGGGATCGATGCCCAGGGACTTCTCGATGGCTCGGTAGTCCTCGTGGTGGGCGCGGTAGTGGTTGAGCGAGTCCGGGCTGAGCTCGTGCCAGGTGATGATGTCCGGCAGGACGTCGTTCGCCTTGGCGTAGACGAGGAAGTCGCGAAGCCGGCCCGGGTTGTAGCTGGCCTCGCCGGGTCCGTCGATGCGCGCGTCGGGCAGCACGGACTTGACGGTCCGGTAGACCTTCGTCCAGTCGGCGAGGAACTTGTCCTTCTTGGTGGCCCAGTCGCCGTACCAGATCCAGTCGGGCTCGTTGAAGATCGTCCACACGAACCGGTCGCGGTCCGGGCGTGCGGCGACCTTCTCCAGCTGGGGCCGCAGCCGGGCGATGTAGTCGTCGATGCCCAGGTCCTGGTAGGGCCAGGCGCTGTAGATGTCCTGCGAGTTGATGTAGACGTCCGCGCCGCCGGAGGCGAAGAGGTCGTCGGCCACGACGAGCGCGTCGCCGTTGGGGTGCTGTTCGCCGTCCGGGGGCTTCTGGGCGACGCTGCGCGGCTTCATGCCGGCGATGAGGTCGTGGGAGGGCACGCCGGGGTCGCCGAGGCCGTAGAGGATGCCGGTGGCGCCGCCGCGGAACGCCCCGGTGGAGGCGGCGAGGTCCACGCGCAGAGTCTCGGCCGTGGGCGCGGGCTGGGCGGCGGCGGTCGGTGAGCCGGGGATCGGGGACAGGGTGGCCAGCACCAGCGCGGCGGTCACCGCGCCGATGGTGGTCCGGGATCTTGCCGGTCGTTGTCGCATCGGTGCTCCAGGGTGGTCGTTGTCTACCGGAAGAGGGCGTTGACCTGCTCGTTGGCCTGGGTCAACGAGCCGGGGTCGGCTTGGGACGACAGCACGGCGTCGATGGCGGGCCCCATGACGGCGGAGATCTCCGGGGCGTGGTCGGTGATCGGGAACAGGTGGGTGGAGCCCTCGGCGAGGGGCTTGGTGAAGGCGGTGATGTCCACGCCCTTGGCGGCGAACGACTTCTCGGCCACGGCGAGGGCCTCGGGCAGGGCGGGGAACACCACGGCCTTCTCGCCCACCGACTTCTGGCACTCGGCGGAGGCGAGGTGCTTGACCCACTTCCAGGCGCCCTCGCGGTTGTCGGTGCCGGTGTAGATGGAATCGGCCAGGCCGTTGAAGATGGTGGCGCGCTTGCCGGACGGGCCGGTCGGGGTGGGTGCGACGCCGACCTCGACGCCGTCGTAGCCGAAGTAGCTGTTGATCATCCAGGAGCCGTTGGTGCTCAGCGCGTACTTGCCCGCGCCGAAGCCGTCGTTGACGCTGGTGCCCGAGCGGGCGACGGCCAGGCTGGGCATGTACCCCTTGTCGATCAGGCTCCGGAACCAGCCCATGGTCTGCTGGAAGCGGGGGTCGTCGTAGTTGAAGCGGCTGCCCCACGGGTTCTTGTCGGTGTAGGTCCAGCCGGTGCTCAGCGCGTACGCGCTCCACATCTGCTGGCCGACCCCGGCGCCGTTGTTCTCGTCCAGGCCCAGGCCGTGCACGGCCACCTTGGACTTGTCGAAGCCGGGCTGGTCGCCGCGCACGCCGTTGGCGTCGACGGTGAGCCGGGCGATCAGCTTCTCGTAGGTGCCGCCGTCCTGGGGGTTCCAGGTGAGGTTCGCCAGGTCGGACTCGGCGACGCCCGCCTCGGCGAGCATCTTCTTGTTGTAGAACAGCGCGACGGTGTCGAAGTCCTTGGGCAGGCCGTACCGCTTGCCGTCCTGGGTGGTCCACAGGTCGGCCAGGTCGTTGGGGTAGACGTCGGTGGGCACGGCGTCGCGTGCGACGAACTCGTCGAGCGGGAGCAGCTGGTTCTTCCCCGCGTAGGTCGGGAAGTAGTTGAGGTGGTTGGTGAACACGTCCGGGGCGGTGCCCGCGACGAGGTCGGTGGTCAGCTTGTTCCAGTAGTCGGCCCAGCCGAACTGCTCGACCTTCACGGTGGTGCCGGGGTTGGCCTGCTGGAAGGACGTGGCGCACGCCTGGTAGGCGGGCAGCTGGTTGGCGTCCCACAGCCAGTAGGTGATCTCGTCGGAGCCGCTGCCGCCGCCCGGCGCCCCGGCGCAGCCGGCGAGCGCCAACGAGACGGCGGCGGCCAGGGCGGCCGGCTTGGACAACTTGTTGTGCACGGTGAAAACTCCTTTGTCCCACCCGCGTCCGGACGGCTACTTGATGCCGGAGAACTGGATGGAGTCGACGATCCGCCGACCGAAGGCGGCGAACAGCGCGATGACCGGCAGCGCCGCGAGCAGGGTGGCGGCCATGAGGCCGGCCCAGTCGGGACTGCCCTGCGGGGTCTGGGAGCGGAACACGCCCAGCGCCACCGTGAGGACGCGCACGCCCTCACCCTGGCCGACCAGCAGCGGCCAGAAGTACTCGTTCCACGCGGTGACGTAGGCCAGCAGCGCCAGCGTCGCCAACGGGGCCCGGCTCATCGGCAGGATGATCCGGAAGAAGATCCTCGGGTGCCCGGCGCCGTCGATGCGCGCCGCCTCCTCGACCTCGCGGCTGATGCCCAGCATGAACTGGCGCATGAAGAACACCGCGAACGGCGTCATGAAGAAGAACGGCAGCACGATCGCGGCGTAGGTGTTGAGCAGCTTGAGGTCGCGCATCAGCACGAAGTTGGGCAGCGCGGTGAAGATCGGCGGGATCATCAGCGCGGTGAGGAAGACGAAGAACACCGCGTCGCGCCCGGGCCAGCGCAGCCGCGCGAAGGCGTAGGCGGCCATCGAGCTGAACAGCACCTGCCCGGCGGTGATGAGCGTCGAGGTGAGCACCGAGTTCAGCAGGAAGCGCCCGAAGTCGATCGACGCGCCGGACCCGCCCTGGGCGCGGGCCTCCTCCAGCGACGCCAGGCCGAGCACGCGCTCGAACGCGCCCAGCGTCAACCCGGCGGGCAGCAGCGAGTCGGCGTCGGCCGCCAACGCCCGGTTGTCCGACAGGGAGACGCGCAGCATCCAGTAGAACGGGAACAGCGTGATCAGCACCAGCAGCGCCAACACCGCCCAGCCGAGCGCCTTGCGCCACCCCGTACCGATTGTGGTCATCGCGGGCTCCCTTCAGTCCAGGTCCGAGCTGCCCGCGCGCAGCAGGCGCAGCTGCGCCACCGCCAAGCCCGCGAGGATGGCGAACAACACGACCGAGAGCGCCGCGGCGTAGCCGAAGTCGAACTGCTGGAACGCCTTCTCGTAGATGTAGAAGTAGATGACGCGGGTGGCGTCGACCGGGCCGCCGCGCGTGGTGACCGCGACGGTGTCGAAGATCTGGAACGACCCGATGACGGTCAGCACCAGCACCATGGCCAGCACCGGCCGCAGCAGCGGCAGCGTGACGCCGCGGAAGATCCGCCACTCCGACGCGCCGTCGATCGCCGCGGCCTCGTACACCGACCTGGGGATGGCCTGGAGCCCGGCGAAGATCAGCAGTGCCGTGTAGCCCAGGTGCCGCCACACGTTGACCAGCGCGATGGTCGGGATGGCCGTGGAGGTCTCGCCGAAGAACGCCACCGGGTCGATCCCGACCCACGACAGCACCGCGTTCACGATGCCCAGCTGGGCGTCGAGCATGTTGTACCAGACCAGCGCCACCACGACGTTGGCGATCAGGTAGGGCAGCAACAGCAGGCCCCGGACGAAGGACGACTTGGTCAGCCGGTGCATCAGGACCGCGACGAGCAGCGCCACGACGGTCTGCACGCCGATGTTGATCACGACGTACTCGACGGTGACCAGCAGCGCGTTGCCGAACCTGGCGTCGCCGAGGGCGTCGCGGTAGTTCTGCGCGCCCACCCAGTTCGGCGCGGCCAGCAGGCTGTAGTCGGTGAAGCTCAGGTAGAACGTCTGCAGCGCCGGCCAGGCGTAGAACAGCACGAACCCGAAACCCGCCGGCAGCAGGAAGAGCAGGGCCACCCGCAGGTCGCCGCGGCGTGCGGCGGTCATGCGCCCTCCTCCCGCTCCAGGTGCAGCAGCAGGGCCTGCTCGGGGTGCAGCGGCGGGATCTGGACGCCCACCTCGGCCAGTTCCCGCCCGGACAGGCAGGTGCCGGTGGCCAGCCACGGGACTGCGACCAGGGACGTGGACGGCGGCAGGCCGGCGTGGTCGACCGGGCGCACGGTGAACCGCGCGTCGGGCGGCAAGCCGGGCAGCGTCACCCGCCCCGGCGACGTCGTCGTCCCCGAGGCCACCGCGACCACGGCGAACAGCGCCTGCACGTCGTCCTCGGACACCACGCCGTGCACCAGGATCGCCGGGTCCGGCGAGTCCGACCGCACCACCCGGCCGCGGTGCGACCAGCCGCGGACCTCCTTGTAGAACGCCACCCAGCGCGCCAGCCCGGCCAGGTCCGCCGGGTCGGCGGCGGCGAGGTCCCACTCGATGCCCAGGTGGCCGAACAGCGCGGTGACGGCCCGGAAGGACAGGTCGTGCCTGCGCCCGGTGGTGTGCGACCGGGCGGCGCCGACGTGCGCGCCGATGAGCTCGGGCGGCAGCAGCAGGCCCGTCCAGCGCTGGATGCCCTGCCGGTCCAACGCGTCGATGCAGTCGCTGGCCCACACCCGGTCTGCGCGCTCCAGGATGCCCAGGTCCACCCGCGACCCGCCGGAGGAACAGGACTCGACCTCCAGGCCGGGGTGGCGGCGGCGCAGCTCGTCGAGCAGGCCGTAGACCGCCGCCGTCTGGGCGTGCACGGCGGCGCGGCCGGTGCGCGAGTCGCCCGCGTCGACCAGGTCGCGGTTGTGGTCCCACTTGAGGTAGGCGATCCGGTACTCGGTGACCAGCGCGTCGAGGCGCTCCAGCAGGTGGTCCCGCACCTCCGGCCGGGTCAGGTCGAGCACGTACTGGCCGCGCATCAGCGGCGGGCGACGACCACCGGTCGCCAGGATCCAGTCCGGGTGCTCGCGCAGCAGGTCGGAGTCGGCGCTGACCATCTCCGGCTCCACCCACAGGCCGAACTCCATGCCCCGTGAGCGGACGTGGTCGACCAGCGGGTGCAGGCCGTCGGGCCAGACCCGCTCGTCGACGTGCCAGTCGCCCAGGCCGGCGGTGTCGTCACGCCGGTTGCGGAACCAGCCGTCGTCCAGCACGAACAGCTCCGCGCCCACCTCCGCGCCCCGGTCGGCCAGGTCGCGCAGCCGCTCCAGGTCGTGGTCGAAGTACACCGCCTCCCAGGTGTTGAGCACCACGCGCCGCGGCCCCCGCGGGTGGTGGGGCCTCGACCGCAGGTGGCGGTGGAAGCGGGCCGACAGCTCGTCCAACCCGTCGCCGCAGGAGCCGAACACCTCGGGGGTCGTGTAGGTCTCCCCCGGCTCCAGCCGCACCTCGCCCTCCAGCAGCAGCTCGCCGCCTCCGATCACGGCCTCGCCGGTGGGCACCCGCTCGGCGTACGTGCGGTGGTTGCCGCTCCACGCGACGTGCACGCCCCACACCTGCCCCCGTCGGAAGCCGAAGCCGCTCTCACCCGCCACCAGGACCAGCGTGGCGTCCGACCCGGTCCGACCGCGCCGGCTGTCCCGCACGTGCGCCTCCACGCCGAACGGCCTGCGCTGGGGCGTGCGTTCCCGGCCCCAGCGCCCGGTGAGGTCGAGCAGTTCGGTGGCACGACGCGGCAGGGGCAGCGCGAGCACCAACCCGGCGAGGGTGTAGGCCGTGTCACCGGTGTTGCGCACGGTGGCGCGCAGGCGCACCAGCCCCGCGGGGGTGAGCCCGACCTCCAGGTCCAGGGCGAGACCGGCCGCCGCGTCGACGGCCCGGACCAGGCACGAGCCACCGTCCTCGACGACCCGTTCGACGGTGAACAGCGGCGACCAGTCACGCCCCTCCCGGTGGCCCCGCAGGCCGGGCAGCCCCGGCCACGCGGTCGCGTGCTCCGGCACCACCGCCACGGCGCCCGGCGTGTCGGTGGCGTTGGGCACCACCGCGGGCACGCTCGTCGACGCCAACGCCTCCAGACCGGCGTCGGGGCCGAGGTCGGCGCCCCAGTGCAGGACCTGCGGCAGCCCGGAGTCCTTGTGGTGCAGCACCAAGCTCACGCCGTCGGCTCGCAAGTGGACGATCCGGCCGACGCCGTCGACGGCCGGCGCGATGACCGGTGGTGCGGTGGACACACGACCTCCAGGCGGTGAAGCGCTCGTCACATTGAACGTTCCATGGAAGATGTCAGCACGATCTCGGCGGGTCAACGGTGGCGGTGGTAACGAGTGCGCAACATTGAACGTTCAATGCGACGACGTGGTCACCCGGGGTGAATGATGTCCCGGTACGAGGAGGTGGACCCCGGTGCCCAGAGACGGTGCGGACCAGGGAAGGCGGCGCGTCGGCATCGTGGACGTGGCCGCCGCCGCGGGCGTGTCCAGGCAGACCGTGTCCAACGTCCTCAACGGACGCGACGAGTACTACTCCGCCGCGACCCACGAGAAGGTCACCAGCGCCATGCGGGCACTGGGCTACCAGCCCAACCGCGCCGCGCAGACCCTGCGCTCACGGCGGACGATGCAGATCGGCTACCACATCTTCGGCGAGCAGCTGGACCGGGCGCAGGGCTTCACCCTGCACTTCCTGCTCGCCCTGGTGAAGGCCGGCGCCGACGTCGACCACCAGGTGCTCGTCTTCACCCACCACCGCGACGACCCCCTCGGCGTGTTCAAGGACCTCGTCGCCCGGCACGCGGTGGACGCGGTGGTCCTGTCCGAGTCCAGCGTGCGGGACGAGCGGGCCCGCTTCCTGGCCGACAGCGACATCCCCTTCGCCTCCTTCGGCCGCCTCTCCCCCGACCTGCCGCAGCACTGGGTGGACGTGGACAACGTGGCGGGCATGCGCGCGGTGGTGGACCTGCTCGTCGCCGAGGGCCACCAGCGGTTCGCCTACCTCGGCACCGACGGCGACCAGTACTGGAAGGCCGAACGCCTCGACGGCTTCCTCCAGCTCCTGTCCCACCACGGCCTGCGCGTGCCCAAGGCGTCGGTCTTCCGCGGTCCCGACCAGGGCGTCCGCCGGCGTGCGCACCAACTGCTCACCGGCAAGAACCCGCCGAGCGCCATCGTGACGGGCAGCGACGCCGTGGCCGCGGTCGTCCTCAGCGTCGCGCACTCCCTGGGGCTGCGGGTCGGCGCCGACGTGGCGATCACGGGCTTCGACGGCGGCGCCGTCGGCCTGGTGACCGAACCGACCCTCACCAGCGCCCGCATCCCCGTCGAGCGCATCTCGCGCGAACTGATCGCCCGCTGCCTGCGCCAGGTCGAGCACGGGCACGACGGCGAACCCGGTCTCCTCCTGCCCACCGAACTGGTGCGCGGCGGCAGCGCCTGACGGGGGGCACGACGGACCGCCACGTCCCTGTTGAACGTTCAATCCGGAAGGCTCGTCGGCGGCCCGCACGCACGACCTCCTCGGCCTCTCGACCGGGAGCCCGCGGCCCCGCGCGACGTGCCAGAGGACCGGCGTCCACCTTTCGACCAGCCGCCGATACCGCGCCGCGCCGGCGCGACGCACCCCGACGTTCGAGCAACAGGGCCCGCGCGGCGTCGGCGCCGTCGGCGGTGAGCCGGTAGAAGCGGCGGCGCGGCCCGCGGTCGAACCGCCCACAACCTCCCAGGGCAGTACACCTAGAGGTCTCCCAGAAGCTCTCGACCCAACCCGCGCCCTCGAGTCGGCTCAGCCTGCCACCCATACCGGTCACGCCGGGCGCGGGGTGTCGGGTCAAGATCGGTCGACTGCGCCGTTTCGCGTAGGCTGCCGCTCGTGGCTGTGGATGGGCGCGGGGGCGGTGAGGTGCGGGTTTCCCGGATCGCGGACCTGGCCGGGGTGTCCGCCTCGACCGTGTCGAAGGTGATCCACGGGCGGCCGGGGGTGTCCGACGGGACGCGCAGGCGCATCGAGGAGCTGATCCGCGAGCACGGCTTCCAGAAGAACGAGAAGACCGAGGCGGTCCCGATCGTCGAGGTGGTCTTCCAGTCCCTGGACAGCCTGTGGGCGTTGGAGATCATCCGCGGGGTGGAGGAGGCGGTCCGCCCGCACGGCCTGGCGGTGACGCTGACGGAGATGCAGGGCGGCCACACGCCGGAGAGCGCCTGGGCGCGGCAGATGCTGGCCCGCCGTCCGGTCGGCGTCATCGCGGTCTCCGCCGAGTTCAGCGAGGCCCAGTTGGCCCAGCTCGGCAGCCGCGCCATCCCGCTGGTCGCCCTGGACCCCACCGGTGAGCCGACCCACTCGATCCCGTCGGTGGGCGCGACGAACTGGAACGGCGGCCTGGTCGCGACCCGCCACCTGGTCGGCCTCGGCCACCGCCGCATCGCCATGGTCAACGGCCCGTCGGAGTTCCTGTGCTGCCGCGCCCGCCTGGACGGCTACCGCGCGGCCCTCGACGCGGCCGGCGTGCCGCAGGACCGCAAGCTCGTCCGGACCGCGCCGCTCTACCACGACGGCGGCCGGGACGCCGCGCGCGAGCTGCTGCGGCTGCCCGACCGGCCCACCGCCGTCTTCGCCGCCAACGACCTGCAGGCCCTGGGCGTCTACGACGCCGCGCGCGAAGCGGGGCTGCGCATCCCGCACGACCTGAGCGTGGTCGGCTTCGACGACCTGGCGTTCACCCAGTGGTCCGATCCCCCGCTGACCACCGTGCGGCAGCCGTTGCGGCGGATGGGCGCGGAGGCCGCCGGGATGCTGCTGACCCTGGCGGCGGGCGGTGAGCCGGACAACGACCGCGTCGAGCTGCCGACGAAGCTGGTCGTCCGGGGCAGCACCGCGCCGCCGCCGTGACGCGGGATCAGCCGGTGCAGGTGTAGCCCGAGGGCAGCGCGGTGCTGCCGTCCGGGCGCGCGGCCTGGAACCCGAACTCGGCCGTCGCCCCCGGCGCCAGCGAGCGGGTGGCCCGCGCGGTCACGGCCTGGCCGCTGGTGGTCACCGCCGCGTTCCACGACCCGGTGATCGAGTGCCCGGACGGCAGGGTGAACGCCACCGCCCACGTGATCGTCGACGTCCCGGTGTTGGTGATCCGCACCGGTTGCACGACGTAGCCGGTGCCCCACTGGGTCTGCGTCGTGGCGACGACCGTGCAGCCGGCCCCGCCGCCCGGCACGGTCACCGAGACCGACGACGACACGGCCGACGTGTTGCCCGCCGCGTCCCGCGCCCGCACCTGGTACCGGTAGGTGCCCGCGCCCAGGCCGCTGTCGGTGTGCGTCGTGCCGGGCGCCGTGGCGACCTGCGTGAACGTGCCGGACGAGCCGGTGGCGCGCAGGACGTCGTAGCCGGTCACGCCGACGTCGTCGGTCGACGCGCCCCACGACAGGGACACCGAGCCGCCCGAGGCGGTCGCGGTCAGGCCGGACGGCGTGCTGGGGGCGGTCGTGTCCGCGGGCGAACCGGGCCCCGCCTTCTCCGCCGCCCACGCCGACAGCCACGCCAGCGCGGAGTTCCAGTTCAGCGCGACCTCGTTGACCGACCAGGCGTTGATGTCGTCCAGGTAGCACTTCTGGGGCTTGCAGCCCGCCAACTGCGCCTGGGCGACCGGGTCCTGCAGGTCGGCGTTGGGGCCGCCGGCGAGCAACCCGGCCGGCGGGATGGGCAGCGACGGGTCCAGCTGGTTGGCCCAGAACCGGTGGTGGGAGTTGCGGGTGGCGCGCTCGCCGTAGCCGGTCACGTAGGAGTGGTTGAACGGGTTGCGCCCGAACAGGTAGTCCAACGTCCGGTAGACGCCCGTGCGGTACTTGGCCTGGCCGGTGAAGTCGTGCGCCAGCGCCAGCACGTTCGCCGCGTTGGCGACCACGCCGTTGGAGCCCCAGTAGTAGCCGCTCGCCGGCGCCGGGTAGCCCTGGGACGACGCCTGGTCGAGCAGCCGGTCGCCGTAGGAGGCGAACGCCGCGCGGGTGGCCGACACGTCCGAGGCCGACAGGCCGTTGGGCACCAGCGCCAACGTCGTGTCGCCCAGCCCCGAGGTCCACCACCAGTCGAACCCGCCCTGGTCGAACCCCTTGCCGCGGAACAACGACGACCCGGTCACGTCGCCGCGGTAAGCGCTGGAACCGGTGGTGGTGAACAGCTCCGCGGCGGCCCAGAAGAACTCGTCGGTCACGTTGTTGTCGACGTACGTGCCGCCACCGTTGCCGTCGTTGGGATCGGCGTAGCGGGCGGGGTTGGCCTTGGCCGCGGTGTAGGCGCGCTGCGCGGCGGTCAGGGCGCGGGAGGCGAAGTCGGCGTCGATGTCGCGCCACACCCGTGCGGCCTGCGCGGCCACGGCGGCGAGGTTGAGCGTGGCGGCGGTCGTCACGGCGGAGAGCAGTCGCGGCTGCGCGTCCTGGTCGGGACGCGTCGGCAGGGCGGTCCAGTTCTCGTCGCTGACCTTGTGCCGCACCATGCCCGCGTCCGCCCGCCCCGGCGGCACCTGCATCTTCATCAGGAACTCGACGCCCCACCGGGCCTCGTCGAGGATGTCGGGCACGCCGTTGCCGCGTTCGGGGATCGCGAGCTTCCCGTCGCCGAGGGCCGCGCGGTCCGCGTCGGCCACGTGCAGGGTGCGCTCGTACTCGTTGATCAGCTGCCAGGCGGCGATCCCGGTGTTCACGCCGTACTTGCCGTGGTCGCCCGCGTCGTACCAGCCACCCCGCACGTCGGAGGTGTAGCCGCACGACACCCGGCACGGCACGCGGTCGTCACCCGTGTTCGGGGCGACGTTGAGGTGCCCGGCGGGCCGCGCGTACCGCGAGCCGACGTACTCGGCCTGGATCGGGGTGCCGCTGCGCTGGTGGTAGAAGAACGCCAGGGCGTCGTAGCGCAGGCGCTTGAGCGGGTCGGCCGAGATGTCGAACGGGTTGCTGTTCGCGCCCGCCACCGACAGCACGTAGCCGGCGCCGGGGGTGTCGAAGGACGAGAAGTCGGCGATGTGCACGTGGTCACCCGACAACGGGTCCGCGCCGCGCACGCTGGTCTGCCCCGACGCCACCGTCACCCCGGAGGCGTTGCGCAGCGCCCAGGCCACCGGCGAGCCCGAGCCGTTGACCACCGTGGCCTGCTTCGGCAGGCCCGGCACGTAGGCCACCTGGTTGACCTTGACCGAGGGGCCGGCGTCGGGGGCCGCCTGCGCGGCGGACGGTGCCAGCGTGGCGGCGACCAGTGCCAGAGCCGCCGCGACCGCCGCCCCTCGACGACGTTGAAGATGAGTGCGCACGGACAGATCCTCCTTGGATCACGCCGCCACCCTGGCCGAAATGTTCTCGATCCAGAACGACAGTGTTGCGGACCGGGAGCGCTCCCAGAAGAACGCCTTCCGTCAGCCATGGTGACCCACCAGGCATGTCCGGGTCAACGTTCTCTCGTTGGCGAGAAATTTTCTTAGCGCCCCCACCCCGTCGCGGTCAGGCACCCCGGATGGCCGCGATCGGCCGGTCGCCCGCACGGGGGGTCTGCCCGGGTCGGCCGCTCGTCTGGCGGAGCAGTGCCAGGGCCTCCTCGGAGGACGAGCCGCCGGAGGTCGTGCACACGACCAGCACCTGGTCCGGCGAACGGGCGATCGACAGCGTCTGCTGGGTCACCGTCAAGGCGCCGACGACGGGGTGGTACAGGTCGTACGTCGCGGCGTCGCAGGGCGCCACCCGGTGGTCGGCCCAGAGCGCGACGAACTCACGGCTCTTCATCGTCAGCTCACCGATCAGCTCCGCGAGCAGCGGGTCCTGCGGGTGCTTGCCGACGGTAATCCGCAGGTTGCCGACCACCGCGTGGGCCTTGCGCTTCCAGTCCGCGTACAGCTCCCGGCAGTGCGGGTCCAGGAACAGCAGCCGGGTCATGTTCGGCCGCGCCGCCAGGTCGTCCGGGCCGTGGAAGTCCAGGTGGCCGGCCAGCAGGGCGTGCCCGAGGGCGTTCCACGCCAGCACGTCCGCACGCCGGCCGAGCACCAGCGCCGGGACGCCGTCCACGGCGCGCAGCAGGTCGCGCGTCTCGTCGGCGAGCTTCTCGGGTCGGGGGCGGCGCGCGCGGGGCGTGCGGCGGGCGGCCCCGGCGAGCCGGTCGAGGTGCTCGCGCTCGTGGTCGTCGAGCAGCAGGGCGCGGGCGATCGCGTCGAGCACCTCGGCCGAGGCGCCGCGGGACAAGCCCTGCTCCAACCTCGTGTAGTACGAGACGCTGACGCCCGCCAGCTGGGCCAGTTCCTCGCGCCGGAGGCCGGCGACCCGCCTGCGGGGCCCGAGGTCGCGCAGACCGACGTCCTCCGGTCGCAGCCGAGCCCGTCTGGCCCGCAGGAAGTCGCCGAGTGGGCCAGGTGCGTCCATGCGCCCAGTATCCGGGGCACGGCGGGACCCCGACCACACCCTGCGAGGGGTAGGACAACGCGGGAGTGGTTCGTGCCCGTCCGCGTGTCCAGGCTCGGTCCTGTTCGGCCATACACACTGGATCGAGGATGGACGCACATGGAGCAGCACCCCGAGGAGATCACCCTCGGCGACGTCACCGTCACCCGCATCAAGGAGTTCTACGGCCCGGTCGGCCTGACGCCGGGCGAGTTCTTCCCGGACAGTCCCGACGGCTCGTGGGACGAGCACCGCGACTGGCTGGCGCCCGACTTCTGGGACCCCGAGACGGACGAGTGCCACACGGCGGCCCAGTCCTGGCTGCTGCGCAGCGAGGGGCGCACGATCCTCGTCGACACCGGCGTGGGCAACCACAAGGACCGGCCGTACTCGCCGGTCTGGAGTCGGCTGGACACGGGCTACCTCGACCAGCTCGCCGCCGCCGGCGTGCGCCCCGAGGACGTCGACATCGTGGTCAACACGCACCTGCACGTCGACCACGTCGGCTGGAACACCAGGCTCGACGGCCGTGACTGGGTGCCGACGTTCCCGAACGCCACCTACCTGATGACGCGGCGGGACTTCGAGTTCTGGGACCCGGCCAACGAGCACAGGTCCGTGCTGGGCCGCGGGAACCAGAACGTCTTCGAGGACAGCGTCACCCCGGTCCACGAGGCCGGCCTGACCCGGCTGTGGGAGGGGTCGTACCGGATCGACGGGAACCTGCGGCTCGACCTCGCACCAGGGCACACCCCCGGCTCGTCCGTGCTCGCCTTGGAGTCCCGCGGCGATCGGGCCCTGTTCGTCGGGGACCTGGTGCACACCGCGCTGCAGATCGCGGAGCCCGGGATCAACTCCTGCTTCTGCGAGGACCCGGCCGAGTCCCGGGCCACCCGGCACAAGCTGCTCGGCCACGCCGCCGAGCACCACGCGCTCGTCTTCCCCGCGCACCTCGGCGGCCACGGCGCCGCGCGGGTCGAGCGCGACGGGTCGAAGTTCGCGATCAAGGAGTGGGCGGCCTTCTCCCGCCTCTCCTGAACCCCCCGAAAGGAAGCGCTTCCCGTGACCCAGCACGCAGACCCGGTCGTCGCGACCCCGGCGGGCGCCGTGCGCGGCGTCCGCGACGACTCCGGCGAGTTCTACCGCGCCATCCCCTACGCGGCGGCGCCGATCGGCGCCGGCCGCTTCGCACCGCCCGCGCCGCACCCGGGCTGGTCCGGCGTCCGCGACGGCACCCGACCGTCGCCCACGGCTCCGCAACCGGTCCGCGACTTCGGCCGGCTCGACCTGTCCCCCTACTTCGGGCCGGGTTGGGTGCGTGGCGAGGAGTACCTGACCGTCGACGTCCGCACGCCCGCCGCCGACGGCGGCAAGCGCCCCGTCATGGTCTTCGTGCACGGCGGCGGATTCGTCACCGGCTCGACGCGTGCCGCGCTCTACGACGGCCGCGCGTTCGCCCGCGACGGCGTCGTCCTCGTGACGGTGAACTACCGCCTCGGCGTCCCCGGTTTCCTCGACCTGGAAGGCGCTCCGGCCAACCGCGGGCTGCTCGACGTGCTCGCCGCGCTCGGCTGGGTGCGCGCCGCGATCAGCGCGTTCGGCGGCGACCCGGACAACGTCACGGTCTTCGGCCAGTCCGCTGGCGGCACGCTCGTCGGAGCGCTGCTCGCCACCCCGGAGGCCAAGGGCCTGTTCCGGCGGGCGATCGTCCAGAGCGGCAGCGGCACCGGCGCCTTCACCCCGGAGCAGGCGCGACGGGTCACCGCGGCAGCCGCCACGGCGCTGGGCGTCGAGCCGACCGCCGAAGCGTTCGCCGCGATCCCGGACGAGCGCTTCCTGGAGGTCCTGCCCGCGCTGGCCGGCCTCGACCTGCGCACCGGCGCCGCGACGGACCCGCTGGTCGGCCTCAGCCCGTTCAGCCTGGTCCTCGCCGTCCAGCCGGCCGACGGCCTCACCGACGGCCCGGCCGGCGACGTCGACCTGCTGATCGGCGCGAACACCGAGGAGGGGCGCCTCTACCTCGTGCCGCGGGGCGACCTGGAGTCCTCCACGACGGCGGACGTGCTCGCCCTCGCCGCCAGGGTGCACGCGGACCCGGAGGCCAAGGTCGCCGCGCACCGCACGGCGCTGCCCGACGCGACACCGGGCGAGCTGCGCTCCGCGGTGCTCGGGGAGGCGCTGTTCGGGGCCGGCACGGCCCGCCTGGCGCAAGCCCACGCCCGGCTCTCGGGTGGCCGCACCCACGTCTACTCGTTCGGGTACCGCTCGACGGCCTTGGACGGACGACTCGGCGCCGCCCACACCGTCGAGCTGCCGTTCGTCTTCGACGTCGCCGACGAGCCCTGGCTGCACGGTGACACGGGCCTGCTCGGCCCCGACCCCGTCCCGCCCGGCCTCGCGGCCCGGGTGCACGACGCCTGGGTCGCGTTCGCCGGCACCGGGGACCCGGGCTGGCCCGCGTACGACCCGCGGCGCCCCGTGGCGGAGACCCTCGGCATCGGCTGAAGCTCCCGGTCCCGGCGGAGGCCCGCACCGCAATGAGCCGGGGGCGGCCGCGCGGTCGTTCCCGGCCCTGGCCGAGGCCGCCACCGGAACGAGCCGGGGACGGCCGCGCGGTCGCGGCCGTCCCCAGAGGTCTTGCGGACGCGTCAGCAGTTCGCGACCCCGCTGCCCGCGGTCGGCTGGACCCGCTCGAACCGCACTCGGTTCAGGCCCCCCGGGAGGTCGCTGAGCGAGTACAGCTCACCCTTGGCGTCGGTGGCGATCGCCGACGGTTGGGTGGGGAGGTGGCCGATCGCGGCGGACTCGTAGGTGCCGTCGAACTTCGGACGCACGGCGTACACCCGGGTCGAGCAGTAGTCGGCCGCGACGTAGGTCCCCCACGCCTCCGGCGTCCGGGACCCGCGGTACACCACACCGCCCGTCACCGAGCAGTTGTCGTTGTAGTGGTCGTACTCGAAGACCGGATCGGTGTACCGCCCGCCCGGCTTGCACTGCTGCGGGTCGAACACCGGGGTGCCCTCCTTGCACGACCAGCCGAGGTTCGCCCCGCCCTGCCACGGGCGGATGTGGTTGACCTCCTCGACCAGGCCCTGGCCGACGTCACCGATCCACAGCGAGCCGTCGACCGGGTCGACGGAGAACCGCCACGCGTTGCGCAGCCCGTAGAGCCAGATCTCCGGCCGCGCGCCCGCCACGCGGACGAACGGGTTGTTGGTGGGCACGCAGTACGGCTTCGGCCCGCAGGTGCGGTTGACGTCGATCCGCACGATCTTCCCGAGCAGGGTGCCGAGGTCCTGACCGGACTTGAACGGGTCGTACGCGCCGCCGCCGTCGCCGAGGGACCAGTAGAGGTAGCCGTCGCGGCCGAACGCCACCTGGCCGCCGTTGTGGTTGCCGTACTCGGCGTGCTCCTGGGTGAGCAGCACCTGCACGCGTTCAGGAGCGCCGATGGGCACTCGCGCCAGGGTCAGCTCGCCCGCAGGCAGGCTCGTGTACGCCACGTAGAGGATCCCGGTCCGGGCGAAGTTCGGCGCGGGCGTGATGCCGAGGAGCCCGCGCTCGTTGTCCGACGCGTCGATCCGGGAGGTCAGGTCGAGCACCGGTGCGGCCGCGAGGCCGGTGTCGGGGTGGTACGCGCGGACGGTGCCCTCTTTCTCCGCGATCAGCATCCGGCCGTCCGGCAGACCGGTGATCGCGATGGGGCGCCGCAGGCCGGACGCCACTTGTTCGGACGCCACGGTCAGCTCCGTGAGCGGCGCCGCACGGGTGTCGGATCTGCCGGCCGCGGCGCTGCCGCTCACCAACACCGACGGCAGCAGGGACGCGGACAGGGCCAGGACGAGCAGGCCGGCCATCAAGGTGGCCGGGCGACAACGCCGTCGCAACATGTTTTCGGCTCCTCGTGCAGGGTGGAAGACACATTCTGGGAGCGCTCCCAAACGTACCGCGACTTCCGCACAACATCCAGCCGCGGTCTTGCCGCCCGGGCATCCGCTCGGCGACCCTGGTCCGATCGGCGGTACCGCGGGGAAGAAAGCGCACGACGAGCGCGTCACCCTTTGGCACACTGCGGCGGTGCACGACCCGATGGCGTTCACCGACGCGGAGAACTGGACCGGCGGCTTCTACGAGCTGTCGCTGGAGGTCGGCGACCACGACGACGAACGCCTTCAACGCGCGTTGACCGCGCTGTGGGGAGCAGCCGCCGCCACCGACGGCTACGGCCACCGGGACCGGGAACCGGCCGACCAGGTCGCGGTACCCGTCACCGTGGCGTCGCTCGACGAGTTCGGCCACCTGCGCGGCATCGCGCGCACGCCGGTCGGCTCGGTCGTGTGCGGCTGCCTCGCCACCCGCTTCGACGAGGCCGAGGACTGGGTGACGTGGTACCTCCCGCTCGGCGCGCTGGCCCGAGTGGACCGGCGCGTCGGCGGCTTCCCGTTCGGACCGGACGGTGAGCCGCGGTCGCAGGCCTGGCGTGCTCCGCTGGACGCGTGGCTGGCCGGTGTGGCGGAGGAGGTGTTCCGACAGGTCGACTTCCGGCTCGGACTGATCGGCTTCGAGGTCGACCTCGTCACCGCGGCCGAACTCGGCGGCGAGGTGCCCGAACAGCGCTGGAACGGCTACCTGCTGCCCGCCGACGGACAGCTGACCTACACGCCGGCGAACCGCTGACGCCGGAGCACCGGGAACCACCACACCCGCGGCCGGCGGCACGGGTCCGCGGCCGTGTCGGTCGATCGACCGATTGACGGCGCCGAAGATCCTGTGCAGGTTGGTGGCCCCACAAGATCAACGCGGAAACGGCGGGCACATGAGCACGACACTGGCGTTCACCCGGGTCAGCCCGGCGGAACTGGACCGGGCGATCGAGGATCCGGAATGGGCGCTGGAGCACTTGGAGGAGGACCTGCCCTACTACTCCCTGGAGAAGTCGTGGGCGGGCATCCAGTTCCTTTTGGACGCGGCCGGGGTGGCGATCGAGCTGAACGAGGACGGCTTCGTCATCGACGAGGAGAGCACCCTCTCGGGGTGGACCGACCACATGGTCGCCGAGGCCGCCACCACGCTGAGGGCGACGCCGTTCGAGGTGTTGGCGACCCACTACGACCCGCGGGAGTTGAGTGCGCAGGAGGTCTACCCCTGGCGGCGGTTCTGGGACGACGACGGCATCGACAACCTGCGCGACGACTACGTGGACCTCGTCGAGTTCTTCGAGGAGACGGCCGCGTCGGGAGGTGCGCTGATCCGGGAGATCAGCTTCTGACGCCCGGGTCGCCGGTGTCGCCTCACCCCAGCGTCCGCAGCCGGTCGAAGCCGTCGGCCAGGTAGCCGCGGCAGAACGCGAGGTGGTCGGGGCCGTACCCGCGGGGGCCGCACTCGATGACGAGCAGCAGGCCCAGGTAGAGGTGGTACAGCGCCAGGCGGTGCCGGAACGCGGGCGTGAAGTCGAGGACGCCGCCAGCCTCAGCGTACCCGGTGACGAGGTCGCTGTCGGGGCCCGCGTCGCCGCCGAAGGCCAGGGAGATCAGCTCGGCCGCCGGATCACCCCAGAACGCCCGCTCATGGTCGATGAGGCCGACGATCCGGGGCGGCCGGTCACCGTCGCCGTCGCCGGGCAGGTCGACGAAGATGTTGCCCGGCCACAGGTCGAAGTGGACCAGCCGCGGTTCGGCGACCTCGTCGAGGGCGGCTCCGCCCTCGGCCACCAGGGCGCGGATCTCGGCGGGCGTCGCACCCAGCGGGGAGTGCCAGCGCGCGGCGTCGTCGAGGAGCGCGTCGACCATGGCGGTGAAGGCCGTCCGCCAGTCCGGCGCGGACAGCCCGGACGCCGCGGCCGGGTAGCCGAACCGGCCGTCCTCCGGTGCCAGGGTGTGCAGGCGGGCGGTGATCGCGCCCAGCTCGCGGCGCAGCGCCCGCTGGGTGGCCGGGGGCACGCGGCCGGCCGACTTGTCCCACGGTTCGCCCTCCAGGAGGGAGACGGCGAGGAACTCCTTGCCCGCGTGGAGCAGGTCGGGTGTCGGCACACCACCGCCGGGCAGCGCCGCGATCCGCCGGTAGACCATGGCTTCCGTCCCCAGGATGCCGCGCTCGTAGCGCAGGACCGGGGCATCGGCCGACGGCGCGATCTTGATCACGGCGGCCCGGCCGTCGTCGAGCAGGACGCGGTAGGCGGTGTTGAACCAGCCGTCGGTCAACTCCGCCTCCAGCCGGCACCCGACGCCGACGGCGTCGGACACGAGCGCGTCGAGGTCTTCGGGCGACAGGCGGCGCTTGGTCTGGCTCTGCACGGGGGTCCACTCTCGACGGCAGGGATCACGGGAGCGCTCCCACAATGCGGTTCGGCGGCGGTCCGGTCAAGGGCGACCTGATCACCGGACCCGGCGGGCGACGTGCGGCCAAGGTGACCGTTTGCGGCCAAGGCCACGCCCTGCCGCCACCGGATGGCGTTGACTGGGCCACCACGACGGCGAGCGAGGAGCCGCTCCCGACGGGGTGGCGGGACCGCTGGACGTGGTGCCGGAGTCGGCCGATCGGAGGACGAGTTGATGTACGGACCGGTCGCACAACCGCAGCCGCAGCCGCACGGCCGCCGGACGCGCGGAGTCCCGCTCGCGGTGACCCTCGCGCTGGCGCTCGGTGCGTTGACGCCGGCGGCGGCGTTCGGGGCGCTGGGCGCGGCGGACACCCCGGCGAACGCCTTCGGCACCGTGCTCAGGAGCGTGCTGGGCGTCGAAGGCGCGTGCTGCCTCGCCGGCGGGGTGCTGCTGATGCTGCGGCAACCCGTGGGTCGGGCCCTCGCGGTGGTGGGCGGGGCCGTCGCCCTGGCACTCCCCCTGCTGATGGTTCCGCTGATCGTCGTGGCGCCCTCGGAGTTCGCGTCCGGCATCCGCCAGGCCGGAGGTCTCCTGGTGCCCCTGGTGCTGTTCGTGCTCGGCCCGTCGACGATGGCGGCGAGCCTGCGCTGCGACGTCCGCGGCGACGGATCCCGGTAGCCGCCCGAAGAGCGCCGGGAACCCGCGGCCGGGTCGGAACGACTTCCTGGACGGGGACGAAACCGGGAGGTTCACCGTGGAGCGTCGTGGTTTCCTGCGGGCAGCGGCGTTGTCCGTCGGCGCGACCGCCGGTCCGGGCGCACGGGCGGCGGGAGCGCCGACGGCGGCGAACCCGTTGCGGGTGCAGGTGCTGATGTTCGACGGGGTGGAGGAGCAGGACTGGGCCGCGCCGGCGGAAGTGCTGGGCCTGGCCGCGGCGATGAGCGACGGCGCGCTCACCACCACGCTGGTCACCACCGGTCGGCCCGGGACCGTGACGTGCAGCTTCGGTGCGCGCGTCGAGGTGGGCCGGGGTTGGTCGCCGCGCGAGGCGGACGTGCTGGTGGTGCCCGGCGGTGGCCGCTACACCGACCCGGACGGCGTCGGCGTGCGCCGGCTGATGGCCGACCGGGACTTCCTGCGCCGCCTGGCCGACGCCGCCGTGCTGCACGTCGGGATCTGCACCGGTGTCATGGTGCTCGCGGCGGCGGGACTGGCCAGGGGCCGCAACGCGACCACCCACCACCGCGCGAAGGCGGACCTGGCCGCGCACGGCGCGACCGTCGTCGACGCCCGCGTGGTCGACGACGGGAACCTGGTCACCGGCGGCGGCGTCACCTCCGGCCTGGACGTGGCGCTGTGGCTGGTCGAGCGCTTCCTCGGCCCGCGGCAGGCCCAGCAGGTGGAGACCTTCCTGGAGTACGAACGGCGCGGCACCGTCTGGCGCGCCTGACCCGATCCACGGCGAACGGCCCGGGCAGCGGCGGCGCGCTTCCCGGGGCGTTCGTGGCCGGATCAGCGGCCGCCTTGCTGGACGGAGCTCGCGGCGGGCGTTCCCGGCCGGACTTCCTGGCCCGACTCGGCGTCCGTCGAGCCGTCCGTCGAGCCGTCGGCCGGCGGCGTCGACACGCTCACGCAGTCCGGCGCGGGGCCGACGACCAACGCGACGGCCAGGGAGACGCTGGTGGACGACTGGGCCGCAGCCAGCAGCAGCGTGTCGCCCTCCGGGATGACGTCCGCGTCGAACGTCAGCGAGCCGGTGCCGAGCCCGCCCGGCCCCTTCGTCAACGACGTGATCCCGGTGCCGTGGCTGTCGGTGTCGACGGGCAGGCTGGACAGCGCGACGCAGCCGTCGCGCATCGGCACCGCGGCCGCACGAACGCCCAGCCTGCGCAGTTCCTCGTTCGCACCGGTCACGCCGGTGACGTCGGTGATCGACACCGTCACCGAGCCGTCGGCGCCCTTGGTGACCGCGTAGGCGGCGGGGGCGCCGCCGGGGAGCAACGCACCGGTCAGCGCGACCACGCCCGCCACGCCCAGCACCGTGCCGCCGATGCCCACCGCGCGGCCGACGCCGCGCCGCCCGCTCGCCGCCCGGTCCGGCACGGCGTCCAGCTCGGACCCGTGGCTGCGCATCAGGTCTTCGAAGAGCTGGTCCTCGAACTTGGCCATCATCGTTGCCTCCCAGTGGTCTTCCGGAGTTTCGCCCGGGCCCGGAACAGTCGGATGCGCACGGCGCCCGCCGAGACGCCCAGCGCCTCGGCGGCTTCCTTCGGGGTGAGGCCGTCCAGGTCCACCAGCTCCACGACCTCGCGGTCGGGCCGGGGCAGTTCGGCCAGTCGGGCGAGCAGCGCGCCCGCCGCCTGCTCGGCGTCGATCCGGTCGAGCAGGTCGTCCACCACGTCGGGGTCGAGCGGCCGCTGCCCGGCGATGCGCCGCGTGCTGTCGGCGCGCTGGCTGTGCGCCTCGCAGTGCCGGGCGAACACCCGGCTCGCGATGCCGGTCAGCCAGGCTCGGGCGCTGCCCTTGACCGGGTCGAAGGTGGCGAACGACGTGATCGCCCGGACGAAGGTGTCCGCGGTCAGGTCGGCCACCGTCTGCGGATCGGCGCTGCGCCGCGCGAAGTAGGCGGTGATCATGCCGACGTTCGCCCGGTAGACCTTCTCGAACTCGGCCGCGGCGCCGGCCCGCGTCCCGGGTGGTGGGTGTTGAAGTGGCTCCACGTGGTCCGCCACCGCGTCTGCCATTGTCTCGCTCACACCACATGGTTGCCGCGATCCCGCCGGCCCGTTACACGAGTCCCGGACCCGCCGTCGCCGACGCGACCGTCGGCCGCACGGCGTGGGGGTGCGTGATCGCCGCCCGGACCGTGGGGCTGCTGGTCGGCGGCCTGCTGGTCGCGCGGTGGCGGCCGCGGCGGGGCGCCGGCGGTGGGCGGAGAACGTGCCCGGCAAGCCGCGCCGTTGCAGCGGGCGCCCGGCCGGGCCGCCTCGGGAGTCCCTCCCCCGTCACGGCCCGCCGACCCTCCCCGTCACGCCCCGCCGACCCTCCCCGTCACGACCCGCCGGCCGTCACCCGTCGGCCGACTCGTGCCACCGGCCGACGACCCAGCGGGCGAGGGCGCCGAAGACCACGAACACCGCGATGCCCAGCGCGCTCGCCAGGATCACCGCGGCGAACATCCGGGCCGACGCGAGCTGCGACCGGTACTGGTCGATCAGCACGCCGAGGCCCGGCTCGCCCTGCCGGAAGAAGAAGTCGCCGACCACGGCGCCGATGACGCTGCCGCCCGACGCGATCCGCAAACCGGTGAACATCGCGGGCAGCGCGGCCGGCAGCTGGAGCTTCCACAGCCGCGTCCACCGCCCCGCCCGGTGCAGGTCGAAGAGCTGGTGCTGGGCCGCGGGCACGGACCGGATGCCGAACAACGTGTTGGCCACCAACGGGAACAGCGAGAGCAGCACGCACACCAGCACCCGGCTGGAGAACCCGAAGCCGAACCAGAACCCGAACAACGGCACCAGCGCCAGCACCGGGATCGTCTGCACGACCACGACGTAGGGGTAGACCGCGCGCTCCAGCCACCGCGACTGCGCCATCAGCACGGCCAGCCCCACGCCGAGCACCACCGAGATCAGCAGCCCCAACCCCGCCACCCGGCTGGTCAGCGACAGCGCCGCGAGCAGCTCGGCGAGGTTGTCGGGATCGCCGAACCCGACCCTGATCACCTCGTCCACCGGCGGCAGCAGGAACCGGCGGCGCGGCGACAGCACGACGTGGCTGACGAACGTCCACGCGCCCAGCACCACCAACAACACCGCCAACGGCGGCAGCACGGTCCGCGCGACCCGCTTGATCCTCACGAGGCCCGCACCAACGTCTCCGACACCGACCCCACCAACGCCGCGTACTCGCCGCTGGACCGCAGCCCAGGCGGGCGCGGGTAGCCGAACGGCACCGCAACCTCGGCCACGATCCGGCCCGGCCGGGGCGACATCACCAGCACCCGGTCCGCCAGGTACACGGCCTCCCCCGCCGAGTGCGTGACGAACAACGCCCCGAACCCGTGCCGCGCGAACAGCCGCAGCAACTCGTCCCCCAGCTCGTGCCGGGTCAGCTCGTCCAGCGCGGCGAACGGCTCGTCGAACAGGAACAGCTCCGGCTCCACCAGCAGCGCCCGCGCCAACGCGACCCGCATTCGCATCCCGCCGGACAACCGCGCGGGCCGGACGTGGCCGAACTCCGCCAGCCCCACCGCCGCCAGCACCCGGTCGGCGCGGGCGCGGCGCTCGGCCTTGGCCAGGCCGTCCAGCTCGCCGAACAGCTCGACGTTGCGCCGGGTGGTCCGCCACGGCAGCAGGGTCGGGTCCTGGAAGACGTAGCCGACCCGGTCGGTGCGCCGGGTGACCGTGCCCGACGTCGGCGCGCGCAACCCGGCGGCGACCTGCAGCACCGTGCTCTTGCCGCACCCGGAAGGACCCATCAGCGCGACGATCTCGCCGGCCCGGACGTCCAAGCCGACGCGGTCCACCGCGTGCACCCCGCCGGGGAACGCCACGTCGACCTCGGACAGTGCCAGCAACCCCTCCATCGCCACCTCCCTGCCGGGGAGACTCTCACATCCGAAGGACGGCAATACGGGAGAACGGCGCACGACCTGGTTCGTCGCTATGCGAAGATGGGCTTCATGTCCTCTGCCCGACGTGCGTCATCACTGCTCGCGCTATCGGTGTTGCTACTGGCGGGCTGCGCGACGCCCGACGCGGGCCAGGGCGGCGAGCCGTTGCCCCCCGCCGCCGAGTCACTTCGCGGGACGTGCCCCGACACCGTCGTGGTGCAGATGAACTGGTTCCCGCAGGCCGAGCACGGCGGCCTGTACCGGCTGCTGGGCAGCGGTTTCACCGTGGACGGTCAGCGCAAGGCGGTCGAGGGGCCGTTGCTGGACGACGGGCGCGACACGGGCGTGCGGCTCCAGGTCCGCGCGGGCGGACCGGTGACCGGGTTCCAGCGGGTGTCGGCGCTGATGGCGGCGGACCCCTCGATCACGCTGGGCAGCATCGCCACCGACGAGGCGGTGCAGGAGGCGGGGACGTTCCCGACCACGGCGGTGTTCGCGCCGCTGGACAAGAGCCCGCAGATGATCATGTGGTCGAAGGAGCACCACCCGGACTGGGCGTCCATCGCCGACATCGGCCGCACCGACACCACGGTCGTGTACGCCAACGGCGCGTCCTACATGGACTACCTGGTCCAGAGCGGACAGTTGAAGCAGGCGCAGGTGGACGGCTCCTACGACGGCGCGCCGGCCCGGTTCGTCGCGGCCGACGGCGCGATCGCGCAGCAGGGGTACGCGACCAACGAGCCGTACCGCTACGAGCGGGAGATCGACGCCTGGAAGCGGCCGGTGGACTTCGCGCTGGTGCACGACAGCGGTTATCCGATCTACCCGGAGACGCTGGCGGTGTCGTCGGCGGAGGTCGAGCGGCTGAGCCCGTGCCTGACGAAGCTCGTGCCGATCCTGCAGCGCAGCACGCGCGCCTACTCGGCGGAGCCGAAGGCGACCAACGAGGCGTTGGTGCGGATGGTCCGCGAGCTCAACGCGGGCACCGAGTACAGCGTCGCGCGGGCCGAGTACGCGGGCGAGCAGATCCGCGGGCTGGGGCTGGGCAACGACGGCGTCACGCCGACCGTCGGCGACTTCGACACCGCCCGGGTGGCGAAGCTCATCGAGGACCTGAAGCCGTTGCAGGAAGCCAAGCGCCGCGCGGTCCCGGCCGGGCTGACGGCGGAAGCCCTGGTGAGCAACGCGTTCGTCGACCCGACGATCGCCTGGTGACCGCGCACTTCGACATCCTGGCCCGCCGCTACCGACGGTACGCGGAGGTCACCGACCTGCTGTACCGGCCGTGGCTGACCGGTGTCGTCGGCGACGGTGCGCGGGCGCTGGACCTGGGGTGCGGCTCGGGCCGGTACAGCGGTCTGCTGGCGGACCGCTACGCGGAAGTCCTGGCGGTGGACGGCGCGGCGCGCGAGATCGCCCTGGCGGAGGCCGACAACGCCCGGCCCAACATCACCTACCAGACCAGGGACCTGTTCGACGTGGCACCGGACCGGGACGGGCGCTTCGACCTGGTGCTGGCGGTGAACACCCTCTTCGCCGTGCGCGACTACGGCCGAGTCCTGCCGCACGTCCGGTCGCTCATCGCACCGGGTGGCCGGTTGGTGGTGATCGACGTGGTGAACCCGCCGGGGCGCGGTCCATCGTGGCACCGGGCGCAGGCGTTCCGGGTGGCGGTGATGATGGCCGTGCGGCACCGGTCACCCGCCGTGGCCCTGGACGTCCTCCGCCTGCGCCTGCACCCGACGTGGCTGGAGCACGTGACCCGGAACACCCCGCCCACGCGCGACGAGTGCCACGCGCACTACCGGCGGGCCTTCCCGGGCGCACGCTTGGACGACTCCCTCGACCGCTACCTGTGCGGCGTGGTCTGGAACGCCCCGGCCTGATCCGGGGCCGGGCTGTCGCTCGGGATGGACCGTCAGTCGCGGCGCGCCGCCCAGACGGTGCGCTCGGTGCGCAACGCGAGGTCGTCGCGGCGCAGGAGGCCGTGCGGGCTGCCGCGGTCGAGCAGCCGGTCGAGTGCGACGAGGTCGGCCGGCGCGAGCTCCGCGGCGACGGCCCCGCGGAGGCGGTGCAGCACCTCCGAGGCGTAGCGGCCGATCGCCGCGTCGCGTGACCCGTCGAGGTCGACGGCGACCGTGAGCACGCCCTCGACCGTGAAGCCGGCGGCGGTCAGCACGGGTCCCCAGTCGGCGCCGCGGTGGGGCACGTGCTCGGCGTGGAAGCGGTCGGTGGCGGCGTGGAGGCGGGCTTCCAGGCCCGGCCGGTCGGCGGGGGCGTCCTCGGGCAGGAAGCGGGGCAGGCCGGCGAGCTCGACGACGGCGAACAGGCCGCCGGGCGCGAGCAGGTCGCGCACGGCCCGCAGGGCGTGGTCCGGGTCGGCCAGGTGGTGCATCGACGCCGAGGCCCACACGAGGTCGGGCGTGCCCAGGTCGGGCCAGGTGGCGTCGTCGAGGTCGGCCGCCAGGGTGCGCACCTGCTCGTCCACGCCACGGGCACGCGCCTTCTCCCGCAGCCGTGCCAGGTGGCCGGGCGAGGCGTCGACGGCGGTGACGTGCGCCTCGGGGAAGCGATCGAGCAGCGCGAAGGTGCCCGCTCCCGTGCCGGAGCCCAGGTCCACGATCCGCCGAGGGCCGCTCTTGAGGGGCAGCCACTCGGTGATGGCGGCGATGTGCCCGGCGAGGACTTCCGCGTCCAGGTCGAGGATCTCCGCCTGCCCGTCGTCCGCGCCGCGTTGCTGGTGGTGGCCGTGCTCGTGGGTGTGTGTTTGCGGCATACCCCCACGCTAGGTGCTTCATGCTCGTCAAGCACACCCTCTTGCGCATTACGCAAGGAAATGGCCCGGCGTGCTGCGGGCCGCGCAAGGTGTGGCTACCGGCCGTCTTGCGCGTCGCCGTTCTCGCGCTGGTCGTCGGTCTCGCGATGGCCGCGGCGGGCGTCGCGGTCGAAGATGAACATGATGTCGCAAGGACGGCCCTCCGCGCCGATGGCGTGCGGCATCATCGTCGGGAACTCGGCGGCCTGGTTGGCCTCCATCCGGAAGCGGCGGTCGCCCAGCATCAGGATCGCGGTGCCGGACAGCACGACGAACCACTCCCGACCCGGGTGGGCGCGCATCCTGGACGGGTTGTCGGGCGGTGGCTCGGTCAGCCGCCGACGCATGACGCTCATGGCCGGGTCGCCCTTCATCGGCCAGCTCAGACCGTGGGCGCCGTGGACCATCGGGCTGATGACGACGTCGTCGGCGGCGTTCTCGACCAGCTGATCGAGGGTGGTGTCCAGGGCGCGGGCCAGCGTGACGAGCTGGTCCAGCGCCAGGCGGCGCTGCCCGTTCTCGATGCGGCTCAGCGAGGACTGGCTGAGGTGGGCGCGGACGGCCAGTTCCTCCAGGGACAGGCCCTGGGCCACCCGCAGGGCTCGGATGCGTTTGCGCACGAGGCCGTCCAGCGTGCCTTCTTCTTGCGTCATACGCAACATGCTATGCCATCGACGCAAAGTGCGCTTACCGTCCGAAGGCAGCGGCCCGATCGGCACGCACTGCCGCTCCTCCCCCATGCCGTTGTCGAGAGGAATCCATGAGTACGAACCAGTCCGCGCAGGAGACCACCGCCGACACCGGCGGTGGGCACGGCGCACCGGACGCGCGTCAGCTCCGCGCCATCCTGATCGCCGTCTCCGTCGCGCTGATGGCCGTGATCGCGTCGGTGTCCGGGCTGAACGTCGCCCAGACCCACCTGGCCGTCGAGTTCGGCGCCTCGCAGAGCACGGTGCTGTGGATCATCAACGTCTACACCCTGGCCCTGGCCGCGCTGCTGCTGCCGCTCGGCGCGCTCGGTGACCGCCTGGGCCGCAAGCCCGTGCTGGTCGCCGGACTCGGCCTCTTCGGCGTCGCCAACGTCGCGGCGGGCCTGGCGCCGACCGCCGAAATCATGATCGCGACCCGGGTGGCCGCCGGCGTCGGCGCCGCGATGATCATGCCGATCACCCTCGCCGTCATCACCTCCACCTTCCCCGAGGGGCAGCGCGGCAAGGCGATCGGCGTGTGGACCGGCGTCGCGGGAGGCGGCGGCGTGCTGGGCATGTTCCTCTCCGCCCTCCTGGTGGACGTCGCGGACTGGCGCGGGCTGTTCGTGCTGCCGGTGGCCCTGGTCGTCGTGGCACTGGGCATGACGCTGAAATCGGTGCCCGACTCCCGTGAGCGCTCGGCCCACTCCTTCGACACCCTCGGCGCGCTGGTCTCCACCGTCGCGGTCATCGGCCTCGTCTTCGCGCTCCAGGAAGGACCCGAACGCGGCTGGACCGCACCCGTGACGCTGATCGGCCTCGCCGTCGGCCTCGTCGCCGGCCTCGGTTTCGTGGTCTGGGAGCTGCACCGCCGGGACGCGTCGCTGCTGGACGTGCGCCTGTTCCGGGAGCGCGGCCTGGCCGGCGGCTCGATCACGCTGCTGGTGGTCTTCGGCGTCCAGGCGGGGATCGCCGTGGTCCTGTTCCCGTTCTTCCAGGCGGTGCTCGGCTGGTCGGGACTGCTGTCGACGGCGGCCATGATGCCGATGGCCCTCATGATGATGGCGACCTCCGGCCTGGCGCCCAAGGTGGCCGCCCGCGTCGGTTCCCGCCCGACCACGGCCGCGGGCATCGCGCTGGCCGGAGCCGGCCTGGTGCTGATGGCGCTGTTCGTCTCCGTGGACGGCGGCTACCCGGCCATCCTGCCGGGCATGCTCGTGATGGGCACGGGGCTGGGCCTGTCCATGACGCCGTCCACCGAGGCCATCACCCGCTCGCTGCCGCGGGGGAAGCAGGGCGTCGCCTCCGCGCTCAACGACATCACCCGCGAGTTCGGCACCGCGCTGGGCGTCGCCGTGCTGGGCGCGCTCGTGTCCGCCGGCTACCGCGACGCGATCGACGACCGGCTGCACGGCGTCCCGCGGGCCGCCGCGGACACCGCCCGTTCGGGCATCGCCAACGCCGTCGAGGTCGCGGGCGGCGGCGGCTCGCCCGGGCAGCAGCTCGTCCACGCCGCCCAGCAGTCGTTCGTCGACGGCTGGCAGCAGGCGATGTGGGCGGGCGTCGCCGTCATGGGCGCGCTGTTCGCGTACATCGTCGTGCGCGGCCCGAAGAATCCCAGGGACGATGCCGCCGGATGACGACCTGCGGCCCCGCGCTCACGCCTGCGTGGGGCCGTGTCCGTACCGGAACTCGGCCCCGGACCCGTACGCGGCCATCGCGAACGCCGGGAGGGACTTGTCCCGCTCGTCGCGCCGGTCGAACGCCAGGAACTTCTCGAACGCCGGTTCCGGCAGGTACCGGCGCAGGTCCGTGGCGACCCGGGTGATGCTGGTTCCCAGCGTCGTGGCGCTGTGGTTGACCGCCGCCAGCACGAAGAGGCTGTTGCGCGGGTCGTCCAGCGTCCGCTCCGCCATCCCCATCCCGATGAGGCCGCGGTAGAGCGGCACCGTCGAGTCGGTCCGCACGGCCATCGTCGCCATCCGCTGACCGAACACGCAGAGCACGCCCGCCGCGCGGGGCCGGATCGCGTCCAGGATCTCCTGCCGCGCGGCGGGCGTCGCGTCGAGGTACCCGGCCACGACCGACTCCACGACGTCGTCCAGCTCGTGCGGCAGCTTGATCCCCAGGTACCCGTTGAACCGGCGGTCCAGCAGGTGTCTCACCGTGGCCATCGAACCCCCTGATGCGGTGCCACGACAAGTAAAGCGGACCGGGCCGCGCTCTTCGCCCCGTTCGACGCATCCCGCCGGAGGAACGTCTAGTTCGCCTCCCCCGTCAGCGCGAACGACCGCAGCCGCCGGGTGGCCCCGACCGTGCCCACCACGACGAACGCCGACGCCAAGATCAACGCGGTCGGCACCGACATCGTCGAGGCGATCAGCGGGGTGTCGCCGATCGCGTCCGCGATGGCGGTCGCGTGCTGGCGGATGCTGAACACGCGGGCGCCGTCGACGAACGACACCAGCAGGTTCTCCCACAGCACGATGTAGACGAGGCCGACCGCGACCGGGCGCTTGGTCATCACGCTCAGCGCGAGGAACAGGGCGCTGTAGGCCAACGCGCCCAGCGCCGTGCCGAGGACCAGGCCGACCGCCAACGTGCCGGAACCCGCGATCAGGGCGGCGATCGCCAGCGGCAAGGCGGTGGCCGTGGTGGTCACCAGCCAGGACACCAGGAGCTTGGACAGGATGATCTCCGAGCGCGGCAACGGCTTGGTGATCAGGTGGGTGATGGTGCCGTCGTCGATCTCCAGGCCGAGTGCGCTGCTGCCGACGATCAGCGCGGTCAGCGGCAGGATGACCGCGAGCCCCAGGTTGGAGAAGACCAGCGGGCCCCAGTCGGACGGGGGATCGTCCTCACTGCTCACGCTCAGCAGGGTCAGCCCGAGCAGGATGATCGGCATGGGGAGCAGCAGCAACACGCGCCTGCGGCCGAGCAGCGCCCTCGCCGTGAGGCGGATGATCGTCGGGTTCATGTGGTCACCAGGTAGGAGAAGACCTTCTCGAGGGACTCGTCCGAAGGCAGGATCGTGGTCAGCCGGATGCCCCGCGCCTTGGCGAGCTTGGCCAGGGCACGGGTGAAGGCGCCGTAGTCGCTCGTGTGCACCTGGAGACCCGCCTCGGCGAGGCTCACCCCGGAGACCGACGGCTCACCCATCAGCGCGGTCGCGAGGAGGCGGTCGTCGGAGGAGGCGATGGTGAACACGTGCGGGCGGGTGGTCATCAGCCGCCGGATGTGCCGGTAGTCGCCGGAGGCGGCCAGCCTGCCCGCCACGATCACCTGCACGGTGCCGGAGAGCTGCTCGACCTCCTCCAGGATGTGGGAGCTGAACACGATGGTGCGCCCCGCCGCGGCCATGCCGTCGAGCAGCTCCATCATCTGCATCCGCTGCCGGGGGTCCATGCCGTTGAACGGCTCGTCCAGCAGCAGCACGTCCGGGTCGTGCACCAGCGCCGCGGCGACCCGGCTCCGCTGGCGCATCCCCTTGGAGTAGGTGGAGATCCGGCGGTCCTGCGCGTCACGCAGGTCCACGACGTCCAGCGCGGCGCGGGCGGCGGCCGTCGGGTCGGGGAGCTTGTGCAGCTTGGCGCTCGCGAGGACGAACTCCCACGCGGTGAGGAACCCGGGCACGCTCTCGCGCTCGGTGACCAGGCCGAGCTTGCGGTACACGGCGGGGTTGGCCCACGCGGGCTCACCGCCGATCACGACCTCGCCCTGCGACGGGGCCAGCAGGCCCGCCATCAGGTGCAGCACGGTGGTCTTGCCCGCGCCGTTGGGTCCGAGCAGGCCGGTCAGCCCGGCGCCGACCGACAGGGTCACGTCGTTGACCGCGACCACGTTGCCGTACCAGCGGGAGACGCCGGTGAGTTCGACGGTGTTCACGACTTCATCCCCCTGTACCGCCACACCGCGGCCATCGTGCCCAGCGCGGCCAGCGCGACCGCGACCAGGCCGTACACCGGTCCGAACGAGCCGATCGAGACCAGGTCGACGTCCGCGCCGAACAGCCACTGGTCCACGCCGTTGAGCAGGCTCGCCGGGTCGAGCACCCCGGCGAGCCGGCCGATCGTGCCGGAGTCCAGCTCCCTCAGGACCGCCGAGATCGGGGCGGTGAGCAGGAAGACGCCGATGATCATGCCGGTGGCGAACACCCGCCGTCCCGACAGCGAGGCGATCGGCAGGCCCAGCGCCGCCAGCAGCACGGCGTGGACGACCGCCGCGACCAGGCCGACGAGCAGCCCGCCGAACTCCTCCAGCACCCCCGGGACGCCGTCGTCGGTGCCGAAGGCCATGCCGATGAACATGATCAGCATGGGCGCCGCGAACAGCAGGAACGTCGCCGTGGCCAGCGCGGCGACCTTGGTCAGCGCGTAGCCCGACCGGCTCAGCGGCCGGGACAGGTACAGCTGCACCAGGTTCGTGCGCAGGTCCACCGACACCAGCTCCGGCGCGACCACGGCCACGAACACCGCCGCGGCGAAGGTGAAGGTGGAGGCGATGCCGACGTAGTCGAGCACCGGCTCGGGCAGCTGGCTGTTGATGATCACGATGATCAGCGAGGCGAGGGAGGCCAGGCCCATCAGCCCGATCGGCAGCACCTTCGCCCACGGGCTGCGGCCGAGGCCGTAGGCTCTGCGGACGCTGTGCACGTACAGCGCGCGGGCCGAGTGGCCGGGGCCGAGCCTCGGGCCGGTGTAGCGCTGGTAGCCGATGTCGTGGATGACGCCGGACTCAGGCATGGGACACCTCCTGGGCCGGGCGGTCGCGGAACAGGTCGGCGACCTGGTGCCGTTGCCGTTCGAGCCGGTGCAGGGAGAGGTCGAGGTCCGCGACGGCGTCCCGGATGAGGTCGTACACCGCGCCGTCGTCCTCGCCGAGGCGGACGGTCAGCACGCGGTTCTGCCGGCGCACGTCCAGCCCCCCGGCGGTGAGCGCGGTGGCCAGCCGTTCCGCGCCCTCGTCGACCTCGACGACGAGCAGGTCGTTGTGCTCGGTCATCGACGACAGCGTCGCCGAGCGCAGGAGGGTGCCCGCGTCGATGGCGACCAGCGACGTGCAGATCCGCTCGATCTCGCCGAGCAGGTGCGAGCAGACCACCACCGAGATGCCGAACTCCGTGCCGATGCGGTGCACCAGGTCGAGCATCGCCCGCCTGCCCGCCGGGTCGAGCCCGTTGGTGGGTTCGTCGAGCAGCAGCAGTTCGGGGTCGTGCACCAGCGCCTGGGCGAGCTTGACCCGCTGCTTCATGCCGGTGGAGTAGCCCCCGATCCGGCGGTAGCGCTCCTCGTAGAGGCCCACGTGCCGCAACGTCTCCGACGCCCGCTCCCGCGCCGCCGCCGCGGGCAGGCCGCTGACGCGCGCCATGTGCGTGACGAACTCGGCGGCGACCATGTCCGGCGGCAGGCAGTCGTGCTCGGGCATGTAGCCGACCTTCGCCCGGACCTGCTCCCCGTCCGCGATCGGGTCGAGCCCGAGCACGCGGATCCGCCCGCTGGTGGGCGTGAGCAGGCCCAGCGCGAGCTTGATCAGCGTGGTCTTGCCCGCGCCGTTGACCCCGACCAGGCCGACGACCCCAGCCTCGATCTCCAACGTCAGATCCGCCAGCGCGGTCACTTTGCCGTCGTAGCGCATTCCCAGCGCGGCGGTCTCTATGAGTGGCACACGAGGACCTTACGGCCGCCGTCCACCCGCCACATCCGGCCGCACCCTGAGACCGGTGGCCTCCCGACCCCTAAGGGTCGGCCGTCCCGAGCGGTCCCGGCATCGATTCGGCCTCGGCCGGGTCGGCGTGCGAGGGGCGACAACACCGACGCCACCCCTGCGGCTCGGGGCGCCGCGAGCGCGACCGCCCCGGCGGCGGTGAGGATGTGGGCGGCCGGCGCACGGTCCCTCGACCGGAAGACCCGCGGGTCGAGGTGGATGGCGCGCCGGGCACGACGAACCCCTTCCGCCGCACGGTGAAAGGGGTTCGTCGTGCTCGGCCGGCTCACGACCGGGCGGTCGTGGGTGGTGCCGGGTGGAGCGGTTACGACGGGAGCTGGACCGTCCGTGGGGTCGCGCCGCAGTTCGACCGGTACACCATCCGGTTGTTGCAGCTCGCCAGGTTCCAGTTCGTCGCGAGGAACGACCCGGCGGGCGGGTTCGGGTGGAAGTAGTCGTTGACGTTGCAGTCCCAGTAGTAGTCCAGGTTGCCGTTCGGGGACGGGCACACGTTCGAGCGGTAGTTGCCCGAGCGCGGGCCGTCGTCCTTGTAGCACATCACGTCGGCGTCGTCGTTGCAGTGACCGGCGCCCGAGCTGTTCGGGGTGTTCGGCAGCACGGCGCCCATCGAGTGCCCCTGCTCGTGCAGCATGTACGTGAACGGGCACCGCCCGTAGACCACCGCGATGCCGGGCGCGTTGTTGACGCCGTTCTCCACGCCGGGCCGCGTGTCACCGCTGCCGTAGGCGACGCCGCCGCCGCAACCACCGTCTCCCCAGTACACGACGTTGTCCTGACCGGTGATCCGCTGGCCCTGGCGCGCGACCTCCTGGTCGATGGCGCTGATGGCGCTGTTGTTGTGGCTGCTGCGCAGGACTCGGACGGCCGGCTGGCCCGCGGAGTCGCACGCGACGCGCAACGCCAGGTCCCCGCCGTACTGCGCGGCGCGGTTGGACACCATGGCGTTGGAGTCGAGGAAGTGCTGCCTCATCAGCGGCACCATCGTGGCCGACGCGTCGGGCGCACCGGCGGGGATCAGGTACACGAGCTGGATGCGGTACGAGTCCGTGGCGCAGTGGTGCGCACGCGCGGCCAGGGGCATGACCGCCGACGACGTCACCTCGTCCCGAACGCCCTTGTCCTTGGCCAGGGGGGCGTCGAAGTGGGTCACCCGGTCGCCGTGCGCCGTGCGCACCTTGAACTGGCCGTTGCCCAACGAGCACACGCGCTCGCCCAGCCCGGCCATGGGCGCGAACTCGCCGGCGTGGTGGCAACGGTCCGCAGCCGACTGCCCGTGCGAGTGCGGCGCCGCGCTATCGGCGTGGTCGTGGTCGTCGAGGGTGTGGGCGGCGACCGGGGCGGGGGTGCTCGCGGCAGCCGGGCCCGGCAAGGCCAGGACGGACGCGGAGATCACGCCGGAGGCGATCACCGCGAGGAGCTTCTTCATGGACACTGGGACCTCCGGAGGTCGGGCAGGGTCGCGCGTGGGCCGAGCCGGATGGCGACGGCCGGTCGGTGCGGGGTGGAGAGGCGGCGCGCCGGGACGGAGCGGTGGCCCGCGGTCACGTGCCGGACGACGTGCTCACCTGGGCGCCATCGCGGTGGAGCGGTGGCCGGCCGGGGCCCCGTCCGGTGTCCCGGCGGTGGACGTGGCCGGTGACTGGTTGCCACCTGTCGGCAGGGCGGCGATCGCGGCGCGCAGGTTCGGCAGGGGGCCGATGTTCCCGGTGCCGGGGTTCACCTGCGGGGTTCCGGTGGACTTCAGGATGGCGCGCACCTGGCCGGGGGTGAGGGTGACGCCCCGCTGCTCGGCGATGCTGGACAGGGAGGCCGCGGCCGCCGCCACGATGGGACCGGCGCTGGACGTCCCGCCGAAGGTCGCCGTGTAGTAGGCGTTGGCGCCGTTGCTGTAGAGGCTCCCGTACCCGGTGCTCACCACGCAGTTTCCCCAGCCCTGGACGTCGATGCGGCTGCCGTAGGTGGAGAAGTTCAGCCGGGTGCGGGCGGTGCCGCACCCGGGAGCGGCACCGGCGCCTTCGATGATCGCGCCGGAGTCGGGCTTGCCGCGCGGGAACCTGCTGCCGAAGCACGGGTTGTCCAGGTTCATCGAACCGTTGCCCGCCGTCTCGACCACGGTGATGCCCGAGGACGTGGTCGCGACGATCGCGTCGTAGATCGCGGGGACCCACTCGGGCGCGACGTACCCGGTGCAGCCGGCCGGACCCGACGTCTGCTGCTCGATCAGCAGCACGTCACCGGGCCGGAGCGCGCGGGCCAGGACGATGACGGCGTTCGCGACGTCCCAACCGCGCTCGGCGTTGGCGGCGTTCGTGACGTGGATCGGGGAGTCCGGGACCAACCCGGTCACGCCGCCCGCGTTGACGTCGCCGACGAGGATGCCCGCCACGGCGGTGCCGTGGTTGTTGTCGTTGAACGGGTCCGTCGCGGTGCCGTTGCGGACGAACACGCCGGGGGCCCGCAGCTTGGAGAGGTCCTCGTGGGCGAAGTTCCAGGCGTACTCGATGTCGGCCACGCGCACGTTCGCGCCGGTGCCGCCGGGGATCGTCCGCGCGTAGTCGGCGTCGATGCCGCCGCTGCCGGCGGCGGAGCGGTAACCCTGGCGAGGGGTGAAGTCGGGCGCGATCGGCGGTCGCACGGCGAGCGGTTCGGCGTACGCGACCTCGACCTCGCGCAGCGCGTTGAGCGCGTCGATCACCGCGGCCGGGTCCGTGCCCGGCCGCAGGTCGAGGCGGTACCACAGGTTCAGGTCGGCTTGCCCGCGACCCGAGCGGGCCGCCGCCTGGTCGGTGAACGTCCGCAACGCCTCCTCCGACGCCGTGAACAGCCGCCGCACCGCCGAGACCGAGCCGGACCGCAGCACGTTCCGGACCGCCGAGAGGTCCGCGCCCGCGGCCGACGTCAACTCGGCGTTGCGCAGTCGGACCTGGGTCCCTTCCGCGAACTTCACGTGCACGTGCTCACGCGAGTCGTTCTCGGTGAGGACGGTTGAGATCGGCTTTTCCGTTGCCGGGTAACGGTCTTCGGACGTGGGTGCGCCCGGCCCGGCGGCTCGGGCGGGCGTGGCGGACGCCAACGAGAGCGCCGCTATGAGCCAGACGGCGGTGGTGCGCGCCCGGCGTCGTGAACCGGTCGTTCGCGAGTTCTTCAACACGGAGACCTCTTGGTGGAAGCGCAGGGATGAGGCTGGGCTGAACGCGATGGCGGCGAACGACCCGGAGGTCCGGCGGTGGACCGCCCGGCCGGCGAGGCGTGGGACGGCGCGCGGCACCGGAGCGCGGGTCGCACCCCGGTTGCGGGATGCTCGGCGCCCAGCGGCGTGCGGTGGTGCCCGGTGGCCCGGCGTCAGTACAGGAAGCTGCCGTACGGGCCGTTGAGGATGGCGTTCTTCTGGCTCTGGTTGAAGTGCGTGTTCGGGTAGTCGTAGAAGGACGCCGACATCGGGGTGCCGTCGGTGTAGCGGGAGTCGGGCAGGCCGAACGCGTGCCCGAGCTCGTGCACCATGCCGCCGTACCACCGGTTCATCGGACCGTTGACGCCCGCCGCGCCGTCGGCGTCGTGCCCGGACAGGATCACCCAACCGCTGCCGCCACCGCCGCCCGCGCCGGGGCCCTCCGCGCGGATCTCGCCGACGTTGAGCCACCGGCGGTCCGGCGCGCCGAGGCCGAGCCGGCGCATCAGCTCCTGCTGCATGTTGAACACCGTCCACCAGTAGCGGTCCGAGCCGTTGGGCGTGTTCTCGTACCAGCTGCGGACGCGCTCGCCGGTGACGACCTCGACCACCGGGGTGTTCAGCCGGAACGTCTTGCCCAGTTCCTGCTTGTAGTAGCGCTGGGCCTCCACCATCACCCTGGTGATGCCGTCGACGTAGCGCTGGTCGTGCGGCACGTCGGACGGGACCAGCAGGTGCACCCGGACGGTGCCGGTCGGCGGGGCCACCACCGGCGGGCCGGCCGCCGCCTGCGCCGCGCCCGGCCACGTCACGAGGCCCGCGAGCAGGCCCGCCAGCACCGGCACGACCACTCTGCCGAAACGCCTCATCGAATCCTCACATCCTCACGCGAGAGCTGATCGTCCGGTCGGGAGGCGGCGGAGGACGCATCGTCCACACAGGACGCATCGACTCGCCCACCGGCCCCGCGACCGGCGGTGAGTGCGCCTCTCAGCACTGTGGCAGCCGAAAATCCTTTCGGCAATGCTTGCGATCCTGTTCCACAGTGGAGTCCTTCCGACGAGGGCGGTCGGCCTGGAGGTCGGAACCGAGGAGGAGGAGGAGGAAGCGCATACTCCGATCGGATGGCACACCTCTGTCCGACGGACCGCCCTTACGCCGCCCGTCGGATCGCCGCGAACGTCCTCGACCACGCGTGGGAGCTGCAGGACCGGGCGGAGCGCTCGCCGGCGACGGGTCTTCCGGCGGCACGGCGGCGGTGCGACCGACGTCCGCCGAGCGGGAAGACCCGTCCCCGGTCGAGGAGACCTGCCGGCTACAGCTCCCGCTCGGCCGAGGCCGCCTTGGCCACGACCGTGTCCCGTTCGGCCTGGGTGAACGCGCCCGCGGTGGCGAAGGCGTTGGCGAGGGCGGTGACCGAGGCGACGAACCGCCCGTGGTTGGCGAAGGGCGCCTGGTCCCAGAGCAGGTCCAGGAAGGTCGGGCCGTCGACGCCGGGCGAGACGACGCCCTGGACGGGGACGTCGTAGCGCGGGAGGCCGTCGTTGCGCTTGCGGTTGGGCACGCCGGTGTCGACGGAGCCGAAGACGACCGTCGGTTCGACCCGCCGGAAGTACGAGGACGCCGGCTGGTTGTCGCTGATGTGGTACGGCCGCAGCGTGAAGCCGCCCGCGGTGAACGTCGGGTCACCGGACGCCGTGACCGCGCCGGGCGTGATCGCGGCACGGCCGTAGTCGCCGTCCCGCTTGAGGTGGCGGTACAGCGACAGCTCCCGGAACGCCCCGTCGCCCGGGTCGCCCATGATCTGCAACAGCAGCGGGCCCCAGAACACCGCCTGGGTGTCGGGTCGGTCGTGGGCCCGCTCGATCCGCAGCCCGAACGGCATCCGGACCCCCACCACGTCGCCGCGGCTCCAGTCCCGGCTCAGCGTCACGTAGGTGCCGGGCCGCGCGTCGACGTCCTGCGCCCGGCCGTTGACGGTGACGGTGAAGCCGAACCGCGCCCACGCGGGCACCCGCAGCTTGAGGTCCAGCCTGCCGTCGCCGTCGACGACGAGCTCCGTGCGGTCCTGGCGCGGGAAGGAGGTCCGCTGCGTGACGGTGAAACCCCTCTCGGGCCAGGTGAGCGTGGCGGGGACGTAGAGGTTGACCCACAGCGCGCTGCCGTCGGCCGTGCGGAAGAAGACCGTCTCCTGGTACTTCGTGTGGTTCTCCAGGCCCGTGCCGCCGCAGCACGTCCCCGTGTTGCCGTAACCGCGCACGGTGCCCGACGCCACCGGCTGGAAGTAGGTCACCTGCGGGTCGCCGGTGGCCGTCGTGTCGGCCCGCGACCCGGTGATCATGTTGAACAGGCCGCGCTCGTAGTAGTCCAGGTACGCCGGGTCCTGCTCGTGCAGGAACAGGTTGCGGGCCAGCTTGAGCAGGTTGTAGGTCGTGCAGGTCTCCGCGCCGCTCGTGGCGATGGCGTTGGCGACGTTGCCGCGGTTCTGGAACAGTTCGAGGTTGTTGTTGGAGCCGGGGTAGTTGCCGCCCACGCCGCCGTGCGCGAACATGCGGCCCGGGACGACCATGCCGAAGAAGTTCTTCGCCGCGGTGAAGTACTCCCGGCCGCCGCCCCGCTCGTAGACGCTGAGGTAGCCGACGAACTGCGGCACGTGGGTGTTGGCGTGCAACCGCTCGGGACGACGGCGGCCGGGGCGGTTCTGCGGGGTGACCACGAGGATGTCCCGGTTCTCGACGGCGGCGCCGAACAGCGACTCCCGGTTGTCGAAGCACTTGGCGGTCTCCAGGTGCTTCGGGTCGCCGGTCAGGTGGCCGATCTCCGGGAAGACCTCGTTCGCGCCGCCGAACTCGCCGCCGATGTAGAGGTCCCACATGCGGTTGAGGTCGTCGCGGGTCAGCGGCCCCTCGTAGGCGGGGTGGTTCTTGTCCCCGACGGTGAGCGCGAGGTGGGCCCAGTCCGCCATCTTCGTCACGACGTCAAGGGCCTGGGCGTTGTCGGTGTGGTAGTACGCGTCGAGCAGACCGCGCATGATCTTGTGCTGGGTGTACCAGGGCGCCCACGTGTTCGTCTGGGCGTTGCCGCCGTAGACCGCCCAGCGCGGCGGACCCAGGCGCAGCACCGCGTCCTCGGGGATCGCGCCGAGGTAGCCGGGGAACGTCGGGACCCAGTCCGCGGGCCCGGCGGAGGAGGCCGCCACGACGCCCGCGTCCCGGTTGTTCGGCGAGGCGTCCTCCAGCGTGGTGCCGTCGGCCTCGTCGAACCGGTACCACGCGATGCTCCCGCCGCCGGTGGTCCCGGCCGGCGAGTCCAGCAGGGACCGCACCTCGGCCCCGGTCAGCGCCCGGTCGAAGACGTGGAACTCGTCGACCGCCGCGTCCAGGTGCGGGTCGCCGTACTGCGACCGCCCGATCCACCGGTTCCCGGGGTTGCCCAGGTGGGACGGGTTCAGCGTCATGCTCGTGTTCACGCCCGCCGGTCGGCCGTCGACGTAGAGGGTGCCGGTCGAGCCCGCCAGCGTCACCGCGACGTGCACCCACTGACCGGTGGGCAGGGCCGAGGCGCCGTCGATCCGCTGCTCCTGGCCCGAGCCGCCGGTGGTGATCGCGAAGCGCGGCACGTTCCCGGCCACGCCCGCGCGCGGGGTGAGGAACATGTTCACCGCCGTGCTCTGGCCGAAGTCGAACAGCCTGCTCCAGCTGCCGGTGGACGCGAGGTTGACCCAGGCGGCGATGGTGAAGTCGGTCAGCTGGTTGATCGCCTCCTGCGGCAACGTGCAGTACTGCGCCTTGCTCGTCCCGTTGAGCTTCAGCGCGCTGCCGAACCGCCCCGGCACCCGGCCGATCGCCGGCGGGGGCTGGTCACCGCCACCGGGCGCGGAGTCCAGGCGAGCGGTGATCGCCGCCTGGCACGCGGCCAGTTCCGCCACCACCCAGTCCACCTTGGACTTGTAGACCGCCTCCCCGCCGTCGGCGTACGCCTGGGCGAGGGCGCTCAGGTAGTGCCCCGCCCAGTGGCCGCTGAGCAGTCCACCGTCCTCCCAGCCACCCGGCACCGCGACGCCGGGAGGGTTCGGCCTGCCCGCCTGGTTGTTGAACAGCACGAGGAAGCGCCGCTCGTCGTAGGCGCGCAGGAACGCCTTGACGCGGTCGCGCTTCTCCTGGAGCAGACCGGCGCCCAGCCGCACGTCGCGCAGCGGGAACGGCCGCACCGGGGCCGTCCCGCCCGGACCGGCCTGCGGCGCACCGGCCGGCACGGCACCGCCCGGCACGGCGGCGGCCGCGGGGTCGAGGGCGAACAGCCCCGCGCCCGCGACGGTGGCGGTGCCGAGCGCGGAGGTCCGGAGGAACAGACGTCGGGTGAACTGGCCCTTGCGAGGTTCGGCCACTGGAGATGGTCCCTTCCCGAGAAGTGCTTCCTGTCGTGCCGTCGACCGCGTCGCGGATCGACGGCGCAGCGTCTACGAGGCCCGAGCGGACTGCGAGCGCGTGCGTCCCACCGGCCAGGGCGAAGGGCGGGTCACCGGGCGGCCCACGCCTCGACGCCCGCCGCGTCGATCGGCAGCGCACCCGACAGGACCTCGTGGCCGGCGGCGGTGACGAGGAGGTCGTCCTCCAGGCGCACGCCGATGCCGCGCAGCTCCGGCGGCGCCGTCTCGTCGTGCGCGTGGAAGTACAGGCCCGGCTCGACGGTCAGCACCATGCCCGGCCGCAGCGGCGCGCCCTGGTACCGCTCGTAGCCCGACGAGCCGCAGTCGTGCACGTCCAGGCCGAGGTGGTGGCCGATGCCGCACACCAGGTAGCGGCGGTGGTGCTGGCCCTCGGGGGCGAGCGCCTCGTCGACGGACACCGGCAGCAGGCCCCAGTCGTGCAGGCCCCGCGCCAGGACCTCCATCGCGGCGAAGTGGAAGTCGCTGAAGGTGTTGCCGGGGCGCACCCGGTCCATGCCCGCGCGGTGCGCGGCCTCCACCAGGTCGTGCACCGACCGCTGGGCCGGGGTGAACGCGCCGCCGACCGGGATGGTGCGGGTGACGTCGGCGGTGTAGAGCGAGCGGGCCTCCACGCCCATGTCCAGCAACAGCGTCTCACCCGGTAGGACGGGGCCGTCACAGCTCACCCAGTGCAGGATCGGGGCGTGCTCGCCCGAGCCGACGATCGTGCGGTAGCCGGGACCGTTGCCGAACGTGCGGGCGTGCCGGTCGAACGTGCCCTGCAACCACCGCTCGCCCAAGCCCCGCGACACCGCTCGGGGCACCTCGTCGGCGACGGCGGCGAACCCGGCGACGGTCTGGTCGACCGCCTCGCGCAGCTGCCCGACCTCCCACTCGTCCTTGACCATCCGCAGGTCGGAGAGCACAGCGCGCAGCCCCTCCGGGTCGTCGGCCTCCCGACCGTCGTAGTCGGCCGCGGGCCGCACCGGCAGGTCCAGCGCGGTCGACCAGGCGGCGATCCCGGCGGACGGGCCGACCCACAGCTCGCCGTGGGCGGCGCCGGCGTGGAAGTCGCGCTCCCCCGGACGGGCGGGTGGGGGCAGGTGGAGCACCGCGTCGTGGCCGCCGGTGCGCGGGGTCATCACCAGCACGCCGCCCTCGACCTGGCAGGAGGTGGCCCACACGAAGTCGCTGTCGGCGCGGAACGCGTGGTCCGCGTCGCCGTTGCGGCGCGGGGCGTGACCGGCGGCCAGGACGATGGTGCGCTGCGGCAGTGCGGCGCTGAGCCGGGCGCGGTGCTCGGCGGCGGCACGTGCGGCGGCGGCGTCGACCGGGGCCGGGACCTCGCGGTCGGCCCAGCCCTGGCCGATGCCGGCCAGGAAGCCGGGGCTCTCGTCGGCCAGGCGAGGTGGTCTGGTCCCGGTGTGCGGTGGCACGGTCGCCTCGGTCATCGCCTCTCCCCTCCGCGGTCGCGGACCATCTCCCGCAGCCTGCGCAGCACGCGACCGTCGCCGATGCCGTCGTGCTCGTACTCGTTGGTCACCCACGCCCGCGCGTTGCCGAGCCTGCCGAGGGTGTCGTGCTGCAGTCCCGCGTCGACGAACAGGTCGTCGTGGTAGACGACCGCGGCGAGCGGCACGTCGTTGGCCGCCAGCCGCTCCGGGTCGTAGAGCCGGCTCCAGACCTCGACGTCCGCCAGCTCCTCCATCGCGGGCGCGAACGGCCGCAGGGCCCGGATCTCCCGGAACATCCACGGGAACGTCATCTCGGCGGTGAGCAGCAGCGGCCGGCGGTCCTCGGCGAACTCCGGCCGCCGGTCCCGCTCGCGCTGCGCCGACCAGCGGAACGGGCCGTTCGCGCCGTCGCCGTAGATCGACTCCTGGAGCACCCAGAACAGCGGGTTGCCCGCGTAGGACGTCTTGACCCCCACCGCCTCCAGGAACTGGTCGGTGAGCCGGCCGTCGCGGCGCAGCGCCTCGGACACCAGCCAGTGCAGCCGCTGGTGGCCGGTGGTGAAGCCGAGGTCGCCGCCGAGGAGCTGGAAGCGGCGCACGGACAGCGGCGAGCCGTCCGGCAGCTCCACGTCGCCCTCCGCGAGCCGGTCGGCGATCGCGGCGACGGCGGCGACGTCCTGCGGGTAGCGGCGGTAGAAGTCGGCGGTCTTGGCCTCGGCGCGGGTGAACGTGCGCCGGTAGACCTCGTCGGGGTCCGGTGGCATGCCGGGGATGCCGCCGCACACGTAGCACGCGGCGAGCGCTTGCGGTGCGTGCGAGAGGTAGGCCAGCGTGATCCAGCCGCCGAAGCTCTGCCCGAGCGTCGCCCACGTCCTCCCGCCGTAGCAGCGGTTCCGGACGTGCTCCAGGTCGCGCACGATCGAGTCGGCGCGGAACCGCAGCAGGTGCCCGGCGGCGGCGCGCGCGTCCGGGAAGCCCGCGACGACCGTGCCGTCGACGGGGCTGCTGCGGCCGGTGCCGCGCTGGTCGACCAGCACCACGCGGTAGTGCCGCAGCGCCTCGGCGAGCCAGCCGTCGAGCGCGGCGGGACGCGGGTTGGCCCCGCCCGGACCGCCCTGGAGGTAGGTCAGCAGCGGCAGGTCGTCGCGCCTGCGGTCGGGGTCGGTGAACTCCCGCACGAACAGCTCGACGGTCTCGTCGCCGGGGTCGGACCAGTCCAGGGGCGCGTCGACGGTGAACTCGCGCACCCACGCGCCGGGCAGGGCGTACTCGACCGGGCTCACGCGCGCACCCCGCCGGCGCTCGGCGTCGCGGGGACCCGGGGCACCGCGCCGAACGACTCGTTCGCGAGCCCGCTCATGCGGTGAGCCCGGTGTCGGTCCGGTGGCGCGCGGCGGTATCGGTCCGGTCGCGCGCGGCGGCATCAGTCCGGTCGCGCGCGGCGGCATCAGTCCGGTCGCGCGCGGCGGCATCAGTCCGGTCGCGCGCGGCGGCATCAGTCCGGTCGCGCGCGGCGACATCGGCCAGGTCCCGGCGCTTGGCGGCGTTGCGCAGCCGGGCCCGATCCCACTCGGGCCGGATGCGCGGCACGGCGGCCAGCAGGGCGCGCGTGTACTCGTGCCGCGGGTCGTCGAAGACCGCGTCCCGCTCCCCCGCCTCCACCACCCGGCCTCCCGTCATCACCGCGACGCTCGTGGCGATCTGCCGGACCACCGCCAGGTCGTGGGCGATGAACAGGCACCCGAAGCCCTCCTCGCGCTGCAGGTCGCGCAGCAGGTCGACGATCTGCGCCTGCACCGAGACGTCCAGCGCGGACACGGCCTCGTCGCACACCAGCACGCGGGGGTTCACCGCGAGCGCGCGGGCGATGCCGATGCGCTGCGCCTGCCCGCCGGAGAACTGCGCCGGGTAGCGGCCGACGTGGTCCGGCGCCAGCCCGACCCGTTCCATGAGCCCTTGGGCGAACGCCTTGGCCCCGCCGGGGATCGGCCGCTTCTGGTAGCGCAGCGGGGCCGTGACGATCCGCTCCACGGTGTGCCGGGGGTTGAGGGAGGAGAACGGGTCCTGGAACACCACCTGGACCTGGCGGCGCACCTCCAGCAGCTCCCGGCCGGTCGCGGCGGTGATGTCGCGGCCGGCCAGGCGCACCGTGCCGGAGGTGACGTCGACCAGCCGGGTGGCCAGCCGCGCGGTGGTGGACTTGCCGGAGCCGGACTCGCCGACCAGGGCCAGCGTCCGGCCCGCGTGCAGGTCGAAGGACACGTCGTCGACGGCGCGGAACGTGCGCGCGGGGCGCAGCAGGCCCGCGGTTCCCGCGACCGGGAACTCCTTGACCAGGTTTCGGGCGCTCAGCAGCGGTTCCGGGCTCATGTCCCTCCTCCGGTGGTGGCCTGGGCCGACGTGCGCGGGGCGTCGGTGCGACCGTCGATGCGGGGCACGGCGTCCAGCAGCGCCCGCGTGTACGGGTGCCGCGGGTCGGAGAAGACCTGCTCGGCCGTCCCGGTCTCGACCACCTGGCCCCCGCGCATGACGACCAGTTCGTCGGCGACCTCGCTGACCACCGCGAGGTCGTGCGTGACGAGGACGAGCGCGGCCCCGGTGTCCCGGCGGACCTCGGTCAGCAGGTCGAGGATCTGCGCCTGCACGGTGACGTCCAGCGCGGTGGTCGGTTCGTCCGCGATGATCAGCTCCGGTTCGGCGCTGAGCGCCATCGCGATCATCACGCGCTGGCGCATGCCCCCGGAGAACTGGTGCGGGTAGTCGTCCACGCGCCTGCCCGCCTCGCGGATGTGCACCCGCTCCATCGCCTCGACGGCGGCGGCACGGGCCGCGCGGCGGGAGACACCGGGCCGGTGCGCCCGGTAGGCCTCGGCGATCTGCGCGCCCACCGTGTAGTAGGGGTTCAAGGAGGACAGCGGATCCTGGAACACCATCGCGATCCGGTTGCCCCGCACGGCACGCATCCCCCGCTCGGACAGCTCCGTGAGCTCCTGGCCGCCGAACGAGATGGAGCCGGACCGGCTCGCCTCCGGCGGCAGCAGGCCCATGACCGCCAGGCTCGCCATCGACTTGCCCGAACCGGACTCGCCGACGACGCCCAGCGCCCCGCCGGTCGGCACGGAGAAGTCGATCGCGTCGACCGCCGGGACACCGTCGAACGACACGGTCAGCCCGCGGACCGTCAGCAGCTCGCTCATGTCGCGGCACCCACCCTGACCCGGGGGTCGATCACCGGGTACAGCAGGTCGACCACCACGTTGCCGACCACGACGAAGAACGCGGCCAGCAACGTGACGGCCATGATGACCGGCTGGTCGTTCTTGGTGATGGAGTCCGCCGCGAGCTTGCCGACGCCGTTGATCCCGAACACGGTCTCGGTGATCAGGGCGCCGCCGAGCAGTCCCGCGAAGTCCATGCCCGCGATGGTGACCACCGGGGTCAGCGCGGGGCGCAGCGCGTGCCGCCGCCAGACCAGCGCGGGCGGCAGGCCCTTGGCGCGCGCGGTGCGCACGTAGTTCTCGCGCAGCGTGTCCAGGACGTTCGCGCGGGTGAGCCGGGTGTAGGAGGAGGCGTAGCCGATCGCCAGGACCGTCCAGGGCAGGACGAAGTTGAGGAACCACTGGACGGGGTCGTCGGCGAAGGGCACGGCCTGCGGGAACGGCAGCCACCGCAACCAGATCACGAAGACGTACTGCAGCGCGAGCGCGAGCACGTAGTTCGGGATCGACATGCCGCCCAGGGTGAGCCCGGTGATGAACCGGTCCGCGAACCGGCCCTCCCGCACGGCGCTGACCAGACCGCCGGCCACGCCCATGAGCAGCCACAGCACGGCCGCGCCGATCGCGACGACGGCGGTGACCGGCAGCCGCTGCACGACCATGTCGGTGACGAGCTGCGAGGTCTGGAACGAGTAGCCGAGGCACGGCGCGTGGCACTCGACCAGGGACGGGCCGCTGCCGTAGGTCCGGCCCGCGACCAGCCCGCCGAGGAACGCCGCGAACTGGGTGAGGAACGGCGCGTCCAGCCCCAGGTTGGCCCGGAGCTGGTCGATGCGCTCGGGCGTGCAGTTCTTGCCGCAGATCTGCACCGCCGGGTCGGGCGAGAGCGCGAAGAACACCAGGTAGGTGAGCAGGCACACCAGGAACAGCACCACGAGCATGCCGAACACCCGGTTCACCACGTAGCGGGTCACCGGTGGCCTCCGGGGTCGAGCGCCGCACGCACCCGGTCGCCCAGGACCATGAAGGACAGCACCAGCAGGGCCAGGAACGTGCCGGGCACGAGGAAGTACGTGGGCACGACCGAGTACCAGCCCACCGAGCCGGCGATCATCTGGCCCCACGACGGCGTGGGCGGGACGACGCCCACGCCCAGGAACGACAGGCCGGCCTCGGTGCCGATGTAGCCGGGCACCGCCAACGTCACCATGACCAGCGACGTCGAGCGCAGGTTCGGCAGGATCTCGGTGAACACGATGGTGGCGCGCGAGGCGCCGGAAGCGCGGGCGGCCTCGACGAACTCGCGCTCCTTGAGGGAGAGCGTCTGCGCTCGCACGATCCGCGCCAGGTAGGGCCAGCCGAACACCGCGATCACGACCACCACCAGGGCCTGCCGGTCGTCGGCGGGCAGCGCGGACAGCACCGCGATCATGAAGATGAGGGCCGGGAACGCCATCAGGAACTCCATGAGCCGCGAGACCGCCATGTCGACGCGGCCGCCGAAGTAGCCGGCGAGCAGGCCGAGCAGCACGCCCAGCACGGTGGTGAGGGTGGTGGCGGCGAGCGCGATGAGCATGGACGTGCGCGCGCCGTACACGATCCGGGCGAAGACGTCCCGGCCGGTGCCTGGCTCGACGCCGAGCCAGTGCGACGAGGAGATGCCGCCCCAGGGGCCGAGCGGCACGCCGCCGAGGTCGGGGTCGATGGCGGTCTGGTCGAACGTGTAGGGGTCCCAGCCGCCGACCTTCACGATCAGCGGCGCGAACGCGGCCATCAGCAGCACCAGGGCGATGTAGCCGAGGCAGGCCACCGTCGACGGTTGGCGCAGGAGCGCGCGGGTGACGCCCGGGCGCGGGTCCGGCGTGGTGCCGACGGTGCCCTGCTCGGCCGCCGCCTGCGCTTGGAGGGCGGGAGGCGTGATGGTCATCCTCAGCTCTTCCCCGCGTCCTTCAGGCCGAGGATGGCGTAGTCGATGTCGCCGCCGGGCGCGTGGAAGCCGGTGACGTTGGAGCCCGGCAGGAAGATGCGGTTCTCGACGTTCAGCGGCACGATCGGCGCCAGCTCCATGATCTTCCGGTCCAGCTCGCCCCACGCGGTGTCGGCCTCGGCCAGGTCGGTCTCGGCGATGCCCGCGTCGATGGCCGCGTTGACGGCGGGGTCGTTGAGCTGGGCGAGGTTCTGGTTGCCCTTCGCGGTGATCTTGCGCCCGTCGAACAGCGGCGGCAGGAAGGTCGAGGCGCTGGAGGCCCAGTCGGGGCACCAGCCGGTGATCGCCGCGTCGTGCTGGGCCGCCGGGGTGGCGATGGTCTCGTAGTAGGTCGACACGTCGATCACGTTCAGCCCGACCTCGATGCCCACCCGCCCCAGGGACTGCTGGACGGCCTCGGCCTGGCGCTGGGCGACGGCGTTCGAGCGCACGTCCAGGGTCAGGGTGAAGCCGTCCGCGTGGCCCGCCTCGGCCAGCAACCGCTTGGCCTCGTCGACGTCGCCCGCGTGGTCCTTGCTCGGGTACAGGTCGTAGTCGGTGTGGCCGGAGACCGAGGTCGGCAGGATCGTGGTGGAGATGGTGGCGAACTGGTTGCCGCCGGTGGCGTTGAGCACCGCGCTCTTGTCCACCGCGTAGTTGATCGCCTGGCGCACCCGCACGTCGCCCAGCGGGCCCTTGGTGGTGTTCAGCCCGAGGTAGGTGAGGCAGGTCGAGGGCGCCTTGACGGTGCGCTGCTTGAGCTGCGGTGTCTGGATCCGGGCGATGGTCGCGGTCTGCACCTGGCCCGCGACGGCGTTGACGTCGGCGCCCTGACCGGCGATGAGGCGCTCGTCGATGGTCGCGCCGTCGACGCCGATGGTGAAGTTCCAGGCGTCCGGGTAGGCCTTGCGGACGCTGTCGGTGGCCGCGTCCCAGTTCGGGTTGCGGGTCAGCTCGATGCGGCTGCCGGGCGTGAACGACTTCACGTCGTACGGGCCCGAGGCGACCACGTCGTTGATGAACGAGTCACCGCCGCCGGAGCCGACCGGGAACGGGGTGCCGCTCGGCATGGACAGCACCGCGTCGAACTCGGGGAACGGCGCCTTGAGGTGGAAGACGATCGTCCGCTCGTCGGGGGTCTCGATGGTGTCGAGGTCGCCGGAGCGGTACGGGCCCTGGTAGTCGGGCGGCGCGGCGACGAACTGCTTGAGGTAGGGCGCGCCGATGCCGATCTCGGGGTCCCAGCCGCGCGTGATGCCGAACTTGACCTCGCGCGAGGTGATCGGCGCGCCGGTGTCGAACTTGAGGCCCTGCTTGAGCTTGTAGGTCCAGGTCAGGCCGTCCGCGGACGGGGTGCCGAGGCTCTCGGCGAGGTCGGGGACCATCTCGTTGGGGTTCTCGGCGTCGCCGGCCGCCTTGGTGACCAGCTGGCGGTAGACCAGCCGGTAGAAGGCGTTGACGCCGCCGTCCCACCCCCTCGACGGGTCGAGGTAGGAGAAGTCGCTCGACTGCAGGACGCCGACCGTCCCGCCCTTGGCGGGGGTGCCGCCCGTGCCACCGCCGGTGGTGGCGGCCTGGTCCGTTCCCGAGCACGCCGACAGGGCGAGCGCGCCGGCCGTGAACCCGGCGATCGCCAGGGTGGTGGTTCTCCTCACGGGGTCCTACCTTCCGTCGGGTGCGGCTCGGTAGGCCGTCGCCCTGGATGGCGGACGGCCTGGTCGAACCGGCGACTGAGAGAGGCGTTGAGGTCGGGCGCACCGGGGAAGAGTCGGCGCGCGGGGGCCGTCGAAGCACAGCGTCGGCCGGTCACGCGGGACGAAGGAGCAGTGACCGCTATCACCGATAGGGCGACAGTAGTATGTCACACCTCGCACTTGAAGACGCCGACGCGATATTTTTCCGGCCGGGGTGGTCCACCCCGGGAACGATCACGCGGCAATGGCCCGCAACGGCCCCGGAACGCGCGCCGACGGTTCCCGGGCAGCACGACGAGCCCGCCGTGCACCGGGCGGGCTCGTCGGTCGTTCTCGGTCTCAGTCCTCGGAGTTGCCGCTCCACCAGCCGAGCACGTGGCCGATGTGGTCGGTCAGCAGCGCTTCCGCGCCCCGCCCGTCCCTGGCCTCCAGGAGGTCGACCAGGCTGTGGTGCTCGGCCGCGGACCTGGCCAGCTCGGTGGTGCCGACCATGCCGGCCAGCCCGACCATGCGGGTCTGCTGGCGCAGGTCCTTCACGATCGCGATGAGCCTGCGGTTGCCGTGCAGCTCCAGCAGCCGCAGGTGGAAGTCCAGGTCGGCGGCCAGGTAGGCGGCCAGGTCGGCCGCCGCGGCGGCGTCCACGATGGCCTGGGCCTTGACCCGCAGCTCGGCCACGGTCGAGGGCTGCATCGTCCTGGCGATCTCGCGCATCGGCGGGCCCTCCAGCTGCTGGCGCAGCCGCACGATCTCCCAGAGGTCCTGCTCGCTGACGTCGGTGATGCGGAAGCCCTTGTTGCGCACCACGTCGACGAACCCGCGCTTCTGCAGGTTGAGCATCGCCTCCCGGACCGGGGTCGCGGACACGCCGAAGCGGGCGGCCAGCGTCGGCGCCGTGACCAGCGTGCCCGGCGCCAGCTCGCCCGAGACGATGGCGGCGGCGACCGCGTCCTCCACCGTGCCGCGCAGGCTCGCGCCCACGGCCAACGGGTTGATGGTCGACGGACTCACCTCTGCGGCCTCCCGCTGTCGTGGGGTACGCCCCCGCACTGCAATGTCACACAGCGCTGACCTTACCCGTATGAGAGCTGCCGAGTATCCCACCCCCATGCCCGTGAGTTCGCTATTCGGTACTTCGCGCCCTTCGCGCCGTGGCGCACCTTTCAGAACTCGAAACCAGCCGGGTACGGGTCGGTCGGGTCGAGCAGGTACTGCCCGACCCCGGTGATCCAGGCGCGCCCGGTGACGGTCGGCAGCACCGCGGGCCGCCCGCCGACGGTCGTCTCCCCCACCAGGCGGCCGGTGAACCGGCTGCCGATGAAGGACTCGTTGACGAAGTCCCGCTCCAGCGGCAGCTCGCCGCGCGCGTGCAGCTCGGCCATCCGCGCGGACGTGCCCGTCCCGCACGGCGAGCGGTCGAACCACCCGGGGTGGATGGCCATGGCGTGCCGCGAGAACCGCGCGTCCGAGCCGGGCGCGATGAACTCCACGTGGTGGCAGTGGTCCACGCCGTCGATCTCCGGGTGCTCCGGCGGCGCGGAGGTGTTGACCGCGTCCATGATCGCCAGCCCGGCGGCGAGGATCTCGCCCTTGCGGGCGCGGTCGAACGGCAGCCCGACCTCGTCGAGGTCGACCATCGCGTAGAAGTTGCCGCCGAACGCGAGGCTGTAGCGGATCGCGCCCAACCCCGGCACGTCCACGACCTCGTCGAGCCGGTCGCAGTAGGACGGGACGTTGCGCAGGGTCACGCCGTCGGCGTGCCCGTCGCGGACGGCGACCTCGGCCACCACCAGCCCCGCCGGGGTGTCCAGCCGGATCGTGGTCACCGGCTCGGTCACCTCGACCATGCCGGTCTCCACCAGGACCGTGGCGACGCCGATGGTGCCGTGCCCGCACATCGGCAGGCAGCCGGACACCTCGATGTAGAGCACGCCGAAGTCCGCGTCGGGCCGCGTGGGCGGTTGCAGGATCGCACCGCTCATCGCCGAGTGGCCGCGCGGCTCGTTGACCAGCAGCCGTCGCACGTGGTCGAGGTGCTCGACGAAGTGCAGCCGCCGTTCGTTCATGGTGTCGCCCGGGACGACCCCGACGCCGCCGGTCACCACGCGGGTCGGCATGCCCTCGGTGTGCGAGTCGACCGCGGAGAACATCCGGGAGGCGCGCACCTCAGGCCACCCCCGCCACCCGCAGGGCCTCGATGCCGGCCACCGCCCGGCCCAGGTCCGCGCGCACCCTCGTCGCCTGCTCGGCCGTGAGGGGGCCGCGCGGCGGGCGGCACGGTCCGCCGTAGCGGCCGACCTCGTCCATGCCGAGCTTGATGGCCTGCACGAACTCGGTGCGCGAGTCCCAGCGGAACAGCGCGACGAGGTGCTTGTACAGCTCCCTGGCCTCGGTGAGGCGGCCGGCGAGCAGGTGCTCGTAGAGGACGACCGACTCGGCGGGCAGGGCGTTGGGGAAGCCCGCGAACCAGCCGACGGCGCCGTCGGCCATCAGCTCGAAGAGCACGTCGTCGGCGCCCACGACCACGTCGATGTCGCACAGCTCGGCGATCGCGAAGAGCCGGCGCACGTCGCCGCTGAACTCCTTGATGGCGCGGACGTTGGGCAGCTCGGCGATCTCCGCGACCAGGTCGGGCACGAGGTCGACCCTGGTGTCGATCGGGTTGTTGTAGATCATGATCGGCAGGCCGACCTCGTCGATCCTGGTGTAGTGCTCGATCACCTGCTCGCGGCCGGCCCGGTACATGGTGGGCGGCAGGGCGAGCACGCCGTGCGCACCGTCCTCGGCGGCCAGCTCCGCCCAGTGCTTGGCCTGGTGCCAGCCGGGGCCGTGCACGCCCGCGACGACGACGCCCCGGTCGCCGACCGCGTCCACGGCGACCCGGACGACCGCGCGGCGCTCGGCGTCGGTCAGCGCGGAGTACTCACCGAGCGAGCCGTTGGGACCGATGCCGTGGCAGCCGTTGGCCATCAGCCAGTCGCAGTGCTCGGCGTAGCGGTCGTAGTCGACCGCCAGACCGGAGGGCGCGGAGGGGTCCTCCTTGAACGGCAGGGCGGTGGCGACGATGACCCCGCGCAGGGAAGCCGGTCCGGAACTCATGGGACGTCCTCTCGGTTGCTGGTGCGGCTGTGGTCGGCGAGCTCACCGAGGCGCAGCGGTACGGCGACGGGGCGGTTGGCGGTGCGGCCGGGGTCGAGCACGCCGGTGAGCAGGTCCTCGACCGCCGCGCCGCAGGTGCGCCCCTGGCACAGCCCGAGACCCGCGCGGGTGGTGAGCTTGAGCGAGCGCAGCCCTCTGGAGCGGGTCGACTCGGCGGCCCGGCGCAGGGCTCCGGCGGTGACGTCCTCGCAGCGGCAGACCACGGTGGCGTCGTCCACCCAGGACCGCCAGCCCGGCCCGATGGCGTGGGCGGCGTCGACCCTGGTGGCGAACTCGCGGAAGACCGCGCGGCGGCGCAGGGCGGCGGGCGCGGGTTCTCCCCCGGCGGCGACCGCCCCGGCCACCAGGCCCTCGGCCAGGGACAGCTCGACGCCGCCGATGCCGGTCAGCTCGCCCGCGGTGAGGACGCCGGGCACGGACGTGCGCTGCCGGTCGTCGACCTCGACGGCGCCGTCCGCGCCGACCGCGCAGCCGGCCGCGGTGGCGAGTTCCGCGCGCGGGACGAAGCCGTGGCCGACGCAGACGGCATCGACCTCGACGCGCCGCCCGGTGCCGGGCACCGGCGACCAGTCGGGGCCCAGCCGGGCGATGGTGACGGCCTCGACCCGGTCGGCGCCGTGGGCCGCGACGACGCCCGCGCCCAGCCGGTAGGGGATGCGGTGGGCGGCGAGGACCCGCAGGTAGCCGGCCAGCTCGACGGCCTTGCCGCCGGCGCCCGCCAGTCGCCAGGGCCTGGCGCCCCAGCCCTTCGCGAGCCGGGCGGGACCGGAGGCCTCGACCACGCCGACGACCCGCGCGCCCACGCGGGTCAGGCCGGCCACGACGGGCAGCAGGAACGGGCCGGAACCCGCGACGAGGACCCGACGGCCGACGGCCACCCGCTCGCCCTTGGCCAGCGCCTGCGCGGCGCCCGCCGTGACGACGCCGGGCAGGTCCCAGCCCGGGAACGGCAGCGTGCGCTCGTGCGCGCCGGTGGCGAGGACGAGCGCTCCGGGGTCGAACGTGCGCGGCGCTCGGGCCTGCCCGTCGACCTCACCGACGAGGACGTGCACGAGCGGGGGCCGGTCGTCGCGGCGGTCGACGGACCACACGTGGGCGTTCGTGACGACCTCGCAGCCGGGGTCGCGCCGCAGGGCGGCGCGCAGGTCGAGGAAGCGGTGCCAACCGTGGTGCCACGTCCCCTCGTCGGGGTCGGCGCGCCGAGCGGGCAGGTGCCGCCAGTACTGGCCGCCGAGGTCGTCGCCCGCTTCGAGGAGGACGACCCGCTTCGCGCCGTTGCGGCGGGCGGCGAGCGCGGCGGCCATCCCGGCGGGTCCGCCGCCGACCACGACGACGTCAGGCACGGTCGTCCTCCTGCAGCTCGACGCGGTCGCCCTCGGCGGCGCGGCGTTGGCAGGCCCGCACGTCGCGCAGGCCGTTGACGGTGACGACGCAGTCGAAGCACGTGCCGATGCCGCAGAACACGCCGCGCGGGCGGCCCGCGCGGGTGCGGCGCCAGGACGTGCGGCCGGTGGCGAGCAGCAGCGCGGCGATGCTCTGCCCCGCCAGGCCCTCGACCGGGGCGCCGTCGACCTCGATGCGGATCTGCGTCATCAGGCGGCCCTTTCGAGGTGCGGGCGCAGGGCCGGGCGGTCCAGGCGGAACTCGGCGGCCAGGGGGTCGGCGCCGTGCAGGACCTGGTCGCGGAGGACCTCGGCGGTGGCCAGGCTCAGGCCGATGCCCGCGCCTTCGTGACCGGTGGCGTGCCAGAGGCCGGGCAGCCGGTGGTCGGGGCCGATCACGGGCAGGTGGTCGGGGACGAACGGGCGGAAGCCGCCGTAGGCGCGCATGACCTGGACGTCGGCGAGGAAGGGGAACAGCAGCAGCGCCTTGGCAGCGAGCGCGGCGAGCACCCCGGACTCGATCCGCTCGTCGAACCCGCGCCGCTCGCGGGAGGAGCCGATGAGGACGGTGCCCGCCGCCGTCGACTCGACCACGCTGGAGACCTGGAGGTCGGCCGCGCCGGAGCCGACCGCGCCCACGTAGTCGGCGTCGTAGACCTTGTGCCACACGCGTTGCGGCATGCGGGAGGTCACCAGCACGGTGCCGCGGCGGGGCGCGACCGGCAGCACGACCCCGAGCCGCTCGGCGACCGCGCCCGACCACGGACCGGCGGCGAGGACCACCGCGTCGGCGGTCAGCACGCCGTCCGTGGTGTCGACCCCGACGAGCCTGCCCCGGTCGAGCACCGGCCCGGTGACCTCGACGCCCTGGAGCACCCGGGCGCCGTGGCGGCGGGCGGCGGCGAGCAGCGCCTCGGTGGCGACGACGGGCTGCACCTGCATGTCGTCGGGGTAGAACACGGCGGCGGTGCGGTTCGGGGTGAGGTCGGGTTCGAGGTCGCGGACGCGGTCGTCGTCGAGCGCCTCGGCCCGGACCCCGACGGCGCGCTGGGCGTCGGCGAACTCCCGCAGCGCCACCGCGCCCGCCTCGGTGGTGGCGACGACGAGGCCGCCCTTGCGCTCCAGCTCCAGGCCGGGGAACCCGGGTGGCAGCTCGTCGCGCAACTCGTCCTCGATGCTGAGCCAGGACGCCAGCGAGCGCTGCGCGAGCCGGAGCTCGGGACCGGGTTCCTTGTCGGAGACGAGCAGGTTCCCCTCACCGCCGGCGGACGTCCCGCCCGCACTGGCACCGCGGTCGACCACGGTGACCGCGCAGTCCTCGCGGGCCAGTGCCCGGGCGATCGCCGAGCCGATGATGCCCGCACCCACCACGACTACTCGGAGAGGAGTGGACACGCCGGTACCATGTCACATGGTGCAGCGAGTTGGAAAGGGCCGCAGGTTTCGGGCCCGGGATCACGTGACCTCCCCGCGGTGACATTGCACCCCGGGATTCGGCGCACGGGCGCGGGCAGGTGCTCCGGACGGGACAGCGGTACCCGGTGCGGATGAGCCGGTCGGCCCGGACGAGAGCCCGCCCGGGCCGACCGACGACGGATCACACCCCCGGCGGCAGCGGGAGGGATCGCCCCGGTCGGAGGATCACCCCGCACCGAACTGGAGGCTCCAGGCGTCGATCAGGCCGCCGCTGTTGCCCGTCACCACGTCCCTCACCCGCAACGCCCACCCCCCGTCGGCGGGCTCGGCCGAGGCGTCCACCCAGTACGTCTGCCGCACGTCGTCGCCGGTGTCGCCGTCCGGGACGTCCTCCAACGGGTAGGCGGTGCCGTCCGGGGCGACCAGGTGCAGCACGAGGTCGCCGCGGTTGGGGTGCTTGACGCTCACCACGACGCGCAGGTCCGCCGGCGCGGCGCCGGTCCGACCGTCGACCGCGATCACGCTCGTGGCCGGTGAGCCGTTGTCGGCGATCGCGACGTCGCGGGGGTTGTGGTACTTGGTCGGCGCGGGGAACGTGAGGCTCCACGAGTCGATCACCCCGACGTCGCCCAGCGCGGTGTCGGCCACGCGCAGCCGCCACGTGCCGTTGGCCGGTTCTGCGGAGGCGTTGACGCCGTAGTCCTCGACCACGTCGTCCGCGTCGCCGGTGCCGGTGAGGTCTTCGAGCGGGTACACCGTGCCGTCGGGAGCCACCAGGTCCAGCTTCAGGTCGCCCTGCTGGGCGTGCCGGACCACCACCCCGACCCGCAGCCCCGGCGGCACCGCGCCGGTGATGCCCGCGATCGACACCGTCGACTCCGCCGTGCCGTTGTCCGGCACCGGCACGTCGGCGGTGTTCTCGAACCGCGTGCCCGGCGCCACGGCCGTCAGGCCGGCCAGGTGCAGGCTCCAGCCGTCGATCGTGCCCGCGTTGCCCGACACCCCGTCGAGCACGCGCAGCCGCCAGGAGCCGTTGGCGGTCTCGGCCGAGCCGTTGACCACGTAGTTCTTGAACACGTTGTCGCCGGTGTCGGCGTTGACGAAGTCCTCGAGCAGGTAGGCGGTGCCGTCCGGGGCGACCAGGTGCAGCACGAGGTCGCCGCGGTTGGGGTGCTTGACGTCGACCGAGACGCGCAGGTTCGCCGGTGCGGTGCCGGTGACGCCGGCGACCTGCACGGCGCTCTCCGCCGTGGTCCAGCCGTCGTCGGGCAGCGCCACGTCCGCGCCGTTGGCGAACTTCGTCTGCGGACCCGGCGCGGTCGGCACCTGGTTCACCGGGGACCACAGGCTCCACCCGGTGACGTCCACCGTGCCGCTGGAACTGTTGCGCTGCACCGACAACTTCCACACCCCGTTGGCCACCTCCGCCGAAGCGTCCACCGTGAACGTCCGCGCCAACACCGCACCCCGATCGTGCACCGTGTACGACGTACCATCCGGCGCGACCAACGCGATCTTCAACTCACTCACCCAGTAGTACGACGTGTCCAACGACAACCGCAGGTCGGACGGGGCGTTGCCCGGTGTCCCCGCCACCCGGACCGAAGCGGTCCCGGTCGCGCCCGTGGTGGTGCCGTCGACCTTGAACGCCGCACCGGACACCTTGGGCCACGCGACGGCCGGCACGGGCGTGCCGGCGGGTGCGGCGGCCAGGCTCCAGGAGTCGAGGTGGCCGGTGTCGCCCCACACGCCGTCGCGGACCCGCAGCTTCCACGTGCCGTTGGCGGCTTCGCCGGAGGCGTTGACCGTGTAGGTCTTGACCAGCGCTTCCGCGTCGCCCGTGCCGGTGAAGTCCTCCAACGCGTAGGCCGTGCCGTCCGGGGCGACCAGGTGCAACGCCAGGTCGCCCCGGTAGGTGTGGCTCAGCGCCACCGCGACCTGCCAGTCCTTCGGCGCCATCCCGGTCAGCCCGGTGACGGTGATCGGCGACTCGACGGTGGCGTAGTCGGCGATCGGGGTGTCGGCGCCGTTCTCGACGCGCCAGTCCGCGGGCAGCACGACCTGGGGGCTGGGCAACACCTGGAGGCTCCAGCCGTCGACGGTCCCGGTGTTGCCGGTCCTGGTGTCGGTGACGAGGAGTTCCCACGAGCCGTTGGCGATCTGCGCGACGCCCGGCACGGTGTAGGTGGTGAACACGTCGTCGCCGGTGTCGCCGTCGGGCACGTCCTCCAGCAGGTAGGTCGCCGCCGCGCCGGGTGCGCGCAGCTGGAGCTTCAGGTCGCCGCGGTTGGGGTGCTTGACGTCCACGGTCACGCGCACGTCGTTGGCTGCGGCGCCGGTGATGCCGAAGACCTCGGCGTAACTGCTCGTCGACGACCAGCCGTCGTCGACGAGGGCCCTGTCGTCGCCGTTGGCGAACTTCGTCCTCGGTCCGGGCGCGGTGGCCTGCTGGTTGACCGGGGACCACAGGCTCCACCCGGTGACGTCCACCGTGCCGCTGGAACTGTTGCGCTGCACCGACAACTTCCACACCCCGTTGGCCACCTCCGCCGAAGCGTCCACCGTGAACGTCCGCGCCAACACCGCACCCCGATCGTGCACCGTGTACGACGTGCCATCCGGCGCGACCAACGCGATCTTCAACTCACTCACCCAGTAGTACGACGTGTCCAACGACAACCGCAGGTCGAGCGGGGCGTTGCCCGGTATCCCGGTGACCCGTTTGGACCCCGTGGCGATCACGCCGGAGGTAGTGCCGTCGACCTTGAACGCCGTCCCGCGCTGTTCCGGCCACGCCACGGCCGGCGCCAGCGCGAGACCCCACGAGTCGATCGACCCCGCCTCGCCGGTCACCGCGTCCTGCACGCGCAGCTTCCACGTGCCGGCGAACGCGACGGCCGACGCGTCGAGCCGGAACGCCTTGGGCAGCACGGGTTTGCGGTCGTGCAGCGGGAACGTCGTGGTCCCGTCCGGCGCTACCAGCGTGACGACCAGCTGCTCGGGCTTGGGGTGCGTGACGGTCGCGCGGACGTGCACGCCGTTAAGCACGGCGCCGGTCACCCCGGTCACGGTCAGCGGGCTTTCCGCGGTCTGGAGGTCGGCCACGGGCACCCGCACGTCGGTGTTCGCGCCGCCGAACGAGGGCGGTGACAGGCCCCAGGAGTCGATGAAACCGGTGTCGCCCCACACCGCGTCGCGGACCTTGAGCTTCCACACCCCGTTCGCGATCTCGCCGTAGGCGTTGACGTGGTAGGTCTTGGCGTGGTCGTCGGCGTCCTCGGTGGTGGTGAGGTCTTCCAGCAGGTACCCGGTGCCGTCCGGCGCTTCCAGGTACAGCGCCAGGTCGCCGCGGTGGGTGTGCCTGATCGCGACGTCGACCCGCCACACCGCGGGCGCCATCCCGGTCAGCCCGGTGACGGTGACCGGCGACTCGCTCCAGCCGTCGTCGACGATCGGCACGTCCGCGGTGTTCTCCGCCTTCCACCCGGCGGGCAGCGTCGACTGCGCGCTGGGCAGCACCTGCACGCTCCACTCGTTGAGGTGGGCGACCCAGTCGTTGCGGTTGTCGGTGATCCGCAGGGTCCAGTGCCCGTTGGGCAGCTGGGCGGAACCCGCCACGGTGTAGGTCTTGAGCACGTTGTCGCCGGTGTCGTCGTCGGCGAAGTCCTCCAGCAGGTAGGTCGCCGCGCCGTCCGGCGCGAGGAGCTCCAGCTTCAGGTCGCCCCGGTTGGGGTGCCGGACGTCGACCGCGACGCGCACGTCGTTGGCCGCCGTGCCGGGCAGGCCGCAGGCGTGGGCGGCACTGGTCGTCTGCCAGTTCTCGATCGGCGTGTCGGTGGCGTTGGCGAACTTCGTGTTCGGCGCGGAGGTCGAGGCCCGGAGGTTGATCGGCGACCACAGCTGCCACGCGGTGACGGTGGGCGCACCCGTGGCGCTGGTGTGCTTGAACCGCAGTTTCCACACGCCGTTCGCGGGCGCGCTCATCACGTTCACCACGAAGTGGCTCTTGAGGCCGTACGGGTCGACGTACGGGCCGCACGGGTTGGCGGGCACGGGCGGCGAGGGTGCCGCCGGGTCGTGCAGCACGTGCTCCTTGCCGTCCGGCGAGATCAGGCTGAGCTTGGTGTCCGAGGCCGAGGAGTAGGTCTTGTCGATCGTGACGTTGAGGTTGGTCGGCGCGTTGCCGGGGATGTCGGACACGGTCACCGAGCGCTCGGTCGTGGTGTTGTTGCCGACCGCGAACCCGGTGCCGTTGATCCGCCGCCACGGCGCGGAGTAGGCGGGGTCGTCGCTCACGGGCGCGCGCAAGCCCCAGCTGGTGATCGAGCCGGTGTCACCGAGGGTCTTGTCCTCGACGCGCAGCTTCCACGCGCCGTTGACGATCTCACCGGAGGCGTTGAGCGGGTAGGTCTTGTCGAAGTCGTCCACGTCGCCGGCGCCGGTGAGGTCTTCGAGCAGGTACTCGGTGCCGTCCGGGGAGATCAGGCGCAGCACCAGGTCGCCCAGGTAGGTGTGCTTGAGCTTGACCGTCACCTCCAGCGTGCTCACCACGTCCGGCGTCAGGCCGAGGACCGTGACGGCGCTCTCCGCGGTCGCCAGGTCCGCGACGGCCGTGGGCGAGTTGTTGTACGCGACCGGCACGCCGAGGCCGGTGAGCCCGAACACCTGGGTCGGCGTGGCGGCCGTGTCGCTCACCTCCACGTCGTCGACGGTGCCCGACAGGTGGTCGACGGAGCCGGCCACGCCCTGCGCCCGGCCGACCACCAGGCCCCGGTCGGAGCGGAAGCCGCCGACGTAGGGCGCGGTGCGCTGGAGCCTGCCGTTGACGAAGATCTGGAGCTGGTCGAGGGCGGCGTGGTGGACACCGGCGACGTGCGTCCACTCCCCCAGCCTGAGCTCGGTCGTGGCCCGGACCGCGCCGTCGGGCGTCGTTCCGCCCGCCGCGGTGTCGCCCGCGACCGTGAACGACCAGGCCTTGGCGTCCTTGTCGTAGTGCAGGCGGAAGCCGCTGCCGTGGGCGCCGTCCTGGCTGATCACGGTCTGGTGGCGGTCGAGGGCGTCCAGCTTCACCCAGGCGGACGCGGTGAAGCTCGCGTCCGTGCTGATCACGGGCCCGGCCGTGTAGGCGTGCCCGGCCGTGCCGTCGAAGCGCAGGCCGCTGCCGCCCGCACGCCGGCCGGAGGTCCAGGACGCGCCCGGCCACAGCGCGAGGGCGTGGCCGTTGCCGGTCGCGTCGGCCGTGCTGTCGTCGAGGGCCCACTTGCCGCCCTGCTTGATCACCGCGGGCGCTTGCGCGAGGGTCAGGACGGCACCCGCGGTCAGGACGCCGGGCACGACCCGCACGTCGTCGACCTGCCCGGGCCAGAAGTCGGTCTGCCAGCCGTCGTTCTTCGCGCGGCCCACCTGCAGCGCGCCACCGGCGTACCAGGTGCTGCGGTGCGGCTTGGACGCCGCCTGCCTGCCGTTGACGTACAGCGTGAGGGCGCCGGCGGCGTGGTCGTAGACCCCGGTCAGGTGCGTCCACACCCCGAGCTGCGGCGCGGCCGGTGCGATCACGTAGCCGTCGCCCCCGCCGCCGTCCGCGTCGACGGCGCTCATGCCGAAGCTCCAGCCGCGCGGGTACTGCGAGTAGCCCAGGACGAAACCGCTGTCGCGGACGCCGTCCTGGCTGACCGCCCACGCCCAGTCCGCCGGATCGTCGAGCTTGACCCACGCCGAGGCGGTGAAGCTGTCGAACGTGCCCTCGGGCGAGCGCGCGGCGATCGGACCGCCCGCGTAGGCGTGCCCGTCGCGGCCGTCGAAGCGCAGCGAGGACTTGCCGGTCCGGTCCGGCGCCCACGACGCGCCGCCCTGCAACGCCAGCACGTGGCCGCTGTCGCGGTCCGCGGCGGTCGGGCCGGAACCCTCGTCCAGGGCCCACTTCGCGGTCGGGCCCAGTGCCTGGCCCGCCATCCGCTGCCGCACCTCGAACGCCGACGCGGCCCACGGCAGCAGTTGCAGCTCGTCGAGGTCGCCCGGCCAGAAGTCGTTCGCCTCGCCGTCGTAGCGGGCCCGGCCCAGCGCGGTGGGACCGGCGGCGTACCAGGTGCTGCGGAACGCGGTTCGCGCGGCGAGCTGCCCGTTGACGTACAGCGAGATCGTGCCCGCGGCGTGGTCGTAGACCCCCGCGAGGTGCGTCCACACCCCCAGTTGCGGCGCGGCGAGCGACGTGGCGGTCGCGGTGGTCCGCTCGGCGGTGTCCGAGCCCTCCATGTCGAACTGCCACGACCGCGGGTAGTGGTTGTACTTCAGGGCGAACCCGCTGTGCCGGACGCCGTCCTGGCTGATCGCCGCCGCCCAGTCCTGCGCCCGGTCCAGCTTCACCCAGGCCGCGGCGGTGAAGCTGGCGAACGTGCCCTCGGCGGTCCGCGGCGCCACCGGCGCGGCGGTCACGGCGTGCGCCGACGTGCCGTCGAGGCGCACGGCGGCGGCGAGCTTGTCGGCGCGGTCCTTCGTGGACGTGACGGCGCCGGAGATCGTGGCGTCGAACGTCGGCTGCCCGGCCAGCTCCTTGGTGTCGACCAGCTTGCCGCCGGACACCGAGTCCGCCCTCCAGTTCCCGTAGGCGGTGCCAGTCGTGGTGGCGGTGCCGACCATGAACTGGTAGGTGGTGGTCCTGTCGGACCTGTTGCCCGCCCGGTCGACGGCCTTCACCGAGACCACGTAGGACTTGAACGACGACGTGGCCGGGACGTCGGGGGTGAACGGGACGGTGGCGCGGCCGCCCGGCGCGGCCGCGTCGACGGGGGTGTTCGCCACGGCCGAGCTGTACCCGATGCCGTACACGAAGGCGACCACGTCCGGGTCGCCGCCCGCGTCGAACGTCAGCTGTCCCGTGGTGAAGACCGGCGGGCCCGGCGCGGGCTTCGGCGGGAACTGCGCCGACGAGACCGCGGGCGGCGCGGCGGGTTTGACCGTGTCCACGGTGAACCGGCACGACGACTGCCCGTCGCTGCTGTCGATCCTGTCGTCGACCACGGTCCCGAGGGTGTAGGTGGCGCCGTGGCGCAGCGCCTTGTCCAGGGGCACGACGGCCTTGCTCACGCCCGGACCGCTGTAGGGAGCGGCCACGCTCGCGACGTCCGACGGCGTGGCGCCGTCGCCCTCCCACCACCGGTAGACCGCGCGGATCTGCTGGCCTGGCGTGGTGTCCGCGTCGGCGACCGCGGCGGCGAACTCCGGTGTGGTCGTGTTCACCACCACGGGGTCGGCTCCCGTGCAGCGCTTGCCCGCCACGGTCACGTCGGTCGGGCGGTCGGGCACGGTGTTGTAGTCCGCGGTGATGGCCAGCACCGGGGAGTTCTCGTCACCCAGGTCCAGCTCGGGCACGGGGCGGTTGAGGAACTCCTTGGCGGCGTAGGAGGTCGCGTCCTCGCGGGCCTTGAGCGCCAGCGTGGTGGTGGGCCACCGGTTCTCGGCGGCCTCGGCCATCAGGTCCTTGACGTCGAACCCGATCGACTGGTGCTCGCACCCGGCGTCGTAGCCGTGGGCGGTGGCCACCTCGGCGGCCTTGCGGTGGAACGGGGTCGCGTCGCCCCAGGTCGTGGTGGGGCTGATCGCGCCGATGTGCCACAGCTCCACCGGCTGCGGTTGGCAGGACTCGGCCCACCACTCGAAGATCCGGAAGGTCGCCGTCCTGATCCGCTTGCCCGCGAGCCAGGCGGTGTCCATCTCGAAGTACGACCGCCAGCGGGTGTCGTCGCCCCGGACGCGACCGACCCGCGCGAGGTGCGAGGAGTCCCAGTACGCCGCCTTCGCGCCGGTGGTGGCGTTGTGGGACAACAGCATCCAGTGCCGGTTGCGGCCCCAGTCCGGGCCGGCCATCGACAGCGGGTAGGTCGTGGCCGGGTCGGAGAGCAGGGCCGCGTCCGGGCGCAGGGTGACGGCGTCGTCGGTGACGTCCCACCGCGCGGGCGCGGTGGTGTCCCCGGCCGACTTCCAGGCCTGCCCGCCCGTCGCGGGTTCGGGGGTGGTCTCCTCGGCGGCCACCGCCGTGGCGGCGGGCGCGCCCCCGCCGTGCAGGCCGAACCTCAGCGCCGACAACCGCGGGTCGCGCGCGGCCGCCGGGTCGCGCACGACCACCGCTTCGGAGAACCCGGTGGGCGTGGCGGTGAGGACGAGGTCGACACCGGGCAGGAGGTCGCGGTAGGTGGCGGCGGGGCCGTCGAGCACGGGCGGCGGCAGCGGCGCGGCCCAGTCCAGCCCGGTGACGTCCTCGCCCGCGCCGGTCCTGGCCAGCGGCGCCGAGCCGCCGCCGGAGAACGCGACCGGCACCGCCGCGACCTTCGGCCCGACCGTCCCGTCCGGCCGGGTGACCAGCGTGGTGTCGATCGGCGCCCAGCCGGTCGCCGTGCGCGCCCGGACCGGCTGGTCGTAGGTGGTCGCGGTGAAGTGCCCCTCGGGGTTGGCGACGACCTCCACGTTCTCCGTGCCCAGGGCGTCGACCTCGACCGGCTCGCCGGTCGCGCGCGCCTTCGCGGAGGCCGATTCCTCGGCGGAGGCCGCCGCGGCGGCCTCCGCCCGCGGCGCTTCGGGGCGGACCGCACCGGTGACGCAGGTCAGCAGCAGCACGGCCACCGCGACGACCGCGCGCGTGCGAGGTCGGCCGTCGTCGCGCCGTGCCCCGCCGGTCACCTCGGCCGAGCGTGTACGAAGTCGGGGCGCACCGGTGCCGAAGGCCATCGCCGGAGCCCTCACTTCTTCTTCTTGGTGGAGCTCTTCGAGCTGCTCTTGGTCTTGGTCGACTTGCTCTTGGACGAGTGGGCGCTGCCGGCCTTGCTGTTGGTCTTGGAGCCGCTCTTGGACGTGTAGAGGCCGGGCGGGCTGTAGCCCTCGACCTTGCCGGGCTTGGTGTCGCACGGGTTCCACGGCTTGCACCGGTCGTACTCCCAGTACTCGCGCTCCTCGACGTCCCAGGCCACGTAGTCGAACTCGCCGATCTCGTAGTCGTCGCCCACCCGCCCGTACGGGGCGCTGCCGCCTCCCCAGCCGGTGCCGATCTCGTACCCGCCGCCGAAGGACGTGGACGGCGACTTGATCGGGGTGTAGTGGCACGTGCGCACGGCGCCCGAGGTCCGGCAGTCCACCCGCCACGAGCCCTCGCCCGGGCTGTGCACCGGGTAGCCGTCCGGCGTGGTGGGCCTCGTCGGTCCGGGCGTGGTCGGGATCGGCGGCAGGCTCCCGCTCGACGGCGGCGTCTGGTAGCCGGGCGGGACCTTCGGCGACCAGCCGCCGCGGTTCTCCAGGATCGCCTTGATGATCTCGCCGGTGTCACCGCCGCCCAACACGTCGCGCGCGTCCGCGGTCGGGTGCGGGGTGTGGAGCAGGCCCGGTCCGGCCACGTCGTCGCTCCAGCGGAACCCGGTGAGCCCGCTGTCCCACGTGATCGGCTCGGTCCACGACCCGACCAGGAGCCGCGCGGTGAGACCGGTGGGGTCGGCGTGGCTGACCGGCGAGTTGCCCGCGTAGGCGTAACCCTGCAGCTGCTGCGGGTCCTCGGCGTTGAGGATGGGGTCGGCCGAGGCGAACGCGCCGATCGCCGGGTCGTACTCGCGTGCGCCGAGGTGGACCAGGCCGGTGGAGGCGTCGTTCGTGCCGCCGACGAAGCCCTGCTCGCTCGGCCACGCCGGCGTCGTGCCGCGCGGCGCGCCGTAGGGCAGCCGGCGGCGGGTCGTGACGGCCAGGTCGGCCGCGGCGATCGCGGTGCCCGCCGTGCCGGCGTGGTCGTCGACGAGCCAGCTCAGGCCCGCGCCGGTGCGCACCGCGAGGACGGTGCCGTCCACGCCGTAGTGCCGGGTGGCGGTGAGCGCCCCGGTGGCGCGGTCCAGGCGCACCTCGGTGTCGCCGAGGTAGAGGGTGTCGGCCTCCGGGTCGTGGCGCAGCAGCCGGTCGCCGTCCGCGTCGTACTCGAAGGTGGTGACCTGCCCGCCCGCGTCGACCCGGGCGAGCCTGCCCTCGGCGTTCCAGGCCAGGACCTGCCCGGGGCGGCCGACGGTGTTGCCCGCCGCGTCGTAGGTGTAACCGTCCACAACGGACCCGGTGGTCACCGAGGTGACGCGGTGCGGCCCGGCCTGCCCGACCGCCGGGTAGGCGTAGTCGCGGGTCGTGTCGCCGCTCTCGGCGTGGTGCTGCTCGCGGGTGCGGTTTCCCGCCGCGTCGTAGCCGTACGTGTGCCAGTACGGCGCGGGGCCGCCCAGCGCGGCGGTGCTCGGCCCGGCCGCGCAGTCGGCGGTCGTGGTCCACGCCTCCACCAGGCGGCGCAGCGCGTCGCCGCGGAAGCACTGGGTGTCGCCGGAGGCGGCGTCGGCGCTGGAGACGATGTTGCCCGCCGGGTCGTGGCCCAGGGCCAGGTCGACGGCGACCTCGCCGGTCTCCAGTTCGGTCTTCAGGCCGGTGAGCCTGCGGGTGGCGTCGTCGTAGGCGTAGGAGCGCATGACCCGGTCGCCGAGGATGCGGTGGCCCAGCCCGCCCACGGCCGTGTAGCCGGTCGCCGTGACGTAGGGCGCGAGGTCGGAGCCGAGCGTGTCGGCCTGGCCCAGCGCGGTGTAGCCGGTGGTCACGGTCTCGGCGGGGAGGTCCCCGACCGCGGGCAGGCCGGTGCTGACGAGCGCGCCCGCCTGGTCGCGCGTCTCGGTGACCTCGTAACGGCCGGCCAGCGCGCCCTCGCGGGCGGGGACGGTGACGGCCGTGCCGGTGGGCAGGCCGAGCGCGTCGTAGCCGGTGACCTCGGTGCGGTACGCCGCGCCGTCGGTGTGCCGGATCGCGGCGGCCGGTTCCCCGATGCCGCCGGGCAGCGCGTCGAAGGTCCACTCGGCGCGCCGGTCCGTCCCCTCGGACACGCCGGTGCGGCGTCCCAGCGCGTCGTAGGTGTGGGTGAGGGTGACGCCGCGGGCGTCGGTGACGCTCGTCAGCCGGTCCTCGTCGTCGTACGTGCTGGTGGCGACGCCCTTGTCCGGGTCGTCCACCCGCACCTGCCTGCCGCGCAGGTCGTGCTCGAAGCGCCAGGTGTTGCCCGCCGCGTCGGTCACCGACGACCGCTTGCCTGCCTTCGTGTAGCCGTAGCGGGTGGTGTGGTGCTCGCCGTCGGGTCCGTCGCCGGTGTACTGGCGCAGCTCCACCAACCGGCCGCGCACGTCGGTGACGCTCGTGGTGGGCGTGCCGCCCGCGGGCGGGTCGACGCTGACCCGGTCGCCCTCGTGGCGGTAGGTCGTGCGGTGCCGCTCCACGCCGTAGGACCGCAGCACCTCGGCGGCCGTGCGGCCCGCGCCGTCGTGCTCGACGGCCTCCTGCGACGGCACGTCGGCGTCCGCGACGACCAGCAGCGACGTGCCCGGCTCCTCGGGGTTGTGGTAGGCGGCGTTGGTCTTGGCAACCCGGCCGTGGCTGTCGTACAGCGTGTCGGTGACGATCCGGCCGCCGGCCGGGGAGGGCTGCTGCGTCTGCCGCTCGCGCAGCAGGCCGTCGTGCAGCGTGTGGCTGGTCAGGTACTGGCCGGAGCCCAGCAACCGGTGCGTGGTGACCACCGAGGGCGCGTCGGCGCGGACCAGGTACTCGTAGCGGGCGGTCGGCGGCTCGGTGCTCGGGCGGCCCGGTCGCCACGCGGCGGTGAGCCGGCCGAGCGGGTCGTAGGTCTGCTCGCCGCGGCGGCCGTTGGCGTCGGTGGTCGCGACGACCCGGCCGCGGTAGGGCTCCAGCTCCTCGGCGCCGGTGTGGCCCAACGCGTTCGTCGTGGTCACCGCGGCGACCGGACCGCCGGTCGCGGGCGTGTACGTCGTCGTGGTGCGGGAGCCCGTGGCGTTGTCCGCGGTGACCACGCGGCCGTGCGCGTCGTGGGTGGCGCGGGACGTGGTCACGTACACCGGTCGGTCGCCGTCCCACGACGCCAGTTCCTCGGTGCGGGTGACGTCGCCCTTGGTGGGCGGGGTGTCGGTGCTGTCCGCGCCGTCGTAGGCGGTGCGCTCGTCGGAGATCACGTCGGCGGGCGCGAACACCTGCGTCGGCTGGTCGTCGCACGGCACGCTCGCCGTGGTCACCCGGTTGGGCCGGTCGACGATCCACGCATCGGTGTTGCGGGCGTAGCCGGTGACGGTGCACAGGTCGTCGTCGGGCACGGCCACGTCGCCCAGGTCGTGGACCTTGGTCACGGTGCCGTAGCCGTCGTGGCTGGTGGTGGTCTCCGACATCCGCGAGCCGCCGCCGGGCAGCGGGGTGCGGGTCTGCACCGAGTCGACCTTGAGGATGCGGGCCTCCAGCGGACCGTTCTGCCGCTGCCGCACGGCGGTCGGCTCGGACAGCCACGGCTGCTGGAAGCGCGCGGAGACCTCGGCGCCGGTGACGGCGTCGCGGACCACGGTCTCCCGGGCGAACCCGGCGTAGCCCGGCACGTCCTCGAGCTGCTTGCCCTGCGAGTCCTGGACCTTCACGTCACGCGTGCCGCCGTCCAGCAGCACGTCACCGTCCATGCCGCGCAGGAACAGGTGCTCGGTCAGCGTGCGCGGGCCGTCCGCGCCGCCGGTGGACACGCGCACCTTCTGGAAGCCGCGCCACGCGCCCCAGGTCTTGAACCGGTCCGGCACCAGCTCGGCGGCGTCGTAGTGCCAGGCCGCGCCCTCGTCCACGTACTCGTACCGGGTGACCGCGTGCGGCGCGCCGCCGACCCGGTCCACCTCGGCGACCTCCCCCACCACGTACTTGGCGAACCACCCCAGTTGCGGCGAGGACAGGCCCGTGGGCAGCCAGAAGGACGGGAAGCACTTCTCGGCGTTCACGTCCTGGCGCGGCAGGGACCCGGGGTCGCACGGATCGTCCAGGTAGGTGACCTCGGTCGAGCCGCCGGTCTCGTTGTGCACGCGGGAGAGGCGCCACTTGTTCATCGGTTCCAGGTCGTTGCCGACTGGGACGCGGTTGGGCAGGCGCACGCCGTCGAACAGCAGCGGCGGCATGGTGGCCGTGCCGCCGACGTGGCCGGTACGGGTGAGGGCGCGCAGCCACAGCGTCGGGCTGGTGTGGTCCGCGGTGGCCGGGAAGACGTGGTCGAGCCGCCAGGAGTCCACGTCGGCGAACCCGTCGCCCGACCGCACCTGCGTGGTGATCGACGCCAGCCTGGTCGTGCCCCAGAAGCTCGGTCCCGCGACCGCGCACCCGCCGCCCGCGCAGGCGAGGTCCCACGGGGTGTCCGGCCAGTCGGCCGGCCTGGACGGTTGGCAGGCCGAACCGGGGATGCAGCGCGGCGCGCCGGTGAACACCACGCGGGCGGTGGGCTCGGTGCCGGCGCGGTGGCCGTAGTCGATGCGGGTCAGGTGCCCGGCGCGCACGTACGGCGTGGCGTTGCCCGCGACCCCGGCGCGGCCGTAGTGGTTGACCTCGGTGTCGTAGTGGTAGGAGACCTGGTCGCCGTGGGTGTCGGTGATCAGGTCGAGGTTCCACCGGTAGGCCTGCCGGCACCACGAGGTGTCGAACGACGGTCCGTGGCACGGCTCGCCCGCGTCGTTGCCGAACACCGGCGCCGTCCAGACCGACTCGGCCGCGCCGGCGGAGCCGAACGAGTACCGCGTGCCGTCCGGGCCGGTGACCAGCCAGTGCTCGCCGTCGTCGTCGCCGTTGGCCGCGCCGGTGCGCAGCTCGACCCGCCAGCCCTCGTCGTTGGCCGCGCGCCAGTGGTCGCGGCCGGCGTCCCAGACCAGCTCGCCGGTGAGTCCGGGCAGCACGATGTGCGCGGCCTGCCGGTCCCAGCACAGGTCGCCCTTGCCGGGTTCGCCGTCCTCCGCGCAGGGTTCGTAGGTGCGCTCGATGAAGCCGGGTTCGTAGGAGAAGCCCTCGCCGAGCCAGGAGGCCTGGTTGTTCGTGGAGGCGGTCCGCCCGTCCACCACGCCGGAGGAGTAGGACAACGCGACCTGCGGCGTCGGGCCGGGCGCGGGCGGCACCTCGATCGGGTGGTTCCAGGAGAAGTCACCGGACTGCACGCCCACCGCCCAGGTCGCCGACGGCGCCAGCGAGGTGGGCGAGAAGCTGCCCGATTCACCCGACGTGCCGGCGGTGAGCGCGTAGGTGGCGCTGCGCGTCGGTGCGACCCGGGTCCCGTCGGGCCCGGCCGTCCACCCCCCGGCCCTGCCGCCCGCGACCTCGACGTGGACCTTGCCCGCCTCGACGTCGTTGCGGGCGGGCACGACCTCCCCGGTGGCCACGTCCACGACCCGCAGCCGTGACGCGTAGTCCCCGCCGAACGCGTGCCGCATCCCGGCGTAGTCCAACTCGACCGACACGGGTGCTCCGGCGCGCGCGACCCGGAACAACACCCCCTGCCCGCCCTGCTCGACGACCTCGACCGCCCCACCACGTGCCGTGGCGGCGACCTGCTGCTCGGGCGCCTTCGTCACCGCCGCGGCGTCGACCGCCAACCCGGGCACCGGCGCGTTGCCGGCCACCTTCCCCGCCACCGACCGCGCGCCGGGCAGCTCACCCCACCCCTCCGGCCCCGCGACCGCGGGCGGCACGACCAGGAGCGCCCCACCAACCGCCAACGCCGCACCCCGCGCCACCAGACGTCTCCACGCTGCACCCATGCGAGCTCTCCTCAGCCGCCCACCGGCCAACCCGGCACCGCCGCCAGCCTGGGTCCCGCGCACCGTGTTCGGCGAGGTGTTCGCACGGGGTCGAACGAATCCGAACAGCGGAACGGGCGGCCACCTCGCGCGACCGCCCGTCCGACCTTCTTGGAACGCACCGCTCACCACGACGGCGTGGCCTCAAGAGGCCCCACCCGCCAGTGCACAGGAGGGAGCCTCTCCGCATCCCGCGCGGCCGGTGGCTGAGCCCTTTGGCCCATTCCGACGCCTTTCAGCGCCGGCGCGTCCTCCGCCCTTGGCCTGACTGGTCGCGGTAACGCCCGACCAGCCCCGACATCCGACCCGGCAAGCGCGCCCAGCGGTCACTCCTCGGGCCACCAAGGCACGTCTTCCTCGCCGAACAGCAGGACGAAGGTCGAAGCGGGGTACTTGCCCTCGAACGAGGTGAAGTCGACGGTCGTCTCCACCTCGTCGGCCGTGAGCAGGGTGAGGCTCGCCGCGTGCAGCTCGCGCACCAGATCCGCCGGGTCGGGGTCCGCCTCGTCCGCGAACGTGATCACGTCCTGCCGCCGCAGGGTCTCGGCCACGTTGGCGCACAACAACGCGTACGGCCCGACGGCCGACAGCCACAGGCTCCAGGACCGGTTGGAGTCCGCCCGGCTGCGCACGGTGTAGGAGAATCCGACGCCGTCCTCCCAGTCCGTCCAGTCCTCGAGCTTGAACCGGGCGGACAGGGACTTCAGCAGGCCGGCCCAGGGGTTGTTCTCACGGGCGCGCTGGAAGAACGAGTAGTCCGGCTTCCCCAAGTCCCCGTACGCCGCGCGGGCGTGCCGCAGTACGTCGTCCACCGGACTCCTCCTCATCCTCGGAACCTACCTCGTCAGAACTCCGGCGACCCGGCCGGACCCGCGCCCTGTCCGACCAGGTCCGCGCGCTGTGCCGCCCGGCACTCGAACGGCGCTACTTCTTCTTTTTCTTCCCGCTCTTGCCCTTCGGCTTCTTGGGTTTGTGCCACGGCGAGCCGTGCATGCCCTGCTTCCCGTTGCTCACCCGAACCGACCTCTGGAGCTTGCCGTTGCTGTCGCGCCCCACCGGCCACGCGAAGTTCAGCTTTCGGATGTGCGGTTGGCTCGGCTTGGCCTTGCCGAGCGCGTTCGCGACCCTCGTGTGGGCGTTCGCCCACCGGCGGCCGAGCAGGAACGTCGAATGCTCCTTGCCCACCGACTTGCGGGTCTTGACCGCATTGGCGTTCTCCTTGGTGCCGCGCGTGTGGTTCAACTGCTTGGGGGTGTCCATCTTGCCGGTGGCCCGTTTGACCGCTCTCTTCGTCTTGCTCACGGCGGTCTTGGCCGCCTTAGCCGTCCCCTTGGCAGCCTTCGCGACGGCCTTGCCCGCCTTCGCCGTCGCCTTGGCACCCTTCGCGGCGGCCTTCGTGGCGGCCTTGCCGACCTTCTTGGCCACCGCCATGCCCGCCTTGAGCAGCAGCTTGCCGCCCGGCACGAGGTTGGCCGCCGCGCCGGCCGCCATCTCCAGGGCCTTCTTCTTGTTGCCCAGCGCCGCGTGCGCCGCCGCACCCGCGATGCCCGCGGCCGTGCCGATCGGACCCGGGATGTAGGAGGCGACCTCTGCCACCTTGGTCACGACCTTCGCGGCCTTCTTGACCCAGCCCCACAGCAGGCCGTCCGGGTCGCTGAACGTCAGCGGGTTGTTGTTGGAGTACAGGTAGCCGTGCAGCTGTTGCGGGTCCTCCTCGTCGATGATCGGGTCCACCGACAGGAACCGGCCCGTCTCCGGGTCGTACTCGCGCGCGCCGAGGTGGGTCAGACCGGTCGAGGCGTCCTCCGTGCCGCCGACGAAACCGCGATCACCGACCCAGCCGCCCGGCTTCTCGCCGCGATCGACGCCGAACGGCAGGCGCAGCCGGTGCTCCGCGGCCAACGACGAAGCGTCCACCGAAGTCTCGGCGGTGCCGTGGTGGTCGGCGGACAGCCACGTCAACGACTCAGGGGTGCGGACCGCGATCGTGTCCTCGTTGTGCTCGTAGTACCGCGTCGCGGTGAGCAGGCCCACCTTGTCCACGTGCAGCTCGGTCGTGCCGATGTACAACGTGGTGCCCTCGGGGTCACGGCGGATCAGCCGGTCGCCGTCGGCGTCGTACTCGAACGACGTGGTCTTGTCGCCCTCGACCACCGACGTCACGTGGCCCTCGGCGTCGTAGGACAACGACTGCGCACCGCGAACGGTGGTGTTGCCCTCGACGTCGTACTCGAAGGAACGCACGTCGTCGGGCACGCCCGGCCTCGTGGTACGCACCGACGACAGCTGCTTCGAACCCGGCCGCGGGTACTCGTAGGTGCGGGTGGTGTCGCCGTCCGCACCGTGCAGCACCTCGGTGAGCCGGTTGCCGATCTTGTCGTAGGTGTACGAGTGCCAGTACGGCGCGGGCCCGCCGGCGCTCGGCTCCTCGTCGCACGACCACGGCGCGGTCCACGCGTCGGTCAGCCGCCGCAGGTGGTCGACGCGGAAGCACTGCGTGTCCACCGCCCGGCCGGCGGAGGCGTTGACCAGCTTGGTGATGTTGCCCGCCGGGTCGTACTCCAGCTCGCGGTCCACGACGGGCGTCGCGGCGTTCTCCTGGTACATCGTGGCGCCGACGAGCCGCCGGGTGCCCTCTTCGTACTCGAACGCCTGGGCGACCTGCCGGCCCGCGTCACCCATGATGTACATGCCGACCTCGCCGAGGTCGGTGCGCAGCGTCTGCTCGACGTACCTCGACAGGCCCCGCATCGAGTCGACGTTGCCGAACTGGTCGTAGCCCTGCTCCAGCACCTCCGCCGGCAGGCCGCCCATCGCGGGCAGCGACACCGACGTCACCTGGTCGGCGGCGTTGTAGGCCAACGTCGACTCGTACCGACCGGCGAGCGCGCCTTCCCGCGCCGGGACGGTGACGGCGTTGCCGGTCGGCAGCTCGGCGTCGTTGTAGCCGGTCACCTCGTCCCGGTACGCCTGCCCGTCGACGTAGCGGATCTCCGCCACCGGCAGGCCCTTGCCGAGGCTGTCGAAGGTCCACTCCAGCACCTTGGCGCCACCCTGGTGCGTCGCGGTCCTGCGGCCCAGCGGGTCGTAGCTGTGCGTCAGGGTGGAGCCGCGCGAGCCGGTGCTGGTGAGGAGCTGGTCCTCGTCGTCGTACGTCATCGTGGACGTGCCCTGGTCGGGGTCGTCCACCCGCACGAGGCGGCCGCGCACGTCGTAGTGGCTGCGCCAGGTGTTGCCCGCCGGGTCGGTGATGGTCTCCTGCTCGCCCGCCTTGGTGTAGGTGTACCTGGTGGCGTCGTAGTCGCCCGACGGGGAGCCGGACGAGTACTGGCGCAGCTCCACCACGCGCCCCTCGGCGTCGAGCAGCTCGGTGGTCGCGGTGCCGCCGTCGGGTGGGTCCTCGCTCACCCAGTTGCCGCCGTAGGCGGTGGTCGTGCGCCACTTCTCGGTGCCGCCGACCAGCAGCACCTCGGCGATCTCACGACCCGCGCCGTCGTAGCCGAACGCGGTCTGCGCCGGGACGTCCCGGTCGGACACGGCCAGCAGGTCGGTACCGGGCCGGTCGGGGTTGTGGTAGGCGGCGTTGGTGCGCGCCACCCGGCCGTGGCTGTCGTAGATCGTGTCGGTGACGATCCGGCCGCCGTCGGGCGCGGGCGCCTGCACCTGGCGTTCCCGCAGCAGCCCGTCGAACAGGGTGTGGGTGGCCACCTGACCGCCGTGGCCGAGCAGCTTCTTCGTGATCACGGCGGACGGCGCGTCGTTGCGGAACAGGTACTCGAACTCCACGTCCGGCACGTCGTCGGCGCCGCGGCCCGGCTGCCACACCTTGGTCAGGCGCCCCAGCGGGTCGTAGGTCATGGTGGTGCGGCGGCCGTTCTCGTCGACCTGCTCCACCGCGTCGCCGGTGGCGACCTGGAACGCCGTGCTCTCGGTGTGCCCCAACGCGTTGGTGGTCGTCACCGACGTCACGGGGCCGCCGACCGCCGGCGTGTACGCCGTGGTCTCCTTGTCGCCCAACGCGTCGTACTCCTCGACCTCACGGCCGTGCGCGTCGTACACCGACCGCTCGACCGTGGTGTAGCGCGGGGCGGCACCGTCCCAACCGGACAGTTCCTCCTCGCGCGTCGGGTCGCCCTTGGCGGGCGGCGCGTCGAGGTCGTCGGACCCGTCGTAGTACGTGCGCTCGTCGGAGATCACGTCGCCCGGCGCGTAGTCGGCGACCGAGCAGTTCACCGACACCTTCACCACCCGCTTGGGGGTGGCGATCAGCCACGCGTCGAGGTTGCGGGCGTACTCCACGCGCGTGCACGTGTCGTCGTCGGCGACGGCGAGGTCGCCGAGGTCCGACGTCCGGACGTGGGCCCCGAGGTCGTCGTAGAAGTGCTGCTCCTCGGTCTCCCGGAAGCCGCCGCCCGCCAACGCGGTGCGGACCCTCGTCTTCTTGACCTCGGTGACGTAGGCGCCCAGGTCGCCGGACGCGCGGCGGCGCACCGCGTTCGGGCCGATGACCTCCGGTTCGGTGATCTCCCGTTCGACCTCGGGACCGCCGTCGCCGTCGTAGGTGATCTCCTCGTAGGAGAAGCCGCGCAGCGCGGGGTCGTCCCGGCGTCCGTCGACCACGTCCTGGCGGGTGGTGCCGTCGGCCTTGCGGTCGCCCCACATGCCCCGGAAGAAGCGGTGCTCGACCAGCGTGCGCGGGCCGGACGGCTCGCCGGTGCGGACCTTCACGCTCTGGTAACCCCGCCACTGGCCCCACGACTTCAGCTCGTCGGGGACGAGTTCGGCGTCGTCGTGGTGCCACGCGGCGTCACCGGAGTACTCGTAGGACGTCACCTCGTCGGGTGAACCGCCGACCCGGTCGATCTCCCGGACCTCGGTGACCAGGTACTTGTGGAACCAGTCCAGCTTGGGCGTGGACGTGCCCTCCGGCGACCAGTTCGCCGGGTAGCAGGGCAGGCCGTTGCCGTCGGGGGCGGGCAGGTTGCCTTGAGCGCAGCCGTGCGAGGCGTACGTCACCTGGATCTCGCCGCCGGTCTCGGTGTGCACCCGGCCGACGCGCCACCGCTTCATCAACGGCTGGTCGAGGTCGGGCACGACGCGGTTGTCCAGGAGCACGCCGTCGAAGTTGACGTCCGGGGTGACCGCGGTGCCGCCGACGTGCCCGGTGTGGGTGATCGACTCCAGCCACAGGACCGGGCTGGTGGCGTCGTGGGTGGCCGGGAACAGGTGGTTCAACGCCCAGGAGTCGACGTCCGCGAGCTGCCCGTCCCGCCGCACCTGGCTGGTGATCTTCGCCAGCCGCTTGGCGCCGAAGAAGACGGGCGAGTGCTTGCCCGCGCACGTGCCGCCGTCGCACTGCTGGTCCCACGGCACGTCGGGCCAGTCGGCCGGCTGCGACCGCGTGCACGCCGAACCCGGCAGGCACCGGTCGGCGGCGGTGAACACGACCCGCGCGGCGGGTTCGGCCTGGCCGTCGCGCAGGCCGTAGTCGATGCGCGCCAACTGCCCGCTGCGCACGAACGGCGTGGCCAGGGACGCGGTGTTGTTGCGGCCGTAGTGGTTGGTGTCGGTGTCGTAGTAGTAGGCGATGGTGTCGCCGTGCCGGTCCACGACCCGGTCGAGCATCCACCGGTACGCCTGCTGGCACCACGACGCGGCGAACGACGAGGCGTGGCACGGTTCGCCGGGTTGGTTGCCGAACACGGGCACGGTCCACGCCGAGCGCGCGGCGGCACGCAGGCCGAAGAAGTACTGCGTGCCGTCGGGCGCGGTCATGCGCCAGTGCTCGCCGTCGTTGTCGCCGTTGTCGGCGCCGAAGAGCTGGTCGACCTTCCAGCCGTCGTCCTGCTCGGCGCGCCAGACGCCGCGGCCCGCGTCGTGCACGAGTTCGCCGGCCACCCCGGGCAGCGCCACGACGGCGTTGGCCGAGGCGTAGCAGAGGTCCCCGGTGGGGGTCGCGTTGTTGCCGCCCGCCGCGTCCGCGGCGCAGGAGGTGTACTGGCGCTCGATGAAGCCGGGCTGGAAGTCGAAGCCCTCGCCGATCCAGGACGCCTGGTTGTTGCTCGCGGCGGTGCGCCCGTCGATCCCGCCGGAGGAGTAGGCCAGCGCCACGTCCGGCTCCGGTCCGGGCACCGGGGGCAGGTCGAGGGGGTAGGCCCAGGAGAAGTCGCCGGACTGGAGGCCGACCTCCCACGTGGCCGACGGTGACAGCGACGTCGGCTTGAAGTTGCCCGCGCTGCCGCCGGACGCCGCCGTCACCGCGTAGAGCACGTCGGGCGCCGTGACGCGGCGGCGTTGCTTCTCGTCGTCGGGGACGCCGGGCGTGCCGGACGCGGTGAGCTCGCCGCGGATGCGGCTGCCGCGCACGTCGTTGCGCGCGGGCACGGGGGTGCCGGTGACGCACTCGGCGCGTTCCGGCGCCCACGCCGCGCAGGCGGGCAGCCGCACCAGGCTCAGCCGGGACGCGTAGTCGCCGCCGAACTCGTCGCGGAACGACGAGTAGTCCACGTCCACGGTGACCGGCCCGGCGTCGGCGGCGCCATCGGCGCGTTGGACGCGGAACAGCACACCGCCGACGCCCGCCCTCTCGGCCACCGGCCGGTCGAGCACCTCGACCCGCACCCGCCGCGGGCTCTTGGCGCCGGCGACACCGACCCGCACCGGCAGGTCGGCCGCGCGGGCGGGCTCGGCCGCCACCTCGACCTCGGCGGCGCCCGCCTTCGGCCGGGCGACGTCGCGAGCGGCCTTCGGCGCGGTGACGGCGGACTCGACGACCGGGTCGGGCGGGCGCGGGCGCACCTCGACACCGGTGCCCGGCACGGACTCGGACCGGGTCACGCCGGGCCAACCGCGCGGCGCGGGATCGGCGAACGCGGTGGGGACGCTGAGCGCGCTCGCCACCAGGGCGAGCGCGACCCCGATCGCCAGCGCGGCACGGGGTCTCGGCGGTGTTCCCGGTGTGGACGAGCGACCCCGGCCGGGGCGTCTGCGTGAGCGCACGGGCGTTCCTCTCCTGGGCACCATCAGGCCACCGGGAAGCACATCCGGTCCGCGACGCCGCGAGGGCCGGTGCGAACGGATCCGAACGGATCCGAACGCGACCGGCCCCGCGACATCGGCTCACGACCTGGCGCGCACGCCGGCCGGTCGTGGCTCAGGTGGTGGATCGCCCCGACCACGGGCGCCGAGGCGGGCCCTCGGCGCCCGTGGCCCTACTCGCACTCGTGGTCGTTGAACGCGCTGGGCTGCAGGTGGATCCAGTGGCAGAAGTTGTCGGACCTCTTCCCGGTCACCTTGGTGCCCCAGTTGCCGTGGTAGGCCATGATCGCGATCACCCGCCGGTCACCGCCGTTGTACTGGTAGATCGGTGATCCGCTCTGACCGGTCTGGGTATCGGCGCGGGTCTTGATCATCTTGGCCAGCACGATCTTCGTGGAGTTGTCGTCGCCGTACAGGTGGTTGTCGCACTGCCCGTCGGCCGAGGGCGAGGCCGCGCACTGGTGGTCCCAGCCCGGGTAGCCGAACGTCCAGTGCCCGCCCCAGTACCCGCGGGGACGCCACCCGAGCCAGCCCAGGCGCGCGGTGGACTCCTCGTCCGCCAGCACGATCATCCCGTAGTCGTAGGCCGGGTTGCCCCAGTCGTACCAGCCGGAGACGCTGAAGTACCAGGTGGAGTTCTTCAGGCCGTTCGGGTAGGCGCCGATCCCGTTCTGGCCCGGAGCCACCTTGCGGTTCGGGAACCAGCCCTGGCCCTTGCCGCCGCCGCCCTGGTGGATGCAGTGGCCGGCGGTCAGCAGGTGCCGCGGCCCGACCAGGGAGCCGGAGCAGTGCGAGGTGGTGGAGCCGGGCGCCGAGATCGAGCCCATCGCCCGCCACGGGTAGCTCGTGGTCGCGGTCCGCAGCACGCGGTCGTCGGCGTCGAACACCGTGCGGGTGCCGAACCCGTCCCCCGCCGTGCGCTCGTCGGTGTCGGGCCGCGGCTCGCCCTCGGGGTCCTCGTCCGCCGGCGTCGGGTTGACCGGGCGGGTCTCCTCGGGGCCGACCGGCGACGGCGTGATCTGCCGGTACAGCCGCCCGTCCGGGGAGACCGCGACGCCGAGCTCCCAGCTCTCCGGCTGGGTCACGTCCAGCCGCTGGGCCTCCTCGTCGGTGAGCGCGACCGGCCGCGGCACGGCGGCGGGATCGGCGTAGGTGGCGAGCCCGACGCAGCGCCAGTCGGCGCGCCGGTCCAGCTCGGTGGCGGGACGGTCCGCGCACGGGTCCTCGGCCCTGGCGACCGACGTGGTCACCACGGGCGCGAGCGCCGCGATCAGCAGCAGCACGATCGCGGTGCCCGGCAGGTGTCGTTTCCCGCGGGAGGTCCGGAGTTTCATCGATGCCCCTTGGAAGGTCGGTGAGGTGGTCGCGCACCACGGTCGTCACGCGCCTTCCGGTGGCCTTAGCGTCGGCATAAGGCGGCACGGCCGACCGGCCACCCGGGCTGATCACATCGGGTGAATCCGGCGACGAGCTCGCATCAACGGGCATCGATGTGCGATGGATTACGTGTGACGCAGACCGGGACCACCGACACCGTCGTGCGGCCTCGCCTGGACTACCTGCTGGCCGCGGCGCGGTCGAGCAGGATCACGACGGTGGTGGCGCCCGCCGGGTACGGCAAGACCACGTTCCTCGCCGGGTGGACCGCGCGGGCGGAGGTCGCCTGGCACACGCTCACCGAGGAGGACCGCTCCGCCCAGCCGCTGCTCGTCCGCCTCGCCCGGGCCCTGCGCGTCGTCCTGCCCTCGCTCCGCTTCGAGCCGCCCGCGGTCCTGGCCGACGACGAGGCCGCGGGCGAGGCCGGGCGCACCGACCGGGCGCACGCGATGGCCGCCTCCCTGTGCGACGCGATCGCCGAGGCCGCCGGCGGGCGGACGCTGCTCCTGGTGGTGGACGACCTGCACGTCATCGGCCCCGACGACCGGACGTGCGGCCTGCTCGAAGCGCTGTGCCTGCACGCGCCGCCTGCCCTGCACGTCGTGCTGTCCGGCCGGGAGCCGCCGCCGTTCCCGGTGCAGCGGCCGTCCGGGCCGCTGGAGGTGACCGCCGCGCAGTTGGCGTTCACCGAACGGGAGACGCGGGAGCTGGTGGCCGACGACCGCGCCGCCGCGGAGGTCCACCGCCTGTCCGGCGGCTGGCCGGTGGCGGTGCGGATGGCCGCCGAGGCGCTGGGCCGCAACCCGACGACCGGCCCCGGACCGACGCGGCACGCACCGCCCGCCGCGTTGCCGCACAACCGCGCGCTGTACGACTACCTGGCCCACGAGGTCTTCGACCGGGAACCGCGACCGGTCCGCGAGCTGCTGGCGGTCGCGGCGCTGTTCGACCGCTTCGACGCCGACCTGCTGGCGGCGCTCGGGTTCGCCGATGCCGCGCGGGTGCTCGCCGACCTGCTGGCCCGCGGGCTGTTCGTCGAGCGGCTGATCGCGGACCCGGGTCGGCTCGGCCTGATCCCGCTGGCACGCGCGTTCGTCGCCGGCCGCGCCGGGCTGGGCGCCGACGAGCGACGACGGCTCGGCACGACCGCCGCCGCCTGGCTCGCCGGGCAGGGCCGCCCCGCCGAGGCGCTCGCCGCGCTGGCCGGGCTCGGCGAGCACCGGGTCGTCGGCGCCCTGCTGGCCGAACGCGGCGAGGAGCTGGTGCAGCAGGGCGGCGCGGACACCGTGATCGCCGCCGTGGCCGAGATCCCGCCCGACGAGCGCGACCCGGTCACGTGGCAGCTGGCCGGCGTGGCGCACCAGGTGCGCGGCGAGTGGGGCCTGGCGCTGGCGTGCCTGCGGCGGGCGACTCCGCCGGGCGCCCGCACGCCTCCGGCGCTGGCGGCCCGCATCGCGGCGATGCACTACTTCAGCGGTGCGCCGGACCGGACGCTGGCGGCCTGCAAGGAGTGCTCGACCACCGGGGCCGACCCGGCGGCCGAGGCCAGGGTGCGCGGGCTCGCGGCGAGCGCGCACTGGGCGCGGGGCGACGTCGCGTCGAGCCGGGCCGAGATCGCCGCGGCGTCGGCGCTGGCCGAGGAAGCGGGCGACGACGCGGCCCTGGCCGCCACCCACACCGTGCTGGCCATGATCGCCGACGCGGAGGGCGACCGCCCGGCGATCGCGGACCACTACGCGCGGGCGTTGGCGCACGCCCGGCTCGCCGGCGACGTGCTCGCCGAGATCAGGATCCGGGTCAACCGGTCCGCCCACCTCGTGCACGAGGCGGACCACGCGGAGGCGCTGGCCGAGCTGGACACCGCGTTGCGGCTGGCCGACCTCACGGGGTTCACCAGCTACCGGGCGCTCGCGCTGAACAACCGGGGCGCGGCGTGGCTGGGCCTGGGGCGGCTCGACGAAGCCGCGGCCGACCTGCACGCGGCGCGGAAGGTGTACACCAGGACGGGTTCGCGGCTCGCCAGCCTGGCCCTGGAGTCGTTGGGCGAGGTCCACCGGCTCCGGGGTGAGCGGGCGCTGGCCCGGGACGCCTTCGCCGAGGCGGTGCGGCTGGCCGAGGAGAACGACGCGGTGCCGCAGCTGGTGCCCGCGCTGGCGGGGCTGGCCCGGGTGCTGGCCGACGAGCAGCCCGGGACCGCCCAGGACCTCGTGCGCCGGGCGTTGTCGTGCGGCACCGGCCTCGGCTACCCGGCGGCGCTGCTGGCCGCCGCACGGCTGGCGCTGGCCCGGGGTGAACCCGACGAGGCCGCCTCCCACGCCGGCCGGGCCCACGCGGTGGCCGCCCGTCGCGGCGACCGGGCCGCCGTCGCCGCGTCGCTCGAACTGCTCGGCAGGGCCAGGACCGGGCGCGACGAGGCGTTGTCGCTGCTGGCCCAGGCCGCCGCGGCGTGGGCCGAGATCGGCAACCCGATCGGCGGCATCGAGGTGTCGATCGCCAAGGCACGCGTGCTCGGCGGGGCGGACGGGCTGGCGCTGGTCACCGTGGCGGGCCAGGCCGCCGGCCGGATCGGCGCCCGCGGGCTGGTCGCGGAAGCCGCGTCCGTCGCCGAGAGCTGCGGCCGGTCGACCGGGCCCGCGGTGTCGATCCGCACCCTCGGCGGGTTCCAGGTGCTGGTCCGCGGCGCGGCGGTCCCGGCAACCGCGTGGCAGTCGAAGAAGGCGCGCGACCTGGTCAAGATCCTCGTCGCACGGCGGGGACGGCCCGCGACCCGCGAGGCGCTGATGGCGCTGCTGTGGCCGGACGAGCCGCCGGAACGCGTCGCCAACCGGTTCTCGGTGGCGCTGTCGACCGCGCGCCTGGTGCTCGACCCCGACCGGTGCGACCGGCACGGCATCGTCGCCGACCACGACCAGGTGCGCCTGGACCCGGCCGCGGTCGACGTGGACGTGCTCCGGTTCCACGCCGACGCGAAGGCCGGGCTGGCGGGCCGGTCGCCGGCGCTGCTCGCCTCGGCGGAGACCGCCTACACCGGCGACTTCCTGGAGGAGGACCCCTACGCGGACTGGGCGGCCGAGCTGCGCGAGGACACCCGCCTCACCTACCTCCAGGTCGCCTCGGCGCTCGCCGAGCACGTCGCCGCCGCCGGCGACCACGTCGCGACCACCCGGTACTGCCTGCGGGTCCTGGAACGCGACGGCTACGACGAGACCGCGCACCTGACCCTGGTCCGGGCCCTGACGGCGGCGGGCAGCCACGGCGAGGCGCGACGGCGCTACCGGGCCTACGTGTCGCGGATGCGGGAGATCGACGTGGAGCCGAGCCCGTTCCCCGACTCCACGCCGCGCGGTGCGGGGCTCACGCCTCCTTGAGGCAGATCGCGTAGGCCTCCACGTTCCACCGGCTGGCGCCTTCCGGCGCGATCACCGTCATCGAGTCGGTCCCCGGGTCCGGCTTGGCGCTCACCAGGATCGCCTCGGAGTCGGGCGTCTCGCCGCTCACCAAGCCGCCACCGCCCACGAGCCGGAACCCGTCGTCGCAGGTCGCGGTGGCCTCCTGCGCCCCGAGGTCGGGGAACTCGCCCGAGTCGGCCACCACGCGCACCAGGCTGCCGGCCATCGTGGCGTCGCAGATCGCCGACGCCTTCACCGTCCACTGCGCGTTCGCCGGTCCGGACCCCATCGCGGTGGCCGTGGTCAGGCCCTCGTCGGGCACGAGCCCGTACAGGGCCGCCTTGTCCGCGCCGTCGTTCCCGACGACCTCGCCACCGAGACCGGTCAGGCTGTTGGCGACCGGGCAGGAGTCGGAGTGCTCCTTGGGGACGACCTCCGCCGTGCCGAACGGGTCCTCGCGCGCCAGTTCGGGGTTGCCCGTGCCGCAGACCGCGTAGGCGGTCACCGCCCACGCGGGCGTGGTCGTGAGCGACCTGGCCCGCACCACGACCCCGGACAGGTCCGCCAACGGCCGGATGGCGTCGATCGCCACGTCCCCCGACCGGTTGTCGACCGCGCCGCCCGCCGAGTACAGCTTCGTGCCCCGCGGGCACAGCGCCCGCACGGACTTGTCGGCGTCGGTGGACGGGCTCACGGCCTCCACCAGCTGGAGGTCCACGGCGGCCGTCTCCGCGCTCGCCTGCCCGGTCGCCAGCCCCACCGCGAGGCAGCCCATCGCCACCCGTGCCCACCACGTCGTCCTGCTCATCGATCCCCCTTGGTCTCCGCGCGCGGCCGTGCCCCGCGACGCCACGAACCAGGATGGGACCGGGGATTACGGTGGTCTTAAAGTCGGGTGGCCGGCCGCCCCCGGCGCCGAGTCCTAGAGTGGCGCTCATGATCACCGAGGAAGAACGCGCAGCCCGCTCACGACGTGCCCGCGACGCCGCCGTCGACGCCGCGACGGCGCTGGGGCTGGACGCTTCCGAGGCTGAGGTCGTGTACGACGTCTTCTCGGTGGTGGTGGACCTCGCGCCGTCACCGGTCGTCGCACGAGTGCCGGTCGTGACCCCGCGCGGCACCTCGTCGACGGGCTTCCAGCGCACGGAGCTGGCGGTGTCGAGGTGGCTGGCGGCACGCGGCGAGCCGACCGTCGTGCCCAGTGGGCTCGTCCCGGCCGAGCCCGTCGAGCGCGACGGTTTCGCGATGACCTTCTGGGAGAAGGTCGACGGCGTGACCCCCACCGATTACGACGTGGTCAAGCGCATGCCCGTCGTCGCGCGCCTGCACTCGATCCTGGCCGAGTACCCGGGCGAGACCGGCTTCTACCCGGGGATGCAGGGGTACGTCGACCTCGCCTTCGACGACCTCGAAGGTCGTGACGACCTGCTGCCCGCCGCCGACCTGGCCCGGGCCCGCGCCGAGTGGGCCGTCCTGTCGCCCGCCATCGCGTCGCCCGCCGCGTTCACGCGGATGTTCCCCGGCGTGCCCGTCCAAGTGGTCCACGGCGACGCCCCGTTCTACAACCTGATCGAGACCGCCGACGCCCTGCTGTACTCCGACTACGAGCACGTCGGCGTCGCCCCGGTCGAGTGGGACCTCGCGCACACCGGCGAGGAGGCGATCGCGTCCTACGACGCCGCCGCGGCCGAACTCGGCCTGCGCGCGGTCGACCCGGGCGTGCTGCGCGCCATGGAGCGCTTGCGCGACCTGCAGGTGGTCGCCTGCCTGGCGCTGGCCCCGCAGCTCCCGCTCCTGGTCGACGGCCTGTCCTCGTCGCTGGAGGCCTGGCGGGCCACCGAGCCCTGGCGGGACGGGGAGCCCTCCGCGAGGTGAAGCGGCCACGTGGTGGACAGTCGCGGTCATGGCAGCCGAGGTGACACCGGGACGCGAGGTCGTGCTCGAAACGGATCGCCTGCTGCTCAGGCCGTGGCGGGTGGCCGACGCCGTCGTCCAGCGCGAGCTGTGGACCGAACGCGATCCGCGAGTGCCGCCGCACCGCCGGATCGACGCCGACGGCCGCCCCACGGTCGAGGAGCTCGAGCAGGCGATCCGCGCCGACGAGCCGCCGTCGTCGACGGGATTGCTGGCCATCGAGCGGAAGGCGACCGGTGACGTCATCGGCTACTGCGGGTTGATCGACAGCGGCCGAGGAGCCGAAGGGGAACCGGAACTGGCGTTCGAGCTGCTGCGCCGGGCCTGGCGTCAGGGTTACGCGACCGAAGCCGCGTCGGCGGTCCTGGACTGGGCGAGGTCGTCGGGGCACCACCGGGTGTGGGCCACGGTCTGGGACTGGAACACCGCCTCCCGCCGCGTGCTGACCAAGCTCGGGTTCACCGAGACCGAGCGGGTGGAAGTGGACCCGGCCCGCGGGACGACCCTGTTCACGACGAGACGACTCTGACACCACGGCTGTCGCCCGGACGAATCGCCGCACCCGGCGGAAACCGACGTCCGACCGCGACCCGCGATCGTCGGCGAAAAAGCACGATCGCGGATCGACGGCAACCGGCACGGACCGAGAACGAATTCGGACGAGCACGAGCCACCGGTGTTGTCCGCGCCGAGTGCGGCCCGATGGGCCGACCGAGTGAACGATGCACGACTTTCCCACACTATGACACGGATTGTCCGGTCCGTTAGGCCACTTGGCCCTTCACTTTCGTTGAAACCATGCATAAGTTGCAGATGGTTGTTGCGAAAGACTGCCAAACTTCGCGCAACCGCACCGGACAACCACAACCTCCGACGCCGTCCGCGCGAGCGCGCCCCGGACGGTTTGTTCGCCGCGCGAGGAATGGACGCCGAGTCCATTCCCGAGCGGCTCACGCCCTCATTGTTCCGCGCCTTTCCGGCACCGGCTCCGCCCTTTCCGGGCGAATGCCGTCGACCTGGACGGAGAACGATGGACGAGCACGCCCAACCCGGCTGGTTCACCAGGCTCGTGTCCCGGCGCGCCGTGCTGGCGACCGGCACGGCCGGGCTCGCCGTGCCGGCCGCCATGGCGCTCGGCCCGGTGGCGCCCCGGCACGTCGCCAACGCGCAGGAGGGCGTGGTCAAGAAGGTCACCCTGTACGCGGAAGCCCTGCCGGACAACCTGTACGGCTACGGCCTGGCGCCCGGTCAGGCGACCGTGCCGGGTCCCGTCCTGGAGATCTACGAGGGCGACACGCTCGAAGTCACCCTGGTCAACAACACCGACCGGCGGATGTCCATCCACCCGCACGGCGTCGACTACGGCGTCGAGTCCGACGGCAGCCCGCTCAACGCCTCCTTCAACAACCCCGGCGAGACGCGGACCTACACCTGGCGATCACGGGAGATGACCGCCACCTCGGGCAGGCGCCTGATGCCCGGCAACGCGGGCTACTGGCACTACCACGACCACGCCATGGGCACCGACCACGGTTCCCTGGGCATCGCGCGCGGGCTGTACGGCGCGCTGGTCGTGCGCCGCCGCGGAGACATCCTGCCGGACAAGCAGTTCACCGTCGTGTTCAACGAGATGACCGTCAACAACCTGGTCGCGCCGCACACGCCGATCTTCGAGGCCGACCTCGGCCAGCGGGTGGAGTGGATCGCGATCGGGCACGGCAACCAGTTCCACACGTTCCACCTGCACGCGCACCGGTGGGCCGACAACCGCACCGGGATGCTCGAAGGGGCGTCCGACCCGAGCCGGGTGATCGACAACAAGGACCTCAACCCGGGCAGCTCGTTCGGGTTCCAGGTGCTGGCCGGCGACGGCGTCGGCCCCGGCGCGTGGATGTACCACTGCCACGTGCAGAACCACTCGGAGACCGGGATGTCCGGGATCTTCCTCGTGCGCAACGCCGACGGCAGCATGCCGCCCGGCGCGCAGGAGGCGATCGACCGGTTCCGCGGGCACAGCCACGGCGCGGCGACCGCGCACGCCCCGACCGAGGGGCAGCACCAGCACTCGCCCACGCGATGACCTCGTGGCCGGCGACGACGAAGGAGTGAGGGATGGGGCCAACGACCTCTCCGGGCGGACACCGCGGGAGAACAGGGAGGAGGGCGCTGTCGGCGGTGACCGCGGCGGCGGTCCTGCTCGGCGGATCACTCACCTCCGCGACCGCGTCACCGGCCGTGCCGCGGCAGGCGCCGATCACCACCGCCGCGTCGGCGTCGGTCCTGGTCTTCCACGGCCCGGCCGCCGAGCAGCAGGACCCGGTCGCCCGCGCCACCGAGGCGTTCCGGGACATCGGGGCCGCCAACGGCATCGCCGTCGACGCGTCGTCCGACCCGGCCGTGTTCACCGCCGACACCCTCGCCGGGTACCGCGCGGTCGTGTTCCTGTCCGCCTCCGGCGCGACGCTCAGCCGTGACCAGGAAGCGGCGCTGCGCGACTACGTGAAGAACGGCGGCGGGTTCCTCGGGGTGGCCGACGCCGCGAAGGCGCAGCCCGAGTCGTCCTGGTTCGCCGGTCTCATCGGGACCCGTCCCGTCGGCACCACCGCCACCCCCGAGACGGCGAGCGCGGTGACGGCGAGCGCCGAGAACCCGCCGAACGAGACCAAGGAGATGCTGGCCGACGGCAAGCCGGAGACCAAGTGGCTGGTCCGGAGCACGACGGCGTGGGCGGCCTACCGGCTGCCGGCCGCCGCCGCGGTCAACCGCTACACGCTCACCTCGGCCAACGACGCACCCGGCCGCGACCCGAAGGACTGGACGCTGCGGGGCTCCGCGGACGGCACGACCTGGACCGACCTGGACCGCCGGACCGGCCAGACCTTCCCGGAGCGCTTCCAGAGCCGCACGTTCACCATCGCCGAACCGCGGTCGTTCCAGCACTACCGCCTGGACATCACGGCCAACGGGGGCGAGCCGATCACCCAGCTCGCCGACCTGCGCCTGTACGCCGGCGACCCGACACCCATACCGGACCCCCAGGTGCACCGGTCCGTGGTGAACCTCCTCGACCGGCAGCACCCGGCGAACGAGGGCCTGCCGCTCATCCTCGCCCGATCGGACCGCTGGTACAACTGGGAGCCCAACCCGGTCGGCGTCGTGCACACGGTCGCCCAGGTCGAGGAGCGGCACTACGACCCCGGTCCAGGCGCCAACGGCCCGTTCCACCCGGTCTCCTGGTGCCGCGACTACGAGGGCGGTCGGTCCTTCTACACCGGCATGGGCCACACCGAAGAGGGCTACGGCGAGCAGGCCCTCCGCAGCCACCTGACCGGCGCCCTGAAGTGGACGACCGGCCTGGTGCGCGGCGACTGCCAGGCCACCATCGCGTCGAACTACGAGGTCGAGCGGCTGACCGCGGCCAACCAGACCGGCCGGCTCGACCAGATCGGCGAGCCGCACGGCCTGACCGTCGCCCCGGACGGCACGGTGTTCTACGTCGGCAAGGCCGCCTGCCCCACCGGCCCCGTCGTCGCGTGGACCGATCCCCACGTCGGCCTCGGCTGCGGCACGATCCACCAGTTCCGACCTGACACCAAGCAGGTGAAGCTGCTGGCGACGCTGCCGGTGATGGGCAACCGCGGCAGCGGAACGGAACTCGTCAAGAACGAGGAAGGCCTGCTGGGCATCGTGCCCGACCCGGCGTTCGCCGAGAACGGCCGGCTCTACGTCTACTGGATGCCGCACGACACCGTCGACCGCGAGAAGCGGACGGGCAAGCGGACGATCTCGCGCCTCACCTACGACCGCGCGACGCAGACGATCGACCTGGCCACCCGCAAGGACCTGCTCCAGTGGGAGGTCCAGCAGCACAGCTGCTGCCACGCGGGCGGCGGCATGGCGTTCGACGCCAAGGGCAACCTGTACGTGGGTTCCGGCGACAGCAACTCCTCCCTGGGCTCGCAGGGCTACTCCGGCAACAACTGGACCGCCGAGTGGGAGGGACTGTCCTTCCAGGACGCCCGCCGCACCGCCGGCAACACCGACGACCTCAACGGCAAGATCATCCGCATCCACCCCGAGCCGGACGGCACGTACACGATCCCGCCGGGCAACCTGTTCCCGCCGGGGACCGCGAAGACCCGCCCGGAGATCTACGTGATGGGCGTGCGCAACATCTCGCGCCTGCAGATCGACCCCGTCACGCAGTGGCTGACCGCCGCCTGGGTCGGTCCGGACGCGCTGCAACCGAGCCCGGAGCTGGGCCCGGCCAAGTACGAGACCGCGACCATCATCACCGAGGCGGGCAACCACGGCTGGCCCTTCTGCATGGGGAACAAGCAGCCCTACCGCGACCGCAGCAACACCGACGCGACCGTGCTGACCGGCTGGTACGACTGCGACGCGCCGAAGAACCACTCGCCGCGCAACACCGGCCTGGTCGACCTGCCGCCGGTCAAGGACAACATGATCTGGTACGCGCCGGGAGGCGGCGGCCCGGTGTTCCCGGACCGCCCGGACGGCAGCGGCATCCCCACCTACAACGCCGCCGACGCCACCTACACCCAGCCGTACCTGCGCGGTGGCGGCCAGGCCGTCATGACCGGACCGACCTACCACCGGGAGCTGGTCGACACCGGCAGCGGTGTCGCGTGGCCGGAGTACTGGGACGACAAGTGGTTCATCGGCGACCAGTCGAACTCGGCCAACCGGGTCGCGGTGACCGTCGACCCGGCCGGTGTGCCGACCGCCGCTCCCCCGGCCTTCGCCGAGAGCCTGCGCGCGATCATCCCCGGCGGCCTCGGCGACGACCGGCTCCAGAGCTGGATGGACGCGAAGTTCGGCCGGGACGGCGCGCTCTACCTGCTGGACTACGGCGGTGGGTTCTTCAGCCTGCACCCCAACCAGAAGCTGATCCGGATCACCTACCAAGGCGGCGCGAAGACGCCGAAGCCGGCCGCCGGCTCGGTCGCGGTGCACGGCAAGCCGCTCACCGTCGCCTTCACCGGCTCCAAGTCCGGTGGCGCGTCGCACCGCTGGGAGTTCGGCGACGGCACGTCGTCCACCGAGGCCGACCCGCGGCACACCTACGACCGGGTGGGCGAGTACCAGGCCAAGCTCACCGTGACCTACGCAGACGGCGAGACGCAGGTCGTGCCGCTCACCGTGGACGTCGGCTGCGCGGTCCCCGACGACCGGGCCACGGTGTGGCTGGGCGAGTCGGACTCGGGCGTGGCCAACAAGCCGGTCGGCGGCGGCTGCACGGTCAACGACCTGATCGACGACGAGAGCCCGTGGGTCGACCACGGCACGTTCGTCCGGCACGTCACCGAGGTCGCCGACCGGTTGCAGCGCGACGGCGTGCTCACCGCCCGCGAGAACACCGCGCTGGCCCGCGCCGCCGCCGGCTCCGACATCGGCACGGCGGGCAACACCGGCTACGAGCCGATCTTCGACGGCACCGCGGCGTCGCTGCGGGGCTGGGTCCAGGCGCCGTCCGGGTCGTTCTCGATCCAGCCGGACGGCGCGCTGCGCTCCTCCGGCGGGCTGGGCATGCTCTGGTACGCGCGCGAGCAGTTCGGGGACTTCTCGGTGAAGCTCCAGTTCCGCGACATGTCACCGGACGGCGTGCGCGCCAACAGCGGCGTGTTCACCAGGTTCCCCGATCCCCGCACGCCCGTGGACCAACGCCCGCCGGACAGCTGCGGGACCGTCGGCTCGGCGCGGACGTCGGCGGCGTGGGTGGCGATCTACTGCGGGCACGAGATCCAGATCTACGACGGCGAGACCGGCGAGCCGCAGAAGACCGGATCGGTCTACAACTTCGACCCGGTCGGGCTGCCGCCGTCCGGCGCGCCCGCCAAGGGCGGCTGGCACGACTACGAGATCCGGGTCGTCGGGCAGCACTACACGATCGTCCGCGACGGCGTGGTGATCAACGAGTTCGACAACGCGCCTGGCAAGCAGTCGTCCCGGCCGAGCGACCCGCCCACGGACCTGCGCCAGTTCGCCGAGGGCTTCCTCGGCCTGCAGAACCACGGCCCGTCCGACGTGATCGACTTCCGCAACATCCGAGTGCGGTCGCTCTAGCCGTCCGGCAGGTCCGCGCTCAGGAAGGTGCACCATGTTCCGACGTCCGACCGCCGCGGTGGCCGCGGCGCTGCTGTCCCTGGCCGCCGTCCTCCCGGCCACCGCGCTGCCGTCCGCTCCCGTCCAGGCCCAGGAGCAGGTGCTGACCTGGACCGCGGACAACGACATCACCCGCTACAAGTCCGCGCCGAGCACCGCGGCGCCCGGCCCGACGACGATCGTCTTCGAGAACAGCGAGGCCACCGGCAACACCACCGGCATGCCGCACACGCTCACCTTCGACACCTCCACGCCCGGCTACAACCACGACGTGGAGCTGAACATCCTGGCCAACCCGTTCGACGCGCGCAACGGCAGGCACGAGGCCGCGGTGACGCTCACCCCGGGCAAGTACCGCTACCTGTGCACGATCCCCGGCCACGGCACGATGTCCGGCGAGTTCACCGTGACCGAGGGTGGTGAGGACACCACCCCGCCGACCGCGGCCGGCGAGGTCACCGGCCCGCGCGACGCCGCCGGCAACTACCTCGGCAGCGCCACGGTCACCGTGACCGCCTCCGACGCGGGCTCGGGGGTGGCGTCGGTCGAGTACGAGGTGGACGACACCGGCTTCGCGCCCTACACCGCGCCGGTCCGCGTCACGGCGGTCGGCGACCACTCCGTGCAGTACCGGGCGACCGACCGGGCGGGCAACACCTCCGAGATCGGCTCGGTGTCGTTCCGCGTGGTCGAACCGCCGTCCGACACGACACCGCCCGAGGTGGCCGCCGACGTCGCGGGGACCAAGGACGCGCAGGGCAACTACGTCGACAAGGCGACCGTCACCATCACCGCGACCGACGCGGACTCGGGCGTGCGCGGCCGGGAGTACCAGCTGCACTCCGGGCCGTGGACGGCCTACACCGCGCCGGTCGAGGTCACCGCGCCCGGATCGCACATGGTCCACTTCCGCGCGACGGACAACGCGGGCAACACCTCGCCGGAGGGCATGGTGGCCTTCACCGTCGTCACCACGCCGGTCGACACCGAGCCGCCGACGACGTCCGCCGTGGTGTCCGGGGCCAGGAACCCCGACGGCGCCTACCTGGACACCGCGACCGTGACGATCACCGCGACGGACGCGCAGTCGGGCGTCGACCGGGTCGAGTACGCGCTCGACAGCGGCGAGTGGACCGCGTACTCGTCGTCCGTCGTGGTCGGCACGGCGGGCAGCCACACCGTGCGGTACCGCGCCACCGACAAGGCCGGCAACGCCGCCGAGGTGAAGTCCGCGTCCTTCGCCGTGGTGAAACCGGGTGCGGACGCCTGCCCCGACTCCGACACGCGGCCGACGGTGGTCATCGGGGACGAGGACACCCGGGTCGCGAACGTCGACACCGGCGACGGTTGCACCGTCAGCGACCTCGTCGACCAGCACGGCGAGCACCCCGACCACGGTGCCTTCGTCCGGCACGTCGACCTCGTCACCACCGACCTGGTGGCCAGGGGCGTGCTGACCACGAGGGAGCAGGCCGTCATCGTGCGCGCGGCCTCGCGATCCGACATCGGCGAGTAGTTCCTTCCACCGCAACAGGGAGAACCGAGATGACCAGACGGACCGCACCCGCGCTCGCCACCTTGAGCGCCATCGTCGCCGCGTCGGTGCTGGGCGCCGCCCAGGACGCGCGCGCGGACCTGGTGATGTACTGCGTCGGCAGCGGCGGCGCCGTCACGGTCCCCAGCGACCTGTACGTGCCGCCGGGCGAGTCGTGCTCGTTGACGGGCACCACCGTCACCGGCAACGTGCGCGTGGCCGCCGGCTCGAACCTCGTGATCACCGGCGGCACGGTCAACGGTTCGGTCAAGGTCGCGGCCGACGGCTACCTCGACTCGACCGACACCAGGGTCGACGGCGGGATCACCCTCGCGGCCGGCGGCTTCGGGCTCTACCTGAACAACACCGACGTCGGCGGCGTGGTCGTCGAGCCGAAGGGCACGGCGACCATCGAGGGCTTCCTGTTCGTCGAGCGTGGTTCGAGGATCGACGGCGACCTCACCTCGGGCGTCGGCGAGGTCAGCGTGACCGGCAGCGAGGTCACCGGCGACGTCGGCACCACCGCGGCGTACTTCACCGACCTGCACGACAGCTTCGTGGACGGCGCGCTGTCCGTGCTGAACAACCCGACCGGCAGCGTCGTCTGCGGCACCGCCGTCGGCGGTCGGGCCACGTTCGCCGGCAACCTCGGCGGCGTGCAGCTCGGCCCGAACGGCGGCCTCGACAGCTGCGCCTCCGGCGGCTACTTCGCCCGGGACGTCGGCATCTCGAACACGACCGGCGGCCGCACGACCCTGGACGACAACATCGTCAACGGCGTCCTCCGGCTGACCGCGAACAACCCGGTGGCCGAGGTGGCGGCGAACAACAGCATCCGCGGCGGGATCGTCGGCGACCACTCCGCACCCACCCTGTCCGCCGCCGCCGACGGCGTTCGCGGCACCGCCGAGGAACGCGCCCGTGAACGACGTGCGCAAGCCGCCGCGACCACCACCGCGAAGGGCGCGGCACGCCTCTGACACCCGGAATCACCGGCGGTCCGCGCTCCCACACAGCGGGCACGTGCGGGAACGGACCGCCGGCGGGCACGTGCGGCGGGTCAGAAGTGGGTGGCGATCCCGAACGCCTCGCGCAGCCGGGCCATGTCGTGGCGGTCCCGGTCGGTCGGCTCGTAGCCCTGGTGGAAGTAGACCTGCTGCTCGGCGGACAGGCAGGGCACGGTGCGGTTCAGGATCGTGCCGGTGACGAAGCACGCGGCCGGGTAGGCGAACGGGCGCCCTGGTTCCGGCGAAGCCTGCGTCGCGCTCCCGTCGGCGGCGAAGACGAGCGGGTGCAGGTCGATCTCGCGGCCCTTCGCGTCCGCGACGACGAAGCGCACCGGACGCCAGTCGACCGATTCGGCGAACCCCGCTTCGGCGAGGGTCGCGAGGACGGCCGGCTCCTGTTCACCGCGGTGCATGAGGTCCAGGTCCCGGTGTGGGCGGGTCTGCCTGCCCAGCAGGGCGTCGACGCCCCAGCCACCGCCGATCCACACGTCGCTGCCGGCCTCCCGCAGGGCGTCCAGGATCTCCAGCACGTCGTCGCCGGTCACCCTCGCCGTTCCTCCCCGCTCTCGCCGGAGCGGCGATCCTATCGAGGCCGGTGCGTGATCCGGGGCCGGTGGGGACGGCGGGTGGTGTGCCGGTCGCCCGCGTTCACGGCACCGCGCGACCGCTCATCGTCCGGGCCGGCCCGTGGCGGCGGGCTTCGACACGTCCTTGGCGCCGGTCGCGGAGTTGATCGCCGCCGCGTAGTCCGCCACGGTCTGCCCCGGCTTCGAGCACAGGCGCATGTCGGAGTAGCGCCACATGAAGCCGCCGTAGATCGGCGTGGTCGTGCCCATCTCCCGCAACGCCTGCCCGACCTCCTCCGGCGAGTCGCCTTCGCGGCAGTCCGAGCCGTGCTTGCACCACAGCCCGGGGTCGACCGCCAGGCCCAGCTCGCCCACCCACTCCGCGGGGTCGTTGTCCCCGCCTCCCGCGTAGCACTGCAGGTAGACGCGGTCCACCAGGGAGCCGAGTTCCCTCGCGACTTCCTTCCAGTAGTCCACTTCCTCGTAGGGCACGAAGGTGAACTTCCGGTACCCGATCCCCTCCGCCATCCTGGCGAACTCCACGGTCGAGTCCACGTCGTAGCACGACTCGTCGTCGCTGTTGAGCGCGTCGACCCGGAGCTCGTCCTGCAAGGCCTTGAAGTTGCGGTACAGGATGCTGTCCGGCCCGGTCCCGCCGTCGTCGCTGCGCCGCAGGACCAGGCTCTCGATGTTCTCCCAGTCGGCGGCGCCGTAGGAGCCGATCGAGACCTCGACGCGACCGACCTTCGAGTCCGGCCTGGTCTTCAAGGACGCCACCCAGGTCGGCCAGCCCTCGTCGCCGCAGTACTCCCCCTCCGACACGATCAGGTTCTCGTTGTAGTAGAGGTCGCCGTTCTCGTGGACGTGCAGGCTCCAGAGGATCGCGGTGTCGAACCCGGAGGCCGCCAGTTCCGCCGCGGTCTCCTCGGTGCCGGGATAGGGGCCGTCGACGTAGACGGCGGACCGCCCACCCGCCCCCGACCTCGGTTGCACGATTGACTTTCCCATTGCTGACTCCCACTCGGAGTTGTGCCGGCCGCGCTCAGCCACCCGCGGTACTACCCGGCGGTGCGACCCCCATGTGCGCGGTCCGGCACGTCCACTCGGACGAGTCGCGAGGGCTCAGCCCTCCGGGGACCGCGGTCACGCCACGTCCACGTGACCCGGAACCGGCCTCACGCGGACCGCCGGGTTACCCCGTCACCTGATCCGGGCTCACCGCACCACCCGGCCGGGCGACAACCAGGCCGGTCACGGCGACCGGTGCTGCTCTCGCTCGCCTCGTTCGCCCCGGCCCGCGACCGCCCGCGAGCGTGGCTGCGACGCCGCATCGCCGCCGACTACCGGGCCCTGGCCGACGCGGAGACCTTCGGGCCGAGCGCGATCGACGACCTGCTCGCCGACGGCCGCGTCCTGACCGGCGCGGCGGTCGTCACGCCCGCACCCGTCCGCCCCGACGACGCCGTCACCCTGCTCCGCCTGGCCACCCCACCCGGCCCCCGCCAGGAGCACTGGGACGTCCTGGCCGGGCACCCGGACGGGCCGACCGCCCAGGCGCTCGCCAACCCGCTCGTGGTGGCCCTCGCCCGAACCGCGTACGCCGACGCCCCCGGCGACCCCACCGAACTCACCGACACCGGCCGCTTCCCCACCCCCGCCGCCGTCGAGCACCACCTGCTGGACGCCTTCGTCCCGACCCTCTACACCCGCGCTCACCGCCAGGACACCGCCCGGCGCCGCCGGGACCCGGCTCGGGCCCCGCACCACCTGACGCACCTCGCCGCCGGGCTGCGACGACAGGGCACCTACGACCTGGCCTGGTGGCAGCTGCACCGCTGGGCGCCGACGACCGCTTCACCCTGGCGGCGCGTGGTGCTGTGGATGTCCGTCGCGGCGTTGCTCGACCTCCTGATGGGCGCGACCTGCTGCGTCTTCAGCCTCGGCAGGGGCAGCTTCACCGCCTCCCTCGACGCCGCGTCGGCCGGGCTCGTGGGCGGTGCGGTCGTCGGCGTCGGCTTCGCCGCCCTGAGGTGGATCAAGAACCCCAGCGGTCTCCGCGACGTCGTGACGCCCGCGTCGTCCGTTCGAGCGGATCGCCTCCTCGACACTTCAGCCGTGTGCCTCGTGGTGGCCCTGAACGCGTCGGCGTGGGCGCACTACACCAGCGCACGGCTCCTGCCGGCGGCCCGTGGACGCCTCCCGTGGCGGCTCCAGGCGTTCCTCGCCGAAGCCCACCGCCTGGGGTTCCTGCGCCAGGTCGGCGCCACCTACCAGTTCCGCCACGCACGCCTGCAAGACCACCTCGCCGCGCGACACGACCACCTGGCCGCCCCGTGGGCCGCCTCGACCCCGCCACCTCCGCACGCGGCCGGAACCCACACGTCCAACCAGAGCGGCTGACCCGAGCCGGACCCGAATCCGCTGGCTCGACCGCCCCTCCCGACCCACAATGGCGTCGATGCGCCCAGCCCCTGCCGACACCCTCGCCGGGATGCTCCAGCGCGGCCGCGGCCGGGGAGCGATGCTCGCGACCACCGACCCGACCTCCGCCGACCTCGTCCACGACTGCGTCGTGCACGACTACCGCTGGGACTGGCAGGTCGACGACCGAGCGGTGTACCTGGCGCGACTGGTCCGCGATCTCGCCCTGCCCCTGCACCCGATCACCGCACTGCTCCGGGACACCGGGGACGACCAGACGGCCCTCACCCTCGCCTCCCTGCTGGTGGCCCTCGGCACCGCCGGGTCCCGCGAGGCCGTCACCGCCGTCCGGGACCACGTCCGCGGCGGCCCGCACTGGATCGACGTGCTCGAAACCGCAGCCGCCGAATGGCCCCGCGCCTGGTGGGACGACCTCGCCGGCACCGCGCGGCGCCGCCTGACCCCGGACGACCGGCGTGGCCTGCTCTGGCGCAGCGACCCCTGGCTGACCTGGGAGCGGCGGCACGCCTGGGCCACCCGTCCCGCAACCGACCGCGCTCCCGGCCGACCCGACCCGCACCGCGACCGCCCCACCGGCGAACTGCTCGCCCTGCTCCGCGACCGCGACGTGCCAAGAGCCGCGAAGACCCAGGCCTTGTTCGAGATCGCCCGACGCGGTCCGGAACCCGCACTGCTGGACCTGGCGGAGCACCTCATCCTAGACACCCCTGTGCCCGGACTCGGCCGTGCCCTCCAACCGCTGGGACCGCGGGCCGCCGACCACGCGCGCCGCTGGTCGGCGGACCCCGACCACCCCCTCCGCCGGATCGCGACCCGCGTCCTCGCCGCGCACGGCGACCACCGGGACGTCGAGCTGATGCTGTCCACCCTGGAACGCCCACCTGGCGAGGACTGGTGCGGCTACGACGTCGCGGCCACCGGCCTCGCCCGGCTGTCGCGGCTGTCGGGTTCGACGGCAGACCACCACGCCGCGGCGCACCGGGCCGTCCCCGTCCTGCGACGACTGTGGTCGGACACCCCCCACTCCTACGAACGGGCCGCGTACCTCGACGCGTTGGTCGCGCTCAGCCCCGTCTCATCGGACCACCTGCTGGTCGAAGGCCTGTGGGACTGCGAGGAACAGGTCCGGGCGTTCGCCGCCGCACGCGCGCCGCTCACCCGGGAAACCCGGGCGCGCCTGCGCGACCTGGCCGACGACCCGATCGACACCACGCCCGTGCGCACCGCGGCCGCGGCCCGCCTGGCCTGAGCGCACAGGCCGGGTCAGATCAGACGTTGACCGGGCTGTTGTGGTACGCGGCCAGCTTCCACTGCCCGCCCTGGCGCACGACGATCCACGACGCCCTGATCTCCCGGCTCGGGTGGACTTCGGTCTCGTCGGGCGCTAGCACGCCACCCTTGGTGACCAGCACCGCGCTGTCGTCGTTGAGCATCTTGAGGTGGATGGGCTCGCCGGTGACCCTGGTGCCCCGGTACGCGCCCTGGAAGGCCTGGGCCATGTAGGCGCGGATGTCCTCTTTGCCCTTGCGGTACAGGCCCGGCAGGATCATCGTGCCGTCGTCGATGAAGAGGTCGGCGAACGCGGCGGCGTCGTGCGCCTGCCACGCCGATGTCAGGTTCACGGGCAGTGCCGCGATCGCGGCGCGGTCGGCGGCACCCGGTTCGGTTCGGACCTGGTCTTCGGTACTGGCCATGTCTTCCTCTCTTGCCGTGCGTCTGCCTGCTTCGCGGTACGACGTGGCGTCCGAACCGGGATCACGCCGCGGTCGAACCGCAGCCCCGCCAGACCCTCCACAGTGGACTCTCCGTCAGCTCCCCAGGACAACGCGGGATCCAGCGGCCACGTCCCGCAGATCGCCGAGAACCGCGTCGGGACGTTCACGACGGGCAGCGGCCCTCGCCCGGTGTGCAGTGCCGCCGTTCACGCCACGAGGTCGACCACCTCGTCCAGCCGGACGCCGTGCCCCGACGGCCAGTGCTTGCCTGCCAAGGACTTCCGCGGTGCCGCTCCGAACGCGGCGGCCACATCGTTCGCGTACAACGGATCGCGCGACACTTTCCCGCTATTCTACATGGTCGACGCCTGGCCGGCCAACGCCTCGGCTCACCAATTTCCCACGACCCGAACCACACCAACGAGAACTCCGCCCGAACCCGCACCGCCGCCCGACGAGCCGCCGCGGCACACCGGGTTCGCACCCGGCCACCGGCACGTGCTCGCGCGCGGTTCGTAGACTGCTCGCCGTGCACGAGGTGGAGCTCGGTTCGGTGACCTGTCCGTCCGGGCAGCTGGTGCTGGTGGACGGCGGGTACCTGGGGCTGTGGTCCGGCGACCGCTCCCCGGACGAGGTGGGCGGACCCGGCGGGGTCGCGGCGGTCGACTTCGAGGTCGTCGGTCCCGACGCGGACGCCGCCGCGCGGTCGTTCGACCACCAGTCCGGTCGCCGGCTGTACGACATCCCCGAGCACGCGGCGGAGCGGTTCGCCGCGAAGTTCGACGAGCACTGCAGTGCGCGCGGGCTCAGCGCTTCGCCGCACCGGTTCCCCCGCCGGATCCCGCACCGCGAGCGGGTGCGGCACGCGATCGCGGCGGGCGACCCGGACTTCCTGGTCACCGGTGTGCCGGTCGTCCCGGTCGGCGGCGTGCCGACCGACCGGGCGCTGCGGGTGGCGGCCACGCGCGGGCAGTGGGGCTGGGCCCGCATCCGCATCGAGCTCGGCGACGGCGAGGTGGCCGAGCGCCGCCCGCTCACGCGGATCAGGATCGACCACGCCCGGTTCGCCTTCGCCGACGCGGACGCGCTCGGCTCCTGGGTCCACGACGATTCCCTGGACGGCCTCGCCGACGTGGTGTTCTGGGGCGGGGACGAGGACGAGGTCGCCACCGAGTTCGGTGCGGGTCGCACCGGCACGCCGGGTGACGACGCCTACGGCTGGCTCTCCCTCCCGATCCGGGAGGCGTACCGGCGGGCGGTCGCCTTGGAGGAGCGCAAGAGGTCCGAGCCGGAGCGCAGGTTCGCCCTCGACTTCCGCCCGCACTCGCACCACTGGCAGGTGATGGCGGCCGTCCGGGCCGCCGACCACGAGGCCGCCACCCTCGCGGTCGGCGGCGCCGACGTCATGATGGCGATGACCTCCATCGGTGACGGGTTCTTCCCCGTCCACCTGGACGTGGACGCGACGGGCGCACCGGTCGCCGTCGACATCGCCATCGACCGCTGACGCCGGGCACCGGCGCAAACGCCGCCGAGCGCACCACGCCGCAATCCGGCCGGCCCACGACAACCGCCGCTCGGAGAGATCGGCGTTCTTGCGTTGCGCGTGCGTGGACAATGGCCGCAGCCGACGATCGGAGGCCGCATGGACGTCACGGACGTCATCCGCGCGCTCGAACACCTGCCCGGCCTCCGGGTGACCGCCGTCGCGAACGGCGTCCGCGTGCACGTGCCCGCCCTCGACGACGCGGTCCTGATCGACGCCGACGCGGTCCGCCGGTGCCGCGACATCCGCGCGCCCGACGGCGACCCCGCCGTGGAGTTCGTGATGGGCGACGAGCACGGCGTGTGGCCGTTGATCCTCACCCCGGACGACGTCGTGTTCCAGCCGGTGGGCACCGGGGCCGTGCTGGACTCGGCCATCGAGTACCGGATCGCCGACGCGCCCCACGTCGTGGCCTACTCCGAGATGGAGCACGCCGCCGAGCACGCGGCCCTGACGAGCGAGCGGCCGGGTTCGATCGAGCTGGTCGCGGTCGGCGCGTCGCTGGTGCTGGTGCGGTGCCAAGTCGTCGCGGCCACGCTCGTCGGGATGCGGCCCGTGCGCGCGGTGGCGTGGTGGCGGCGCGCCTGGGAGGCGCTCGGCGGCGACCTGCCGTTCCCGCCGTTCCGCCCCGACCCGCTGTGGGACGAACTGGTGGCCGACGCGGCTCGGATCTCGGTGACGCCGGCCGGGCGACCCGACCACGCCGCCGAACCCGTCGACATCGCGGCCTTCCGCCGGCTGGAGCCCGGGTTGACCGTCGTGGGCCTGGACGACGAGTTCGTGGCGACGTGGCGCGCGTGGGCGCCGATCAGCCCCTCCCGGTTCGCCGCGACGCTGCTGCACCGGCTCGACGGGGCGCGCGCCGACCTCGTGCTGTACCCCGGCGGGACCGGCAGCGTCGACCTCGTCCTGCGCGAGGGCGCCGCCACCGCGCTGCTCCAGTTCAGCTGGTCGAACCGGGTCGAGCTGAGCGTGGACGAGGTCCGCCTCGACGAACCCCTCCGGCGCACCGGCCTGTTCCAGCGGATGATGTTCAACGTCGACCGGTTGGCCGTGCTGCTGGGTTTCGCGCGGACGACGGTCCTGGCCACCGACATCGGCGGCATCGCGTTCGCCACGATGGGCTACCCGCGCGACCCGGAGCTGGTCCGGGCGCTGCGGCACCACCGCTGACCCGATCGGTCAGGGGAGCAGTTCGCGCCGCAGCCGCGTCATGGCCTCCGGGCCCACGGCGGCCTCGGTCGCCCGGAGCAACGTCGCGCAGAAGTCCTTGGTGCGGGCCAGGCCCGCCCGTGCGGTGGCGATCTCGGCGTGGATCCCGGCGCCCTTGGCGGCGGCGGTGCGCAGGTCCCGCAGCTCCCGCGCCCGGACCGCGCGCACGCCCTCGGCCACGGCGTGCGCGTACGGGCCGCGGTCGAGTTCGGCTCCCGCGCCCGCCTCCTCGACCAGGTTCGCCACGTCGCGCGACGGCAGGAAGAACAACGTCGTGGTGGAGAACGCGCTCAGCGACGCCTGCCTGGTCCACCGCGTCAGCAGACCGGACTTCTGGTCCACGACCGGGGCGAGCTCCGGGTAGAACAGCGGGTCGACGGTGGCCAGCAGCGGCTTCGCGTCCGACAGCCGCAGCCGCAGCGCCCCGACCTCGCGCACCTGCTCGGCCAGCACGCCCTCGAACTCCGCCGAGGTCCGCGGCCCGGGCGAGTCGCCGGCCAGCTCCTCGGCGAGCACGAGCAGCCGCTCGCCGCGCACACACAGGTCCTGGAGGGCGAGCACCACGCCGACGACGTGCGCCGCGACCTCGGCGTCGCGCCCGGACCGCCGACCGTCGAGGAACCGCACCCAGTGTGACGACAAGATCTCCGCGAGCTTCGCCACCAACTCGAACATCGGACACCCTCCGCCGGAAGATCACCGAGTGTAGCGACGTTCCGCCACGCCGGCGGCGTGCCTTGCGCGGTCCGGAACCACGTCGCGCGAGGTGCGCTCCCTCGGACCGGTCAGCCGCCCAGCAGGCGGCCGTCGTCCGCGCCGTAGTACAGCAGCCTGCCGGGCGCGGCGGCGACGGTGAGGGACGTGCCGAGGGTGGGCTCCTCCTGCTCCGGCACGGTGAGGCTGATCAGCGTGCCGTCCGGGCAGTCGAGGGTCACCAATGACGAGACACCCAGGTTCTCGACCGTGGACACCCGGCCCGTGATGCCCTCGCCGGCCGGCGCCAGGTACTCGGGCCGCACGCCCACCACGACGGGGGTGCCGTCGGCCAGTCCCGGCGGGCCCGGCAGCCTGGTCCCGGCGCACTCGACGTGACCGTCGCGGGTCCGGGCCCCGATCAGGTTCATCGGGGTGGAGCCGATGAAGTTCGCGACGAACGTGTCGGCGGGCCGTTGGAACACCTCGCGCGGCGTGCCCAGCTGGCGGATCCGGCCCGCCTCCATCACCGCGATCCGGTCGGCCAGCGCCAGCGCCTCGGCCTGGTCGTGGGTCACGAAGACGGTCGTGAGCGCCAGCTCGTGCTGCAACCGCTTGAGGAACGTCCTGGCCTCCAGCCGCAACCGGGCGTCCAGGTTGGACAGCGGCTCGTCCAGCAGCAGGACGTCGGCGCCCGCGGCGACGGCCCGCCCCAGCGCCGCCCGCTGCTGCTGACCGCCGGACAGCTGACCGGGCCTGCGGTCGAGCAGCGCGGACAGGCTCAGGCCCTCGGCCACCTCGACCGCCGCTTCCCGTTGCCGCGCTTTGGGCGCACGGCGCACGCGCAGCGGGTAGGCGATGTTCTCCGCCACCGTCATGTGCGGGAACAACGCGTAGTCCTGGAACACCATCGCCACCCCGCGCCCGCCGGGTGGCAGGCGGGTCACGTCGCGCGACCCGATCGCGATGGCGCCCGCCGAGGGCAGCTCGAGGCCGGCGATCGTGCGCAGCAACGTGGTCTTGCCGCAGCCGGACGGTCCGAGCAGCGCGAACAGCTCGCCGTCCACGACGCCCAGGTCGAGGCCGTCCACCGCGCGCACCCCGTTCGGGTACACAGTGGACAGACCGGTGATGTCGATGCCCGCCATCAGCTCTTGATCCCCCCGTGGAATCGGAACCCGTAGCGCTTGTCGACGACCAGGTACAGCAGCACGACCGGGATGGAGTACAGCAGCGAGAACACCGGGATCACGGTCAGGTTGGCGCTGCCGCCCTCGTCCTGCAACGTCCGGATCAGCACCGCGGCCGGCTGCTTGCCGACGTCGCGCAGCAGCAGGAACGGCAGCAGGAAGTTGCCCCACGCGTTGACGAACGACCACACCAGGATCATCGCCAGCCCCGGCCTGGCGGTCGGCAGCACCACGTGCCCGAGCACCTGCCGGGGCGAGGCGCCGAACACCCGCGCGGACTCCTCGTACGAGCGCGGCACGGAGTCCACGAAGTCCTTCAGGATGAAGATGGCGGCGGGCAGCATGCCGCCCGCGATCACCAGCGCCGTGCCGAAGCGGGAGTCGATGAGCCCGAGCTGCAGCATCAGCACGAACAGCGGCACCATGGCCGCGGTGCCCGTGACCACGCTGGACAGCAACAGCAGCACGTAGAGCAGCACGTCCCGGCCGGGGATGCGCACGCGGGAGAGCGCGTAGGCGGCCAAGGCGGCGAACGCCGTCGTCACCGCGGTCGCCACCAGGCACAGCACCAGCGAGTTGACCAGCGACCGCACCACGTACGGGTGGCCGAGGGTGGCGATGACGTTCGCCGACGTCCACTCCGGCCAGCGGATGCCGAAGCCCGGCCGCGTGTCGAACGGCGCGCCGGCCAGCCACAGCATCGGCACCGCGAAGAACGCCAGCACCACCGCGATCAGCACGTGGAAGCCGATCCGGCGCACCACCGACCCCGGTGTCACGCGCGCCTGCGCAACAGCCGCAGGTACACCAGCGCCACCGCCAGGTTCCCGACCAGCAGCAGCAACGACATCGCCGACGCGTACCCGAGCCGGCCGCTCTCCAACGCCTGCCGGTAGATCAGCACGGGCAGCACCTCCGACTCGTGGTTCGGGCCGCCCGCGGTGAGCAGGAACGGCGTGAAGTCGTTGGCCGTCCACAGGCTGATCAGCAGCGTGTTGGTCAGCACGTGCGCGCGGATGTGCGGGAACACCACGTCGCGCACGGTCTGCCAGCCGCCCGCGCCGGCCAGCCGGGCGGTCTCCAGGTGCGACGGCGGCACGGCTCGCAGCGCGGAGTTGTACAGCAGCATGGAGAACGCCGTGCCGCGCCAGGTGTTGAACACGATCAGGCTCGCCATCGGGTACTCGACCAGCCACGCCGTCCCCGGTTGGCCGAGGAGCAGGCCGAGCGTGCCGCCGTCCCGGCTCAGCACGGCGAACCACAGGTAGGCGACGACGGGACCGGGCAGGATCCACGCCAGCAGCACGAAGGCCTCGACGACGCGCCGCAGCCGCGGCCGCACCCGGCGCAGGAGCCAGGCGAGCGCGAAGCCGAGCGCGTTCTGCCCGACGAGCGCGGAGCCGAGCACGAACAGCGCGGTCAGCCAGAGCGAGTTGGCGAACAGCGGGTCGGCCAGCGCGGTGGCGAAGTTGTCCAGGCCGACCACGCTCGGCTCGGCCGCGGCCGGTCCGGTCAGCTGGTAGTCGGTGATCCCGATGTAGAGCGTCCACAGCGCCGGGAACACCAGGAACAGGCCGATCAGCAGCAGCGCCGGCGCGAGGAACCCGATCGCCCGCGTCGTGCCGAGCCCCGCCGGGTCGCGGTCCTCAGCCGCCCGCAACGGCGTCCTCGCCGACCGCCTCGACCAGCGCGTCGTGGTAGGACCTCGCGGCGTCCTCCGGGCTCTTGCCCGCCACCACGTCGGCGGTCGCCTGCCGCAACGCCGCCGACACCTTCGGGTAGTCCGCCAGGCCGGGCCGGTAGCGGGTGATCGGCAGCACGCGTTCGGCGATGAAGGCCAGCATCGGGTCGCCCGCCAGCACCTCGTCGTTCACGTCGGTGCGCTGGGTGACCTGCGCGGCGCCCGCCAACGCCGACTTGACCGCCTCGGCCGAGTTGAGGAACTCCATGAGCTCCCACGCCTGCCGCGGGTACGGCGTGTTCGGGTTGACCACCCGCACGCCGCCACCGGACATGCTGACGAAGTCCTGGCCGCCGACCCCGGCGCCGGGCACGCGGGCGGGGATCAGCGCCCACCCGACGGCCGTGTCGCGGTCGGCCATCTTGGCGACGCCGACGCGCGGCTCGACCACCGAGCGCCAGAAGTAGTCGCTCTCCATCAGGATGCCGATCTTGTTCTCGGCGAACAGCGCGAAAGACCGGTCACGGCCCTTCGCCTCCTGCTGGAGGATCGGGTCGCCGAGCCCGTCCCGGTAGACGCGCTGGTAGAGCGAGAGGACGTCCTTGACGCCGGCCGTGGCGCCCTGCCACTTGCCGTCCTCGTGCACGGCCGTGCCGGTGCCCACCAACGCGGGCAGCACGCCCTGCATCGTGGTGGCCTCGCCCATCGCGGTGCCGGCGTTGAGCTGCAGCGGCCAGACCCCGGGCAGCGACTTGAGCTTCGCGGCGGTGTCGAGGACGTCGTCCCAGCTGCGCGGCTGCCAGTCGGTGGGCAGGCCGGCCTGCGCGAACAGCTTCTTGTTGTAGAACAGCACCCGGCCGTCGGTGCCCATCGGCACGCCGTAGCGCCGGCCGTCGAACTCGCCGAGGCCCTGCACGGCGGCGGGGATCTGCCGCCAGCCGTCCCACGAGTCGACCTCGTCCCCGCCGACGACGTCGTCCAGCGGCTCGACCAGACCGGCCTGGGCGAACTCACCGAGCCAGATGCCGTCCAACTCGACGACGTCACCGCCGCCGCCGGTCTTGAGGTCCAGCGCGACCTTCGTCTTGAAGTCCTCGTCGCCGGCGCCGTTCTGCTCGAAGCGGACCGTGGCGTCCACGCCCTTGGCCTTCTGCGCCTCGGTGAACCTGGGGATCACCCAGTTCGCGATCCAGTCCGCGCCGCGCGCGTTCTTCCCGCCCGCCACCGCGTTGGCCGTGATCGTCAACGTGACTTCCCTGGCGTCGGCGTTGCGGGCCGGGTCCTCGTCCCGCGCCTGGCCGAGGCACCCCGCGAGCAGGCCCGTCACCGACAGCAGGACGACCGTTGTCCGCCGCATCGCGCCTCCCGCGAGAGTGCACGCCACTACGCCACCTCTCAACATGGCACCCCGGCTGTTCGACCGCAGCACCTCCGGCCGTCATCACCCGTTTGATGGCCGGACACCGGCGGCCCGGCGACCCGGCGGGCCCGAGCACTGGATTGATCTCGAACGGCTCACGAATCGGCCAACACCGGTGCGTTCGCGCCCGCCGACTGGGAACGTTCCGCGCCACGACCGGCTGGGGGAACCCCGATGCGTGCGATCAGCGCCCGCACCTCCGCCGGTTGCCGGAAGGAATCACGCGGTGAACCAGACCGACTCGTCCGCCCTCGTCATCCCCGCCGTCATCGGCGCGGTGATCGGCCTCTTCCTGATCGTGGCCATGTGGAAGGTCTTCGCGAAGGCGGGCAAGCCCGGGTGGGCGGCGATCATCCCGCTCTACAACATCTACGTGCAGCTGAAGATCGTGGGCCGTCCCGGCTGGTGGCTGATCCTGTTCTTCATCCCGGTCGTCAACATCGTCATCTCGCTGCTCGTCGCGATCGACATGGCGAAGTCGTTCGGCAAGGGCAGCGGGTTCGGCGTCGTCGGCCTCTGGCTGTTCGGGTTCGTCGGCTACCCGATGCTCGCCTTCGGCAGCGCCACCTACCGGGGCCCGGCGGCCGCCTGACCGCACACCCGGGACCCCGGTTCGGCCACCTCCGTCCACGAGACGTCGGTGGCCGAGCCGGGGTTTTCCTTTGCACGGCCCCGCACGGCGCGTGGACCACACGAACAGGTGACCTCCGACCTCCGGCCGACCTCCAGGGGAAAACCGCAGGTCATGGATGAGATCGACCCGAACCCGCCTGCGGCGGCGGCTGGGTGTTGCGCCTGCCCGACACCTGGCGATACGTTGCGTAGTCGTGTCGATGCGCTAGGGATACAGCCGGGGTTGACGATGGTCATGACGCGCCGCACGGCGGTTCACGCGGTTCTTGCCCTGACGGCGTCGCTCGCCCTCGCGCCGCCGGCCGTCGCCGAGGCGAACGCGTCACCGAACGCGGTCGTCGTCTGGGACCTCAACGCGCAGACCGCCATCTGGGACGTCGCGCAGCAGTCGCCGCCACAGGTCGCCGGACGCGGTTTCGCGATGGTCAGCGGCGCCGTCTACGACGCGGTGAACGCGATCGCCGGCACGCCGTACGAGCCCTACCTCGTCGCACCGCGGGCCAACGGGCGCGAGTCGACGGACGCCGCCGTCGGCACGGCCGCCTACCGGGTGCTGGACGCGATCTTCCCGGCACAGCGGGAAAGGCTGCGCACGCAGTACCACCAGTGGCTCGCCGGCATCCCCGAGGGACCGGCGAAGCGCGACGGCATCCGGGTCGGCGCACAGGCCGCCGCCGCGATGATCACGGCACGGCAGGACGACGGCGCCTTCGACCCCCGGCCCTGGACCGTCGGCACGGAGCCGGGCCAGTACCGCCCCACTCCCCCTGGCTTCGAGAACACGGGAGCCTGGGTGGGTTTCCTGAAGCCGTTCGCCGTTCCGGACGCGACCATGTTCCGCACCCCGGGGCCGCCGGCGGTCACGAGCCACGCGTACGCCCGCGATTTCGACGAGGTCAAGCGGTTGGGCTCGGCGACGAGCACCGCCCGCACCGCGGACCAGACCGACGCGGCGCTCTGGTGGCACGACCGACGTTCCGTCAGCTGGGGGATGAAGCGGGACCTCGCCGTCACCCAACGACTCGACGTCCTGGAGACCGCGCGCTTCTACGCGCTGGCGGACGTCACGGGCGCGGACGGCGCGATCGCGTGCGCGAACGACAAGGAGTTCTGGCACTTCTGGCGGCCGATCACCGCCATCCGGTCCGCCGACACCGACGGCAACCCCGCCACCGCGGCCGACCCCGGCTGGACCCCGCTGGTGACGACCCCGCCGAACCCCGACTACCCCTCCGGCCACACGTGCCGCACGGCCGCGCAGATGACGGCGTACGCGCACTTCTTCGGCCGGGACCGCGTCCCCTTCAGCGCGTTCAGCGTCGACAGCGGCACCACGCGGCACTTCGACAGCTTCTCGCAGGCGACCGCCGAGGTCGTCGGAGCCCGCATCTGGGCAGGCATCCACTTCCGGTCCGCGGACGTCGACGGCACCGCGCTCGGCACGGCCGTCGGCAACCACATCACGAAGCGCTACTTCCAGCCGCGGCGATGACCCGCCGCACGGGCGCGCGGCTCAGTCGTCGCGGCCGGGATCGTCGCCGGCCGCCCGGCGGAGTTCGACTATCCGCACGACGCGGCCCATGGGTTCGCTGAACGAGGCCACGATCTTCGCGATGCCCGCGCACACGGCGAAGACGAACAGGCCCAGCGCCCAGACCGGCGTCCCCTGGGCCACGAAGTGCACCATCACCGCGCCGAGGTCCTTCAAGGCCAGCACGGTGGCGGAGACGAGCACGGCTAAGACCCCGATGCCGAGCACTAGCAGGCGCCGCCCCTGGCGATCGAAGCGGGCACGCGGCGCGGCGTGACGAACGTCATTGTCCATGCCCGCCAACGTAGTGGCCCATGCCGAGGCCACGACATGCCGAAACCACCAAGGCGAGCCGCGCATTTCTGTCGACGTTCTCCAAAGCCGCCCGCACCACGTGCGCGCTACCTCCGGCTGCCGGGCGACGGCGAGGCGATCCGCGGGTCTCGCGGTCAGAACGTGGCGATCGGGTTGACCGGGCTGCCGGACGTGCCGGCGAAGCGAACCGGCGCCACCGCGAGCTGGAAGTCCCACTGGCCGAGCTCGGCGGCGGTCGTCGCGCACGCCTCCAGGTCGCAGTTGTCGAGCAACCACAGGCCCATCGCGACGAGACCCACGGCGTGCACCGGCATCAACACGTCCTCGTACCCCGACGGCTGAACGTCCTGAGGGGTGTCGGCGCCGATCAGCGCGACCCCGCGTTCGTGCAGCCACGGCAGGCAGGACGCGTGCCAGCCGGCCTGCGTGAAGCCGCCGGACGGGCCGGCCTCGTGCCGGGCGCGGCCATGGCCGGTACGCAGGAGCACCGCGTCGCCGGACCGCACCCGCACGCCCTGCCGGCGTTCGGCCTCCTCCAGGTCCTCGGGGAACACGCCCTGCCCCGGTTCCAGCCACGGCACATCGCGGACCCTCGCGACATCCAGCAGGACGCCACGCGTGACGATCCCGTTCGCCGCCGCCGTGACAGCCGCCCACGCCGATCCCGTCGCGGGGTCGACCAACGAGTGCGACCGCCCGTTGTACATCGTGCCGTCCCAGAAGAGGTGGCACGGCGAGTCGACGTGGGTCACGGTGTTGCCGTGGAACGTGAGGCCGAGCCGCTCCAAGGAGAAGCCCCACCGCCGGTCGTTGCGGAAACCGGGCACCGGCATGTTCTCGGCGCCGGGCATGTCGGCCGCGCACGGGCACGTCGTGGTCGCCCGCTCCATCTCCTCCGGCACGGCGACCTCCCACGCGCACGACACGCCCCGGCCGTGGCGCACGGCCCGCGCCGCCGCCAGCCGGACGTCGTCGGTGATGTGGTTCAGCGTGCCGAGCTCGTCGTCGTCGCCCCAGCGCCCCCAGTTCGACAGCGTGTCGAAGTACCCGAGCACGTCGTCCTGCGTGGGCATCGGTCGCTCAGCCGTCATCCCAGCATCGACTCCTCCGGTCACGCCGCCGCTCCGGAGCAAGGGTATGGCACGCCTGTGGCGCCGTGACGACTCGGCCGTCGGGCACGGTGCGCGGACGTGGGGGGGGGGGGGGGGGGGGGGGGGGGGGGGGGGGGGGGGGGGGAGGCGGGCGAACCACCAACACACCAAATGGACGCTGCCCCATCGCGGTGGAGCGG